>VGYW01000094.1 GCA_016872875.1 Planctomycetota bacterium | reverse complement strand
CGGCTCCTCTCCTCCGGCCCCGAGGCAGGCCTGGGCGAAATCCGCCTCCCGCAGCGCCAGGCAGGCTCCTCCATCATGCCAGGCAAGGTCAACCCCGTCATCCCCGAGGCCGTCAGCCAGGCCGCCATGCTCGTGATGTCAAACGACCAGGCCATCGCTTTCGCCGCCGCCAGCGGCAACCTCGAGCTCAACGCCTTCCTCCCCCTCATCGCCCACTGCCTCCTTGAGAGCCTCGACCTCTTGGCCCGCTCCTGCGACATCCTGCGGCGCTTGTGCGTCGAGGGCATCGAGGCCGACGAGAAGCGTTGCCGCGCCCACATTGACGACTCCACCGCCACCGCCACCGCCCTCCTCACCTGTCTCAGCTACGAAGCCGTCTGCCGCCTCGTCAAGATCGCCGCCGACTCCGGCCAGAGCGTCAAGCAATGCGCCATCGAGCTCGGCCTCCTCACCGAAGCCCAGTTCAACGAAATGGTCAGCCCCGAAGCCGTCTGCCGCCTCGGCACCCCCCCGGTGAAGAATGGATGAATGGATGATTGGATGATTGGATGATTGGATGGGTGGATGATTGGATGGGTGGATGGGTGGATGAATGCCAGAGCAAGGAACCAACCAGCCTCCTCTTTCTTTCATTCATCCACGCATCCACGCAAGTCATAGGTGTCACATCTCCTTCAGATAGTTGCTCCTGCGGCGCGGCGGCGCTCATGACGCCCAGAGACGCCCATAGTGTGCCAACTGCGCCAAACGCGTGGGACTCGACCGGCATGGCCTCCGCGTTCTACCTCACGGACGACCTGCGCCCGGGCGGCGCGATACCCGAGCCTGCCACGCTCTCCCTCCTTGCCCTCGGGGGCCTGGGCCTGCTCCGCCGCCGGCGGAAGGCCGCGTAGCCACGCCCCCCGAACCTTGCCGCTGCCGTTGCACCGCCTGGCCAAGGCGCCCCATCCCTCGTCCCCACGCTCCGCGAGGCCGCAAAGGGGCCACACGGACCCACACGGACGACTGAGGCTCCGCTGTTGAGACAGTCGTCCGTGTCCGTCCGTGTTGGTCCGTGTGGTCTCTCCACGGCCTCTCCCGTCTCCGCCGTCCCCTTGCTTGACAGCGCCCGGCCCCCTGTGGCATCATCTTCTCTGGTTACGGATTGCGGATTGCGCATTGCGGATTTCCCGCGATGCAGTTGGCGTTCGACGACGAGGACGAAGACGAGGACGATTTCGGAATGGAACGCACTCCCAAGGGCTTGCGGCTGCACATCGGATTGTTCGGCCGGCGGAATGTCGGGAAATCGTCCCTGCTGAATGCCATCACCCGCCAGCAGGTCTCCATCGTGTCGGACGTGGCGGGGACGACGACCGACCCGGTCGAGAAGCCGATGGAGCTGCTCCCCCTCGGCCCCGTGCTGCTCATTGACACGGCGGGGATAGACGACGAGGGGGCGCTGGGCGCGATGCGCGTCGCCCGCACCCGCCAGGTCTTCGACCGCACGGACCTCGGGGTCGTCATCGCCGAGCCGGGCCACTGGGGCTTCTTTGAGCAGCAAATCCTCGACGAGCTCCGCTCCCGCGGCTGCCCAGTCATCGTGGTCTTCAACAAGAGCGACCTCGGCGAGCCCGACGCCGCACTCGTCGAGCGCCTCAAGAAGGAAAAAGTCCGCACCGTCCGCACCGTTTGTAGTGCGGCCTTCAGGCCGTATCTGGAAGGGGAACGGGCTGAAGCCCGCACTACGAACACGGGCGTCCTGGACTTCCGCCAGGCGCTGCTCGATGCGGCGCCGGCCGACTTCCTGAACAACCCGGCCATCCTCGCCGACCTCGTGGGGCCGGGCGAGATGGCCGTCCTCGTCGTGCCCGTGGACAAGGAGGCCCCCAAGGGCCGCCTCATCGTGCCACAGGTGCAGGCCATCCGCGACCTGATCGATGGCGACGCCTTCGCCCTCGTCGTCAAGGAACGTGAGCTTCGCGAGGCCCTCGACCGCCTCAAGACGCCCCCGCGCCTCGTCGTCACCGATTCGCAGGCGTTCCTCAAGGTCGTGGCCGACACGCCCCGCGAGATCCCCCTCACCAGCTTCTCCATCCTCTTCGCCCGCTACAAGGGCGACCTGGCCGAGATGGTGCGCGGCGCCCTCGCCTGCGAGACGCTGCGGCCCGGCGGCCGCATCCTCGTCGCCGAGGCCTGCTCGCACCACCCGATAGCCGAGGACATCGGCCGCGTCAAGATCCCCCGTTGGCTCACCCAACTGGTCGGCGGAAAGCTGCACTTCGACACCATGCAGGGCCACGACTTCCCCGACGACCTCTCCCCCTACAAGCTGGTCATTCACTGCGGCTCGTGCATGCTCAACCGCCGCGAAATGCTCACGCGGATTCTCCGCTGCAAGCAGGCCGGCGTGCCGATCACCAATTACGGCCTCGTCGTCGCCTACTCGCTCGGCATCTTCGAGCGCGCCCTCGAACCTTTCCCCGCTGCACTTGATGTCTATCGCGCATCCCTCCGAGTTGAAGTCCCGGCGCCAGGGTGCTATACTACTGTCAGGTATGACAAGACTACGTCAACACCATGAGGGGGAAATGAGATGGCTGGTTTGAGCACTCTTCAAGAGATCGAGACCGCAATCCGCGAACTCCGGCCCGAGGAGCAACGGGAGCTGGCGGAGAGACTGATGCAGCAGCTTCGGCAGCGAAGACCTAAGGCGCCTCCTGGCACGATAAAGGCGGCTGACTTCTACGGCTCTGGGAAGCACATTTGGGGCGATGAGGATGCGCAGGAGTACGTCAACCGCCTGCGGGAGGACCGCGAGTGTCCCTGAGCGAAGAAATCAGCCGAGTTGGCAGCCTATTCATAGACACATCAATCGCCATCTACCTCCTTGAAGCCCACCCGGAATTCGGTTCACTCGCGAAGCAGGTCGTCGAAGCATACCAATCGGGTTCTGTTTCCGGCTACACCTCGGTGGTCACTGTCACGGAAACCATCGCAAAGCCGGCGGCCCTCGGGGACGAGGCATACATCCAGAGATGCCTGAAGTTCCTTGAAGAGGATCCAACTCTCACCCTGGTCGAAATCACCCCACTGGTTGCCGAGAGGGCCGGCCGTCTGCGCGGCAAGTACCGGAAACTGAGAACCGCTGATGCGATGCAGCTTGCCGCGGCCATCCTCGCGGGGACCGAGGCCTTCGTGACCAACGATGTCGGCCTCAAGCGGGTGGATGAAATCCGGATCATCGTCCTGCGTGACTACCTGTGTGCACCCTCGAGCCGCGCTTCCCCCCTGTGGACAAGGAGGCAGCATGTCGCCCCTGCGGCTTCTCCTGGTAACAGCGGTCACTGCCCTGCCCTTCCCCTCGGCGCTCGATGTCTGTCACGAGGCTATTGCATCCCACCAATAACGCACTTGACGAACTGCAATGCGTCCTCTATGATGCGCTGGCGTGTGAGACGCTGTCTGGGCCGCTGCTTGGAGGCTTGGGATGCTCACAAACCTTGTGGTCAGGAACTTCAAGTACCTCGAGGAGGTCGAGGTTGAGCTCGGACAGACCGTCGTCTTTGTCGGCCCGAACAACTCTGGCAAGACCACCGCGCTTCAGGCTCTAGCCTTGTGGGAGATCGGCCTGCGCCGATGGAACGAGAAGCGCGCCGGGAAGCCCACACAGGAAAACCGCCCCGGTGTAGCGATCAACCGCCGCGACCTGATTGCAGTCCCTGTGCCCAACGCCAATCTCCTCTGGCGCGACCTCCACGTCCGGGACGTGCACTATGTCGGTGGCAAGGCCGTCGGAAGGAGAAATGTGCGCATCGACATCATGGTCTCCGGGGTAGCCGATGGGTCCGGTTGGCAATGTGGCCTGGAGTTCGACTATGCAAACGAAGAGTCCTTCTACTGCCGGCCTCTGCGGCTAAGCGAGGAGGAGACCCCCGAACGCATGGCCATTCCCGAGGCCGCGAAGGCCGTGCGTATGGCCTTCATGCCCCCCATGTCGGGCCTCGCCGCAAGCGAGACGCGACTCGACCTCGGCGCCATCAACGTTCGGCTCGGGGAGGGACGAACCGGCGAGATGCTGAGGAACCTCTGCTTCTTGATCTACAGCCAGGAGGACAAGCGCCTTTGGGAGGAACTCGTCCGGCAGATCAAACACCTCTTCCTTGTGGACCTTGACCCCCCGCAGTACATCGCGGAGCGAGGCGAGGTCACAATGACCTATCGCGAGCCTTCGGGCATCCGCTTGGACCTCTCGTCTTCAGGGCGAGGCTTGCAGCAGACTCTGCTCCTGTTGGCTCATCTCTACGGCAACCCGCGGACAGTCCTTCTGCTCGATGAACCGGACGCGCATCTGGAGATCTTCCGACAGCGGCAAGCGTACCAGTTGCTGACGGAGGTAGCCGATGCCCACGGGTCGCAGGCCATCATTGCCAGTCACTCAGAGGTGATCCTCAACGAGGCCGCCGACCGGGACGTGGTCGTCGCCTTTGTGGGTCGACCCCACAGGATCGACGACCGCGGCAGCCAAGTGCTCAAGGCTCTCAAGGAGATCGGTTTCGACCAGTATTACCAAGCCGAGCAGGCCGGGTGGGTGCTCTATCTCGAGGGCTCAACGGACCTGGCCATCCTGCGCGCGTTCGCAGAAGCCTTAGGCCATCCGGCCGGATCATTCCTTGAAAGGCCCTTCGTCCACTACGTGGGCAAGGAGCTGCTGAGGGCGCGTGACCACTTCCACGGGCTGCTGGAGGCCAAGTCGGACCTCCAAGGTATCGCGATCTTCGACCGATTGGCGAAGTCGCTCGATGCCAAAGGCCCCCTGGTTGAAATGGCCTGGGAGCGCCGCGAGGTCGAGAACTACTTGTGTTTCCCTGAGACGCTCATGGCCTACGCTCGTGCCCTGGGGGCCCAAGCCTCAGCGGGCCCCTTGTTCGCACCAGGGTTCGTCGCTAGAGCCGAGAACGCCATGTCGGAGGCTATCGAGGAAGTGCAGAAGGCTCTGGCCACACTGGGCAAGCCCGGGGCATTCTCCGCTGACGTGAAGGCCAGCGACGACTTCATGGACCCGTTGTTCCGGGAGTTTTTCAGAAAGCTCAAGCTGCCCAACCTCATGCAGAAGTCCGACTACCATGTCTTGGCGCGGCTGGTCCCGCGCGAGCTGATTCCGGACGAAGTGAGTCGGAAGCTCGACGCAATTGTCGAGGTGGCGCGCAAGGCTAAGTCAGCCGCCGGCGGAGGGTAGCATGATAGCGGGGCGAAGCACCCCGGCAGCAATGGTCATAGCCCTGATCGCTCTCATGTCGGCGGCCGGGGAAGGGGCCGCGCCGCAGGCGGCGGCGAGCCAGTATGGGATCACGTGGGCATTTGCCGAACCGGCACGGGTCGGGCGATTCGTGACGGGCGATTGGTGGGCGGTGGGGCCGGTGGTGGTGAAAGGGGTGACGCCTGCCCCAGCCGATGGCCGGAACGGCTCGGTGGTGAATCCCCCAGCGGGGAAGCGCCAGGGCTATGACGACCGAATCAGCGGCTACGACGCCTCGCTTCGAGCCGCGTTCCCGCTCGACCTCAAGCCAGGGCAATCACTGGTCACCACGGCGAGCGTGGAGAAGGTGGGGGAGAAGACGCCCGATACGGTGCCCGGCCAATACTGCCGCGGGCCGCTGCGAACGGCGGCCGTGCTGACCTGCGTGGCCGAGCCGCCCGCCGCCGATGCGTTCCGCCCGGCCTACGTGGGCGACAGGAAGCCGGCCTTCGCCGCAAGCCAGCTTCGCCGCGACCTCCTGCCCCGCCTCAAGCCCGTCGGGCAACTCCCCGACCTCAAGCTCCACGAGCGCTACCTCGAGCGAATCTGGCTCGACCACCTCCACGAATGGCCCAACCGCATGATGCACCCGCTCGAGAACATGCCCGACTACGGCCGCGAGATCACCAACATCGTCTCCAACGTCTCCCTGATGCTCCTCCTCGACGACCCGGCCCCTGTAGGCGGGGCGTCTCTGCCCCGCGACACGCTCCTCCTCCGCTTCGTGCAACTGGGCATTGACTACTACGGCGTCACGCAGTCGGACGCCGACCTGTGGCGGGCCAACGGCGGGCACAATTCGGGCCGCAAGATGCCCATCCTCTTCGCAGGCGTTCTTCTCGGCCACGATGGGATGAAGGGCGTGAAGGCCGCGTTCGCCGAGGACCAGCAGACCTACTTCGGCGCCGGCTACCGCGGCCAGAAGGCGCTCTGGACGATTGACACCACGGAGGCCCGCCGCCACGAGCACCTGCCGCCCGAGCGGTGGGCCGGCCCACCCTTCAAGGGCGACAACGACGGCTGGAAGTCCGAAGCCTACCGCCTCCTCAACGGCCCCACCTGGCCCGGCCAGGCCCTCGCCGCCCGACTCCTCGGCGCCAAGGGCCACTGGGGCCACGACGCCTTCTTCGACTACGTGGACCGCTGGGTGAGCGAGGCCGCCGACGGCACGGTTGACCGCAAGACCATGAAGCCGACCGGCTACCAGCCCTTCTACGGCGGCGCCGGCGGCTTCATCGAGGCGATATGGAATGCCTATCGCCCCAAGGCCGACGCAATCGGCGCCGAAGTGCTCGCCCGGGCGAGGAAGTGACAAGAGCCCCAGAATCACACGGACGGACACGGACACACACGGACGCATACGCGTCGGCCCCACAGTCACAAGTCCGTGGCCGTCCGTGCAAGTCCGTGTCACTCCTTCACGGTCTCAAGGGGTGCCCATGACCACCCTCCAGCTTCTCGACTATATCGGCACCTTCGCCTTCGCGGTTTCGGGCGCCCTCAAGGGCGTGCGGAAGGAGATGGACGTCTTCGGCGTGGCCGTGCTGGCGACGGTGACGGCCATCGGCGGCGGAACCATCCGCGATGCGCTCCTCGGCGAGAGGGTCTTCTGGCTCGGGGACCCGACCTATGTGCCGCTCGCCGTGGCTGCGGCCATCGTGGTCTTCGTCCTCTACCATTGGGTGCAGAGGGTGCGGTGGGAGCTGCTGATCGCCGACGCCATCGGGCTGGGGGTGTTCACGGCCATCGGGGCGACGAAGGCCTGGCAGGCCGACGCGGGCCTCGTGGGCGTGGTGACTATGGCCTGCCTGACGGGCGTGGGCGGGGGCGTCATCCGCGACGTGCTGGCGCGCGACGTGCCGGCCGTCCTCTGCGAGGAAATCTACGCCTCGGCCACCATCGCCGGCGCCTTCGCCTTCTGGGGCCTGATGCGCATCCACGCGGGCCTCGCGCTTGCCACCGTCGTCGCCGCCCTCCTCACCATCGCCATTCGGATAGCGAGCATAGTCCTCCACTGGGGCCTGCCGCGAAAACGCTTCGACTCAGAGGGGCCATAGCGAGCCGGCCCTTCTGTCGTCCTCGTCCTTCGTCCTCGTCCATCGTCCTCGATCCTCTGATAGGGAGGGAGAAGAGTCGAGGACGAGGACGACGGACGAGGACGAGGACGATTAAGGAAGAGCAAAGACCGCCAGCGCAGGTTTTGACTGAGCGCGGCCATAGGGGTAAGATGATAGGCCATGACGCCTCGCCGGATTGAGCTGCTCTGGAGAGAACCGGGTGCTTTTCCGCAACTGCCGGCTGATCACTCCCTGGGAAGAGCGCGCGGACGGCTGGCTGCGCATCCACGGCGATGAGATCGCGGCGCTCGGCCACTTCCAGGCGCCCGACACTCACCCCGGCGAGACCGTCGTGGACCTCGATGGCCTGATCCTCGCCCCCGGCTTCATTGACCTCCACGTCCACGGCTCGGGGGGCGGCCGCGCGTCCGACGAGGCGGGCATCGCGGCGATGGCGCGGTTCAACGCGCGGCGCGGCACCACCGCCTTCGCGCCCACCGCGCAATCGGTCGAGCCCGAGTGGCTGGCGGTCGTCGAGCGCTGCCGCGCCGAGCCGCCACACGGCGCGCTCGTCCTCGGTGCCCACGTCGAGGGGGTCTACGTCAATCCCGTCTGCATCGGCGGCCTGAGCCCCGAGCGCGCGAGGAGCGCTTACACCGAGGGCGAGCTGGACCCCGTCCTGGCGCGGTTCGGGGAGGCCATCGCGCTGATGACCCTCTCACCCGAAATCCCGGGGGGGATGGAGCTGATCCGCACCCTCGTTGCCCACGACGTCGTGGCCTCGGTGGGCCACTCGTGCGTGGGGTGGGAGGAGTTCCAGGCGGCGGTGGGCGCGGGCCTGTCGCACGCCACGCACCTCTTCAACGCCACGCGCTACGGCTACCCGCCGCCCGAGCGGGGCCTGAGCCGCGCACGCCTCGACGAAATGGTGATGCTGGCCGACGACCTGACCACCGAGGTCATCTGCGACGGCGTCCACGTCCACCCCATCATGCTCCGCCTGGCCCTCAAGGCCAAGGGGCTGAACCGCATCTCGCTGATCACCGACGCGAACTTCACGGCCGGCCTGCCCGAGGGGCGCTACACCCTCGAGGGCGGCCAGGAGGTCTACGCCCGGCCCGACGACGTCGTGCGCTCGGCCGAGGACAACCGCATCCTGGGCTCGAACCTGACGATGGACCGCGCGGTGCGCAACGCTGTGCGCCTCATGGGCGTCGAGCTTCGCCAGGCGGTCCAGATGGCCACGATCAACCCCGCCCGCGTCGCACGCGCGGCGAGCAGGATGGGCAGCCTCGAGGCCGGCAAGGAGGCCAACCTCGCGGCCTTCGACGAGCGCCTCAGCGTGCGCCTGGCCTGCGTCCGCGGCGTCATCGTCTTCGACCCCGAGGACCGCTGCCCGCCCTGCGTCCATCGTCGGGTCGTGGAGGAGTGAATGACGGACGGGGGGCACGGGAAACCCTGGAGGAGGAATTCCCCTTGACAATTGGGTGCGGACCTGTATACTGTTGTTCAAGGAGTATAGGAGTATGTCATCTACCAGATGTTCTCCTTTACCAGCGTTCGACGGGTGCCCGTGCGCCGGAGCGACGCTGGACAAGCTGCTCCAGCCTGCTGTTCTTACCGTGCTGGCCAGAGAAGAGCTCCACGGCTATCGCATCGCAGAGCGGCTCGCGGAGATGCGTCCCTTCCACGGACAGAGGCCCGACGTGTCGGGCATCTATCGTTCCCTGCGGGCCATGGAGCGGAGAGGGCTGGTCGTGGCGGCTTGGGACACCTCGTCCTGCGGCCCGGCCAAGCGCCTCTATACGCTCACGCCCGGCGGCCGCCAGTGCCTTGAGCGCTGGGTGGGCACCTTGGGGCGATACCAGGAGGCGGTGTGCGGATTGCTGGCGGCGGCGAGGAGGGCCGTCGCAGCGAAGCCGAAGCGCAGCGGGAGGAGAAAGAGCACCGAGGGATGAAGCAAGCGGGGCACCTGGCTCGGGAGTGCGCGGCGGAGCTGATCGGCACGTACATCCTGGTCTTCTTCGGGACTGGCGCGGTGCACGTGGCCGTGCTCACCGGGGGGCTTGTGGGCCTGTGGCAGGTGGCGGTTGTGTGGGGCATCGCGGTTTCCCTCGCCATCTACGCCACGAGCGCCGCCAGCGGCGCCCACGTCAACCCTGCGATGACGTTGGCCTTCGTCGTCTGGCGGGGGTTCCCGGTCCGGAGGGCCGCATTCTACGTCGCCTCGCAACTCGCCGGTGCCATTGCCGCCGCCGCGACGCTTCACGCGATCTTCCACGGCTTGATCGGCCAGTTCGAGGCCGCGAAGGCGCTGGTCCGGGGCCAGCCCGGCAGTGAGCTGTCGGGGATGCTCTACGGAGAGTATTTCCCCAATCCCGCGTTGCTCGGCACCACGCGGGCCGCTTTCCAGGGGGTCAGCTATCTTCAGGCCATGCTCGCCGAGGGGATCGGGACCGCGTTCCTGGCCTTCTTCGTCTTCGCCGTCACGGACGTCCAGAACCCCAAGCGCCCGCTGGAGACGTTCTCCGCGCTCTTCATTGGCCTGGCTGTGGCGATCGTCATCTCGGTTGTCGCCCCTCTGACTCAGGCGGGGCTGAATCCCGCTAGGGACTTTGGGCCGAGGCTCTTTGCCTGCCTCGCGGGCTGGGGCGCGATTGCAATCCCGGGGCCGCGGGGCGGCTTCTTCAGCGTTTACGTCCTGGCGCCATGCCTTGGCGCGCTCGTGGGTTCGGCGGTGTACGTGCTGGCCATCGCGCCGGGGCTCGCGGTGGCGCCGCAAGCACAGGAAGAGGCCCCACAGGAGCGAGTGGAGTGACTCAGCCCAGGCTCGTCCTCGTCGGTGGCTTCCTGGGAGCTGGCAAGACGACGCTGCTGGCGAAGGCCGCTGAGCGGCTTGCCCGCGCGGGCAAACGCGTCGGCCTCATCACCAACGACCAGGCCACGAGCCTCGTAGACACTGCGCTCCTCGAGCGGCGGGGCGCGAGCGTCGCCGAGGTCAGCGGCGGGTGCTTCTGCTGCCGGTTCGACGACCTCATCTCGGCGCTCAGGCTCCTGATGTCGGGCCAGCCCGACGCTGTGATCGCGGAGCCCGTGGGGAGCTGCACGGACCTCTCGGCCACGGTGCTCCAGCCGCTCAAGGCCCTTTACGGCGAGCTGTTCCGCGTCGCTCCTTTCTCGGTCCTCGCCGACCCCATCCGCCTGCGGGAGGCGTGGGGCCGGGGGGCCGAATGCCGCTTCCCCGACAACGTGATGTATATCTTCCGCAAGCAACTGGAGGAGGCCGACCTCATTGTCCTGAACAAGGCGGACACCCTGTCGCCCGCCGAAGTGGGCGAACTGAAGCGGCTGGTGGCGGAGCACTACCCGGGGAAGGTCGTCCTGGCGCTCTCGGCCCTGAGGGGCGACGGCCTCGACGAATGGCTGCGGCTTGTCTCAGAGGACCGGCCCGCGGGCCAGCGCATCGCGTCGGTGGACTACGATGTCTATGCGGAGGGCGAGGCGATGCTCGGCTGGCTCAACGCCTCCGCCCACCTCCACGCCGAGGGAGGGGCCGACTGGCGGGCCTTCTGCCTCGACTTCCTGGCCAGGGCGCAGGCGGAGACGCGCGCCCGCTCGGCCGAGATCGCCCATCTGAAGCTCCTCCTCTCCGCCGGCGAAGGGAGCATTGTCGCCAACGCCACCGGGAGCGGCGTGCCGCCATTCGTCCAGGGTGCCATCGCCGGCTCGCCCGAAGATGCGGAACTCCTCGTCAACGCCCGCGTGAGGCTTGCCCCGCAGGAGCTGCGGGAGACTATCGAGGGCTGCCTTCGCGCGGCGGCGGGCCGGGGCATCGCGGTCAGCCTGGGCGAGGTCCGCAGCTTCGCCCCCGCCCGCCCGCGGCCGACCCATCGCTTCGCCAGCGCCGTCTAGCGACCTGCCCCGTGGCGGTTGACCGGGCACGCCAGGGCCGGTAGAATGGCTGCGCGGCGAGAGCGAGTCCCCTTCGGCCATCGAG
Organism: Planctomycetota bacterium; assembly: GCA_016872875.1. Next base: position 10,863 of record VGYW01000094.1, on the reverse strand, counting down.
GAGACACTGGATGAGCATGAGCCGGCGCGAGTTCGTCATTGCCGGGGCGGCACTTGGGGCAGGCGCCGCCCTTCCAACCACGGCCCACACAGCGGAGACGCCCATGGCCAAGCAGGAAGCGGTGCTGAGGATCTCGTCCCAGGAGGGCGTGATGCCGGGCAAGAGCCTGGAGGAGAAGCTCGACAAGATGGAGAAGCTGGGCATCGAGGGCCTGGAGATCGGCAGCGCCATCGGCCGCGAGGAGGCGCTGCCCAAGACCCTGGACGGACGCAAGGTGAAGGTGAGCGCCGTGTGCATGGGCTCGCTGGGCGGCCGACTCGTCAGCTCCGACAAGGCCGCCCGCGAGAAGGCGGCCGAGGACATCAAGCGCCACCTCACCGCCGCGGGAGCCGTCGGCTCCACGGGGTGCATCTTCGTCCCATGCTTCAACGGCGAGCAGGACAACAACGACAAGGCGCTCCGCGCCGCCCTCGCCGCCTCCGATGCAGGCAAGGCGTTCGAGAAGGCCGCCGGCCACCGCAACGCCGAGATTCGCAAAATCCTCGTGGACATGCTCGGCCCCATCGGCGAGCACGCCCTCAAGTGCAACACCCGCATCCTCCTGGAGCCGCTGAACCGCACCGAGGCCTGGTTCCTGCGCCAGGTGGCCGACGCCGCGGCCATCGCCCGCGACTGCAAGAACATGGGCGTGTGCGTCATGGGCGACTTCTACCACATGGCCATCGAGGAGCCGAGCCTCATGGGCGCCTTCATCTCCGGCGGCCAGTGGCTCCACCACATCCACCTCGCCTCCAAGAGCCGCGTCCTGCCCGGCCAGGACAAGGAGCCCGACGAGGCGAACTACCAGTCGGGCTTCCGCGGCCTCAAGGTCATCGGCTACCAGGACTTCATGAGCTTCGAGTGCGGCTGCCGCGGCGACCGCGAGGCCGAGCTCCCCAAGTGCGTCGCATTCCTCCGCGAGCAGTGGGACCTCGCCAAGGTCTGACCTGCGCCCCCGTGCCCGCGCCCCGTTGCATTCCGCGGCGCTTTCAGGTAGGCTGATATATAGAGCAAGGGACGGGGCGGGGCGGGTGTGACTGGGCGAGTGCCGTGGCGATGGAGCCGAATGCCGCAGCCCACATCAGCAGGCCGCACGCGCTCCGGATGATCGCGTGGGAGCTCACGCGCGCCTGCAACCTCGCGTGCCGCCACTGCCGCGCCGCAGCCACCTCCTGCGTGCCGCCAGGCGAGCTCTCCACCGAGGAGGCCACGCGGCTCCTCGACGACATCGCGTCGTTCGCCCAGCCGACCATCATCCTCACGGGCGGCGAGCCGCTGCTGCGGGCCGACCTCTTCGACATCGCGGCCCACGCGGCCTCGCTCGGCCTGCGCACCGTGGCCGCCACGAACGGCTCGCTCCTCGACGCCTCCGCCGCCCGCCGCCTCGCCGACGCAGGCGTCCGCCGCGTGAGCATCAGCCTCGACGGCTCCAACGCCGCCAGCCACGACGCCCTGCGCGCGGTCCCCGGCGCCTTCGACAGCGCGCTCCGCGGCATCGCCGCCGCGCGCGAGGCCGGCTTGCCATTCCAGATCAATACGACGCTGACGACGGACAACGCGGCCGAGCTCCCCGCCCTCTACGACCTGGCTGTCCGCCTCGGAGCCGCCGCCTACCACGTCTTCCTCCTGGTCCCCACGGGCCGTGCCGCCGCCCTCCGCGGCATGGAGCTCGACGCCCCCCGCTACGAGGCCGTGCTCGACTGGTTGGCCGAGCGCTACGCAGCGTCGCCCATCGAGATTCGCGCCACTTGCGCCCCGCACTTCTACCGCATCCTGCGCCAGCGCGGCATCCCCACCCAGGCGCGCGGCTGCCTCGCCGGACAGTCCTTCTGCTTCATCTCCCACACCGGCGACGTCCAGCCCTGCGGCTACTTCGACCTCCAGTGCGGCAACGTCCGCACCCAGAGCCTCGCCGAGATCTGGGAGGCCGCGCCCCTCTTCGCCGACCTGCGCGACCCTTCGGCCTACGGCGGCAAGTGTGGCTGCTGCGAGTTCCTCGCCGTCTGCGGCGGCTGCCGCGCCCGCGCCTACGAGGCCACCGGCGACCCCCTCGCCCCCGAGCCCCTCTGCGCCTACCTCCCCGAGCCCGTCCGCAGGCCTCTTGCTTGACATGGGCCATGAACCGCACTACCATGTGGCAGGCATACGTGGCGAAGAAGCTCGCGAGGGCGAATGATGGCCATCGGACGGGTTCTCTTCACGGCCGGCAGCATCGCGCGCAGGGTGGGGGAGCTTGCGGCGGAGATTCGCCGCGACTACGCGGGGCGCCCCCTCACCATCGTCGGCGTGCTCCAGGGGGCGGTCACCTTCGTCGCCGACCTCCGCGAGGGACTCGGCCCGCAGGTCGCCGTCGAGTTCGTCGAGGCGTCGAGCTACGGCGACGGCACGGAGCCGCAGGGGCCGGTCGCGCTCGGGCAAGCCGGCGGACTCGACCTCGCCGGCCGGGACGTGTTGCTCGTGGACGACATCGTGGACACTGGGCGCACCCTTGCCGCGGTCCGCAGCGAGGTCGAGGCGATGGGGCCGCGCTCCGTCCGAACCTGCGTCCTCCTCGACAAGCCGAGCCGCCGCCAGATCGCCGTCCCGCTCGACTACTGCGGCTTCGTCGTCGGCAACGTCTTCGTCGTCGGTTACGGCCTCGACCACGCCGGCCGCTACCGCGACCTGCCCCACATCGCGCGCCTGGAGCTGGCGGGCCGCTGAGCCCTGTCCTGCCTGCCTCGGCAAGGCTTGCCTTGTAGCTGCAAGCACGGTACAATGTAGTTCCTGTTGCGGAAAGTCGTAGGGACACGCGGCTCGCGTGTCCACCCCCCACGGAAGACGACAGGCGAGCCGCCTGTCGCTACATCTGCCAGCGAAGTGCGTGGCGGTGCGATTGCCGCAACAGAAACCGATGAGCATTGAAGGTTGCACCCCGCCAATGGCCCGCTTGGCACTTGCCCTTGCCGCTCGGACGCTCGCCCTGATGGCCGCCGCTTCGGGGGCGCAGGCGGCCGAGCCGAAGGCGCCCCCGCCCGGCGAGGCCGTCGGGGGCACTGGCGTCTCGGCCGGCCTGTGCGTCCTCGTGGGCGGCGACCCCGCGCGGGCCAGCGCGCTCTGCGGCCAGGGGCGCATGCTCGTCCACGTCCTGGCTCTCGACGACGCGGCGTGCGCCGAGGCCCGCCGGCGTCTCGCCGACGCGGGTCTCTATGGCGTGGCGAGCGCCGCGGTGTGGCGCGAGCGCGGAGGCCTGCCCTACGCCGACAATCTGGTGAACCTGTTGGTGGCCGATTGCGAGGCCCTCGGCCAGGCCGCGCCCGCCGAGGCCGAGGTCCTGCGCATCCTCGTGCCCGGCCGCGGCGCCGCCTGGCTCAAACGCGACGGCAGGTGGGCCGCGCTCCGCAAGCCGATGCCCAAGACCCTCGACGGCTGGGAGCAGTACTGGTACGACGCCACGGGCAATCCCGTCTCGCGCGACGAGGCGGTGAAGCCCGGCACCGGCCTCCAATGGATCGCCGGCTCGATGGAGATCGCCGACGACAACGGCTATCGCCTCTCGGGCGGGCGGCTCATCTACAAGCGCCGCGTAGGCGGGGCGTCTCTGCCCCGCGACTCGGCCGCGCAACTCGTCTGCCGCGACGCCTTCAACGGCCTGCCCTGCTGGGTCCGCGACGTGACGCGCACCGACCACTTCAACCGCCCGCTGATGGGCAAGCTCACGCCGCTGGTGTTCACGGCCAACCGCATCTACACCGTGCTGGGCGCCGAGGGCCAGCCCATCGTGGCGATTGACGCCGACACGGGCGAGACGGTGCGAACCTACGATCAGGCGGGCACCACCTTCACCCGCAACAGCCCCCGCAGCGAACCGCTCCGCAAGGCGAAGTTCTTCAGCGACAACTACGGCCGCGGCAACCTCGCCGCCCACGACAGCCTGCTCATCCACACCGTGGGCAACGAGCTCTTCGTCGTGGACGCCGCCACGGGCGCACGCAAGTGGCATTTCAAGGGCGACGACTACCTCCTCATCCAGAAGCCCACGGTGAACCCCGACGACGCTGAGCTATATGCGGTGGGCTGCAACAAGGAGGCCGAGCGCTCCTGGGGCGGCGGACGCAACCCCGGCCAGCGCGCCGCAGCCGTCCTCGCCTTCGACCTCCGAACCGGCGCACGCAAGTGGACGACGCCCATTGACGACCGCCACGTCACCCACGCCGTCTACGGCGAGCGCACCCTCGTCGTCTATTCCGCCCAGGACAACGGCCCGCGCGAGGAGGAGTGGATTTTCGGGGCCATAGACACGGCGAGCGGCAAGTTCCGCTGGCGCCACGCCTGGTCGCGCGAGAAGCCCCTCTGGCAGATGCAGCGCCGCGAGGCCGTCATCCGCGGCGGCAGGCTCTACCTCCTCTCACACGGCGTGTCCGTATTCGGCCTCAAGAGCGGCGAGCCCCTCCGCCACTTCGTCGGCGGCAACTCCCGCTGCGAGACGAGCAAGGCCACGGCCAACTACCTCCTGATGGCCTTCAGCCAGTTCATTGACTATCGGGCCGAGCCGCCCCGCGCCATCCGCGTCGGCCTCAGCCGCGGCTCCTGCGGCTCCGGCTTCTTCCCAGCATACGGCATGGTCCACTACCTGCCCAACATGTGCAATTGCGACAACTGGGTCCGCTTCCACGTCACGGCCTCCTCCGAGCCTGTCCGCGAGCCGCTGCCCGACGCCCAGCGCCTCATCCGCGGCCCCGCCTTTGCTGAAATCCGAAATCCGAAATCCGAAATCCGAAATGGCGAAGACTGGCCGATGTTTCTCCAAGGCCCCCAGCGGGGCGCCTGGACGGCCTCGGCCCTGCCCGCGAAACTCGCCCCGGTCTGGAACACTGCCATCCAGCCGCCACCCGGTCTGCCCCCTCTCCCTCGGGGAGAGGGCGGGGGTGAGGGTGCTTCTCTTCCCCCTCTCCCCCGGGGAGAGGGCGGGGGTGAGGGTGCTTCTCTTCCCCCTCTCCCCCGGGGAGAGGGCGGGGGTGAGGGTGCTTCTCTTCCCCCTCTCCCCCGGGGAGAGGGCGGGGGTGAGGGTGCTTCTCTTCCCCCTCTCCCCCGGGGAGAGGGCGGGGGTGAGGGTGCTTCTCTTCCCCCTCTCCCCCGGGGAGAGGGCGGGGTGAGGGTGCCTGGGGCCGCTGCAACGGCCCTCACCCTCCCCTCTCCCCAAGGGAGAGGGATAATCGCCGCCGACTGGCTTGACACGAACGACTACATCGGCCCCGTGAGCGCGCCCGTGGTGGCCGGCGGGCTGGCCGTGGCCGCCGTCCGCGAGCAGCATCGCATCGAGGCCCTCGACGCCGCCACGGGCGCGAAGAAGTGGAGCTTCACCGCCGGCGGCCGCGTCGTCACCCCGCCCACGCTCTACGGCGGCCTGTGCCTCTTCGGCTGCCGCGACGGATGGGTCTACGCCCTCCGAGCCGACACCGGCCGCCTGGCCTGGCGGTTCCTCGCCGCACCATACGAGCGCAACATCGTGGCCTTCAGCCAGGTCGAGTCGTCCTGGCCACTCCTCGGCTCGCTGCTGATCCACGACGGGCTGGCCATCGCCGTCGCGGGCTACCACCCGATGGCCAACGGCGGCATCCACGTCTGGGCGCTCGACCCGCACACGGGGGCCATCAAGTGGCACAAGACGCTCAGCCGCACGCCCCAGTGGGTGGACATCTCGCAGCCGCGCGCGCGCATTGACCAGCCGCACCCCACCGCCCGCAGCGTCGGCGGCTTCGAGGCCAACACGGTCGTGAGCAACCTTGCATATGGCGACGGCGCCTACATTCGCTTCTCAGGCGCCGCGCTCGCCGCGAAGACCGGCGAGCTCTTCGACCCGCCCGCCGACAAGGGCAAGGGCCTCCAGGGCCTCTACGCGATGGGGCCTGGCCCCACGCGGTTCCTCATCAACTCCGACAAGTATCCGCAGTTCCGCCGCCACTACTCCACCGAGGGCTACCTCGGCCCCTACGCCTCCGGCTCGCAGATCATCGCCACGTTCCCCGAGGCCAGGGAGGCCATCCCGTGCGTCGGCTGCGCCTTCGCCGGCGCCGACGCCGTCGTGCTCCAGGGCAACAAGGGCGAAGGCGTCCTGCGGCGCTACGACACGCGCAAGCTCGCCAGCCGCGACGCCGCCCGGAGCGACGACACGCCGGCCTGGAGCCGCGTGATAGACGGCGACTTCCGCGCGCAGCAGAAGGGCCAGAAGCTCTACCACTACTCCTCCCTCATCGTCGCGGGCGATTCGGTAGTCGTGGCCGGCCGCATCAAGGGCCGCGCCCACCAGCCCGACCCCGTGCCTGGCATGCGGCAGGTCGCCGAGGGCGTCCTCAAGACCTTCGACCTCCGCACCGGCGAGCCGCGCCAGGCCATCGAGCTGGCCGCCGCCCCCGTCGTCAGCGGCCTCGCCGCCGCCGGCGGCCGCCTCTACGTCACCTGCGAGGACGGCTCCCTCCGCTGCCTCGGTCCTGCGCAGTGAGTTGCGGGCACAGCCAGTTCCTGTACAATGCTGCCTGCCACCAAGAGGGAGGCCGCAAGGAAGGAGACACAGGGCGATGGCGAAGCTGAAGGTCGGGTTCATTGGCACGGGCAAGATGCCCGAGAAGCGCGGGCCGATGGGCTACGCGATGGCCTACGAGCACGCCGAGGGCTACAGGAAGCTGGAGACGTGCGAGATGGTGGCCTGCGCCGACATCGTGCAGGAGAATGCGGACGCCTTCGCCGCGAAGTTCGGCGTCCCACGCACCTATCTCAACTACCGCGAGATGCTGGAGAAGGAGAGGCCCGACGTCGTAAGCGTGTGCACCTGGCCGAAGCTGCACGCGGAGATGGCCATCGCGTGCGCCCAGGCGGGCGTGCGCCTCTGCCACTGCGAGAAGCCGATGGACATCTCGTTCGGCGGCGCCCGCAAGATGCTCCAGGTCGCCGCACAGTACGGCATGCACCTGAACTTCAACCACCAGCGCCGCTACGGCAAGCCCTTCCGCGAGACCAAGCGCCTGCTCGACGCCGGCGAGATCGGCACACTCGTCCGCATGGAGGCCAACACCTGGGACCTCTACGACGGCGGCACGCACTGGGTGGACATGCTCAACTACTTCAACAACGAATCTCCGCCCAAGTGGGTGCTCGGCCAGATTGACGCCCGCCGCGAGGTGCGCGTCTTCGGCGCACCCGTCGAATCGCAGAGCCTCTCTCTCGTGAAGTACGCCAACGGCGTCTTCGGCGTGATCGTGACCGGCTTCGAGAGCGCCCGCGCGCTCGGCGCCGCATTCAGGCTCCACGGCACGGGCGGCGTCATCGAGATCGCCTGGGACCCCAAGCCGGGGCCGCTCGTCCGCTACTGGAAGCAGGGCGTGGCGGACTGGATTGCGGTGGACTGCGGCGCGGAACACCTCCACGGCCCCGGCTACATAGACCGCGCCATCGCGGACGCGGTGGGCTGCCTGCTCACGGGCCGCGAGTGCGAGCTATGCGCCCGCCACGCCATCAACGCCACCGAGATCATCTTCGCCTGCTATGAATCGAGCCGCCGCCGCGCCCGCATTGACTGCCCGCTCGACATCGCCGACAACCCGCTCGAAACCATGATCGCCCACGGCGACGTCCCCTTCGCTCCCGCAAGTTGACAATAGGCCGCCCGCAATCGTCCTCGTCCTCGTCCCTCGTCCTCGTCCTCGACTCTTCTCCCCCCAACAGAGGAGAATCGAGGACGAAGGACGCGGACGAGGGACGAGGACGATATGAGAAAAAGGCAGTTTCGCCAGAGGGCCTGACACGCCGCGCTCCTCCCTCCGGCCCGTCGGGGGCCATCGGCTCTGGCGAAACTGAGCCGCCGCCGGCTCACCGCCCGGCATTCCCTCTGGACAACCTGTCAGTTGTGATCGTAGCCCCACTGTCCTAAGTGACGGTCTGCCAAGGCGTTACGGCGCTGGCCTCCCGCTCGCCCCACTCTCGGGGTCCCCGATTTCTTGACGGGCGACGCCAAAAGGGGTCCTATCCGAACAGCGCGATCTGGGATCGTCCAAAAGGCTTTGGGAAGGAGGACTGCGATGGTCACCAGAGCGGTCGCGTTGGCGGTGGTTCTTCGTGTGGCGTGCGAGCTGGCGCCGGGCGGCGAGGCGGCCGGGACGCCGGGGCGGGTGGACGCGGTGATGCTTCACCGGGGCCAGGCGGCGGTGACGCGGGTGGTGGCGGTGCCGGCCGGCGCAGGGCCGATGGAGGTCGTGGTGACGGACCTCCCCGAGCGGGTGGTGCCTGAGAGTCTCTACGCGGACGACGTGGAGGGCCTCCAGGTCCGCGCCGTCCGCTACCGGGAGCGCGCGGTGGTGGAGGAGCCGCGCGAGGAGGTGCGCAAGCTCGACGCCCAACTGGAGGCCGCCGAGAAGTCGCTCCGCGACCTCGGGCGCGACCAGGACGCCGTGAGGCGCAAGCTCGCCCTCCTCGACAAGCTCGGCAGCTTCTCGGCCGCAGCCACGGGCGAGGACCTCAAGAAGGGGGCGCTCCAGACCGCCGAGCTCACGAAGCTCGCCACTTTTGTCTTCGAGCAGCAGGACGCCCTTGAGAAGCAGTCGCGCGAACTCGACGAGCGCGCCCGGAAAGGAAATGCCGAGGCCGACACGCTCCGCCGCCGCCGCGCCAGCCTGACCCCAAACGCCGGCCGCACGGCGCGCGAGGCCGTCATCTTCCTCGAAAAGCAGAAGCCGGCTCCCGCCGAAATCCGACTCGGCTACCTCGTGCAGGGGACCGATTGGACGCCCGCCTACAACCTCCGCGCACGCGACGGCAGCGCCGAGGTGGAGCTCGAGTACAACGCGAGCATCCAGCAACTGAGCGGCGAGGACTGGCGCGGCGTCACCCTCACGCTCTCGACGGCGACCCCGACCCTCGCGGCCGACCCGCCCGGCCTGGCGCCCTTCAGGGTGTCGCTTGAGACCGGGGCCGAGGCCCGCGCGTCCCTCGACACCCTGCGTGCCGAGCGCGAGCGGCGCGCGGCCGAGGAGAGCTTCCGCTCCGCCGCCACGGAGGAGGCCCGCCAGCAGGCCGAGGCCGCCGCAAACACCGCGGCCGCAAGGCTCAACGTCCTCTACTTCCGCGGCAGCCCGAAGGCCGAAGAGCTCGCGCCCACCGAGCACAAGGAGCGCGGCGTCGCCGCCGTCGCCGTCGCCTACCCACTCCCCGGCCGCCACAGCATCGAGAGCCGAAGCGACCTCCAGACCGCGCGCGTGGCCGCGCTCAAGCTCCAGGGCGACTTCTACCGCCTCGCCGAGCCGACCCTCACCCGCTACGTCTACCGCCAGGCTCTGGTCACGAACAAGTCCGACATCGTGCTCTTGGCGGGAAAAGCGAGCGCCTATCTCGACGGCAAGTTCGCGGGCACGGGCACGCTCCCCCTCGTGCGGCCCGGGCAGCGATTCACCGCGGGCTTCGGGGTGGACGCCCGCCTCACCACCCGCCACAAGCTCACCCAGCGCCAGGAGAGCATCCTCGCGGGCAACAAGAGCCTCATCCTCACCTACGAAATCCTCCTCGAAAACTACAGCCCCCAGCCCCTCAGCGTCCGTGTCCTCGACCGCATCCCGATGCCCTCCGACGGCGAGATCATCTCGTCGCTCACGGAGACCCAGCGCCCGCTCAGCAGCGACCCGCTCTACGAACGCACCGAGAAGCCGAACAACATCCTGCGGTGGGACGTCGAGCTGCCCGCGGCCGCGAGCGACGAGAAGGCCGTGAGCATCCGCTACACCTTCAAGGTGGAGTTCGACAAGAACCTCCAGATAGACGCGGGGCGCACCATCGCCCCCCTCTTCGCCCTCGCAAGGCCCCTCGAGCCCTGGCGGGTCGAGGAGGCATGGTCGAAGGACGACACCCGCCTGGCCTTCGTGGTGGGGAAGCCCGGCGAGGCGGACCGGGTCACACTCGAGGTCACGCGCGGCAAGGATGGCAAGAACGCCATCGGCCGGCGGGTGGAGGCCGACCTCTCCGGCTATCGCTGGCTGCTCCTCGACATCGAGAACCAGATCGCCGCGGGCGTCCGCGTCGCAATCGGCCTCAGCGTCGGCAAAGAATGGAAATACTTCGAGTGCATGCCCACCTACGTGGGCGCCGGCGAGCACCCCAACGTGGTCTTCGACCTCACCGCGCCGGCCTACAAGAGCGAGGCCACCACCTGGCAGTACAGCGTGAGGCCGGAGAGCCTTCACGACGTGCGCGCCATCTACCTCGTCCTCTACCCCGCCGCCGCGGGCACCGTGGTCCTCCGCGACGCCAAGCTGGCCAAGTAGCCATACGGCTGTCGCCAACGTGGGAAGTGCTGCGACGGAGAAGGGCTGAACGGAACGCAACCGCGAGCGTACCGCCTGAGGCCCGCCCGGCCCCTCGCCAAGCAGAGCATTCGGCGCTACAGGACCCGCGAAAGGACACTGATCGCCCCGCAGCAAGAGGGCGTGAGGGAACTCCGTGCGGATGTAGCCCGCCTCTCCGAGGAGTATTCTCCCCGCCCCTGGCGGCCACTCGCCCTGCGCACAACATCGCGGAGTTGCACAACTCCGCGATACTCTGCCCCGGTTGGGAGCAGCACTCGATCAGGCGATTGGCGCCAGACTCGCCGGCTCGTGCAGGCGGGCCGCGGGCAGCCACTCGCCCTGCGCACAACATCGCGGAGTTGCACAACTCCGCGATATTCTGCCCCGGTCGGGAGCAGCACTCGATCAGGCGATTGGCGCCAGACTCGCCGGCTCGTGCAGGCGGGCCGCGGGCAGCCACTCGCCCTGCGCACAACATCGCGGAGTTGCACAACTCCGCGATATTCTGCCCCGGTCG
>VGYW01000093.1 GCA_016872875.1 Planctomycetota bacterium | reverse complement strand
CTGGCCAGCCTCAAGCGCGAGGCCCAGGCCGTGGCCAAGCTCAGCCACCCGAACATCGTGCAGATATACGACATAGACGAGGCCGGCGGCTACCACTTCTTCTCGATGGAGTACGTGGACGGGGAGAGCCTGGGGGACCGCCTTGCGGCGAAGGGGCGGCTGCCGGTGGGCGAGGCCGTGCGCATCGTGGCCGAGGCGGCCGCCGCGCTCGACTTCGCCTACGAGCGCCTCGTGCTCCACCGCGACATCAAGCCGCCCAACATCCTCCTCACCGAGCGCGGCGAGGTGAAGGTGGCCGACATCGGGCTCTCGAAGAGCCTCGAGGACACGCCGGTGGGAATCGTCCGCAGCTCCCTGGGCGCCGCGCTCTACATGGCCCCGGAGTTCGCCAGGAACCCGCGGCTGGCCGACTGCCGCTCGGACATCTATGCCCTGGGCGGCGTGCTCTTCCACGCGCTCACCGGCCGGCCCCCCTTCCCTGGCTCTGACCTGGCTGAGCTGGTCCTCAAGCACGCCGATGCCTCCTTCCCCTCCGCGCGCGCGCTCGCCCCCGACGTGCCGCAGGGCCTCGACGCCATCCTCAAGAGGATGTGCGCCAAGGACCCCGCCGAGCGCTTCCAGTCGTACGACGAGCTCCTCGACGCGATGCAGGAGCTGCTGAAGAGCACAGACTTCCGCCGGCCCCAGTCGGCGCCCCCGACGACCGAGCGCCGGGCCAAGCGGCCGGCCTGGCTGCCCGTCGCGGCCGGCCTGGCGGCGGCCGCGGCCGTCGCTGCCGGCCTCCTCGTCTTCCTACTCCCGCGCCTCCGCGGCGGCGGGTCCCAGGCCGTGGCGCCCGTCACCAGTACGGCCCCAGGCCCACGGAAGCCGACGCCCCCGCCTCCGAAGCCCATCCCCCCGAAGAAGACGCCGGAGCCTGAGACCAAAGAGGCCGTCGAGCCGCCCAAGCCGAAGACCGACACGCCCGTCGAGCCCAAGAAGCAGGAGCCGGAGCCCAAGAAAGAGGAGCCCACGGAGGGGCCGAAGAAGGGCGACGGCCCGGCCTGGGAGGCCAAGCTGGCCGACGCGAAGAGGGCCGCCGACGCCTTCGCGGCCAAGAACGAGTTCGGGAAGGCCATCGCGGCACTTGATGAGGCGATGAAGGACGACGAGGACGCCGCCCTGAAGAAGGCGGCCGACGAGGCCAGGGCCGCCCTCAAGGCCCAGGCCGCGAAGGCATTCGAGGGCGTCGTGAACGCCGTGCGCGGCCTGGCCGCCGCCGGCAAGCTCGACGAGGCGCGCGCCGCGCTCCTCGCCGTCGTGGAGACCTTCGGCACCGACGACGAGGTGGGCCAGGCCAAGGTGGCCGCCGACGCCGTGGGCCAGTACCTCGCCGCCCGCGCGGCCCTCACGAAGGGCGCCGAGGAGGCCCGCACCGCCGCCGAGGCCGCCGCGCGCCGCTCCGCTCAGCAGGCCGACATCGCCAAGGCTCTCCAAAGCGTCCAGCCCCACCTCGACGCCTGGCGCCTCGAAGAGGCCGCCGAGGCGCTCGGGAAGATGAAGTTCGACGACCCCGCCACCGCCGCCGCAGTCGAGCAGCGCAAGGCCGCCGTCGAGGCACTCGCCGCCTTCCGCGACGCCGTCTCCCAGCACTTCAAGGCGGCGCAGCCGCGCATCCGCAAGGTCGAGCTGCGCATCCCAGGGCGCAACGGCGAGCTGACCGGCGGCGACAGGGAGGGCCTGACCGCACTCGTGGCCGAGGGGGAGACGGACAAGACCCCCTGGCCCAAGCTCAATGAGGCCGCCCTCGAGCGCATCGTCAAGCTCAAGGGCCTCGTCAAGGCCGACGACCCCGCCCACCAGCTCGCCCTGGGCCTCTGGTGGCACCTCCTCGGCGACGCCCAGAAGGCGGCCGCCGCCTTCGGCCGCGCCGCCGACCTCGGGGCAAAGGCCAGCACCCTCACCGAAGCACCCCAGCCCCCAGAAAAGGCCACCAAGGAGACCGAGGCCGCGCGCGCGCTCGGCGACGCGCTCAAGCTCTGCCTCGACGGCGAGTTCAACGACGCGAAGAAGGCGCTCGCCGCCTACAAGGAGAAGTTCGCCGACACCGACTTCTACTCCGCCCAGGAGAGGGTCTACGACGTCGCCTCCGCCTTCAAGCCCTACTCCCCGCCCACCATCGTCCAGCCCGAACCCACGCCCCCCGTGAAGGAGCCCGAGCCCAAGCAGAAGGAGCCCGAGCCGAAACAGAAAGAGCCGGAGCCCAAACGGAAGGAACCGGAACCCAAGGCCCAGCCCGGCGACGAGAAGAAGGCCAAGGAGTGCTACGACAAGGCGGTCGCCGCCTACAACGTCCGCGCCCTCGACGAGTGCAAGAAGCAGCTCGACGCCCTCCGCCAGGCCTCGCCCGGCAGCCCGCTGCTGGCCGACGCCAAGCTGAACCCCACGGTGGCCGCCATGCAGGGGGCGGTGAACGCGCGCGGCCAGGCCATCAAGCTCTCCGCCGGCGGCAAGGGCGCGCTCCCCACCCTCGACAAGGCCCTGGCCGCCATCGAGAAGCCCAACGCCACCATCGAGGTCGAAGCCGGCGTCTACCCCCGCGCCAGCGCCGCCATCCCCGCCGCCAAGGCCCAGGGCCTCATCCTGCGCGGCGTCGGCAAGGAGCGCCCACGCCTCGACGGCGGCATCGCCAAGCGCGAGACCATCCTCCAGTTCGCCAAGAACGCCAAAGACCTCTGGCTCGGCAACCTGGAGTTCGCCAACGCCAAGGCCGCGATTGACCTGGACATAGACTGCGCGCTGGCCCTCCACAACTGCGTGGCCGTGAACAACGTCGGCTCCATCCTCTCCAAGCACCCCGTGGCGAGGGTGACCATCGCCTCATCCGTCCTCCGGCTCGACAAGCTGGTGGACACCCCCACCCGCTACAGCGCCATCCAGCTCGCCGACAAGGCCCCCGTCGAAAGCTCCGAAATCATCGGCGCCATCCTCATCGGCAACGACCTCGCCTTCCGAAACGTCACCCTCACCGACTGCGTCATCATCGGCGACGGCGTCCTCGGCGGCAACTCCAAGCTCAACCACGTCACCGCCACCGGGCCGCTCACCGTCTCCGACGACGCCCGCGGGGTCAACATCGCCAACAGCATCCTCGCCGCCATCGCCGTCAACGACCCGCGGGCCAAGGGCAAGGCCAAGGACAAGAAGCAGCCGGAGCTCATGGCCACCGTCGCCCACACCGCCTTCTACGCCCAGGCCAAGCCCATCCCCAGGGAGCTTGTGAAGACCGAGCACCTCGAACGCGTGTCCAGGCCCCCCTTCGAGGACCCCCGCGGCCACAACTACCGCCTCCCCAGGGACAGCTCGCTGCGCGGGAAGGCATCCGACAAGTCCGACCTCGGCTGCCGCTTCCCGCCCGACACCCTCGAGCTCCTCCGCACAGTCGCCAGGTATCCCCAAGTCCTCAAAGTCCCCCCGCCAGCGGGCAAGTAGCTCCTTCTCCGCACGCCACCGTAGTCAGCGTCATGCGGACCCTTGCTTTGGCGTGCGGGATCGGATACTATCGAATCTGGTGAGCGCTAAGGAGTGACCTATGCCGTACAATGGTCACGTGAAGGACGGGATGGTGGTTCTGGACGAGCCGGTCGCCCTGCCGGAGGGAGCCCCCGTGCGCGTGGAGTTGGCAGCAGCCGGCCCGCGACGGAGTCTGGCCGAGCGCCTGCGTGACGTGATCGGGGTCTCCAAGGGACTGCCCGCCGACATGGCGCGAAACCATGACCACTACCTCCACGGGGCCCCCAAGAAATGACTCCCGTGTTCGCGGATTCATTCTACTACCTGGCGTTGATGAATCCGGACGACCAGGACCACCAGCGGGCGCACGAGCTGTCCGAGACGCTCTGGCAGCCGACCGTCACCACCGTCTGGGTGCTCACGGAAGTCGCGGACGCCCATGCGGAGCCGGCCCTGCGGCCCAACTTCCTGACGCTCCTGGCACTGCTGCGCGCGGACCCGGCTTGCACGGTTCTTCCACCCAGCTCCGAGCTCTTCGAGTCGGGCCTGAGACTCTTCTCCGAGAGGCCGGACAGGGCCTGGCCCCTCACCGACTGCATCTCATTTGCTGCGATGGACCGGCTCGGCATCTCCGAGGCGCTCACTGGTGACCACCACTTCGAGCAAGCTGGCTTCCGCATCCTCTTCCAGTAGCGGCCAGGGGCAGCCCCTCCCGACCCGCCGACCGGGACGCCTGCGGGCGCGTCGCTTCCGCCAGCTTCAGCCTGGAGGCGCTCGCCGACGGCGCCGACCGCAGCAAGTGAGGAGCGCTCCCATGAAGGCTCTGGCTCTGGTCCTCTCGCTGTGTCTCCCCACCATTGGAGGAACCATGCAAGCGCAGGCCGCCGAGCTCGAACAGGTTGACGTCTTCACCAGCGGCCAGGAGGGCTGCCACACCTTCCGCATCCCGGCGCTCGCCGTCACGAAGAAGGGCACCCTCCTCGCCTTCTGCGAGGGGCGGCGGAAGGGACAGGGCGACGCCGGCGACATTGACATCGTGCTCAAGCGCTCCACCGACGGCGGGAAGACCTGGGGCAAGATGCAACTCGTCTGGGACGACGGCGAGAACACCATCGGGAACCCCTGCCCCGTCGTGGACCGCACCACCGGCGCAGTCCTCCTGGCCTTCACGCGGAACAACGACCGCGTGTTCACCATCAAGAGCACCGACGACGGAGAGACCTGGGAGAAGCCGGCGGACATCACGAAGGACGTGAAGCTGCCGCACTGGATCTGGTACGCAACCGGCCCAGGCCACGGCATCCAGTTGAGGAGCGGGCGGCTCCTCATCCCCTGCGACCACCGCGACCCGACCCTGCCCGACGGCACGGACCGCCGGAGCAACACCCGCTCGCACGTCATCTACAGCGACGACGGCGGGGCCACCTGGAAGCTCGGCGGCGCGCTGGCCCCGAAGACCAACGAGTGCATCGCCGTCGAGCTTGCCGACGGCTCGCTCTACATGAACATGCGCAACTTCTTCGGCAAGGGCCGCCGCGCCATCGCCCACAGCAGGGACGCCGGGCTCACCTGGTCGGACGTCGCCTTCGACGACGCCCTCCCCTGCCCCACCTGCCAGGCGAGCGCGGTCCGCTGCGGCGCCGCCATCCTCTTCTCCAACCCCGCTAGCGCCAGGCGCGAGAAGATGACCGTCCGCCTCAGCACCGACGAGGGGAAGACCTGGCCCGCCGCCAAGCTCCTCCACCCCGGCCCGTCGGCCTACTCCGACCTCTGCGTCCTCCCCGACGGCACGGCCTGCTGCCTCTACGAGCGCGGCGAAAAGCACCCCTACGAAAAGCTCACCCTCGCCCGATTCCCCACCCAATGGCTCACCGAGCGCGAGGGCAAGTGACGGGCGTCATCTCGCCCGACCTCGCCGCCACCCTGACCCCGGAGCGCGCCGTGCCCATCCTCGAGAGCCTCCCCTGGCACTTCTACGGCGGCAGCTACTTCAGGTCCACCGGCAAGCGCGGCACCGGCCCCATCTTTGTGGACCTCTAGGCTCTGTACGACGATTCGTAGCGCCGCCTTCCAGGCGGCGTCTGGGTGCCAGCAAGATGCTGGCGTTACCCACTCCGGCCTATCGTCGTACAGAGCCTAGTTCCGCAACGCCACGAGGTCTCCGCTGCCCACCCCGCGCTCGAGGTTCACCTTGTCGGCGGTCCAGAACTCCACGTGGCTGTCGAAGAACATCACCGACATCCCCTTGGCGTCCTCGTCGCTGTGGTTGATCGGGTCCTCGGTGTCGTCGCAGGCCATCGGCTCGTTGGGCGGGAAGTCGTCGCGGAGGGCCATCTTGCGCTCCTTCGGCTCCTTCTTCATCTTCTCCTTCAGCCACACGGCCACGCTGTCGGCGCCGAAGCCGGCGTAGCTGACGGCTCGCGGGCCGAGCTTGCCGTCCTTCGGCGCGTCCTTGCCCTGCGGGCAGCCGGCCGTGCCGAGCTTCTCGCCCTTGCCGTTGTCGTCGCCCGAGCTGGGGCAGAGGAAGTGCTCCGGGTCGGGGATGATCTTGGTCCAGTAGAGCGAGGCGAGCCATTCGGCGCCGCCGAAGTCGGCCTTCTCGCGCTCGCCGCCGCAGCCCGCCCGGCCCGCGGGCCAGGGGTAGAAGCGGTTGTCGCCCAGCTCGTTGAGATACGTCGCCACCCCCTTGGCAAACATGTTCAGGTTGTTTCGGCAGCGGATGCGTCGGGCCTCCGCGCGCGCCTTGTCTGGGCCGGCCTGGAGGAGCGCGGCCCCTACCACGGCAACGAGGAACAACACCCCTGCCACGCACGCGAGGCTGGCCAGCGCGCTCGCGCCGCCCCGCGGCCCCGCCTGCCCGTTCGCCCAGTGCATTGCGCCCATGCCCGTCTCCTTTCCCCGTTTGTCCGAACGCCCCAGAGAACACGCCGCCGCCAATCATAGCCCAGGCCGGCCGGATGTCAACCACACCCGTCGTGCTTCACTTCGCCTTGCCTTTGGCCCGTGCTCGCGGCCTCTCCCGCTGCCTCCCGCCCCAGAGGGGGTCCTTGAGCTCGGCGTGCCACTTGGCCCAGGCGTCGCTGAGGTCCTTGAGGACGTCGGGCTTCTCCGCCGCCAGGTTCTTGCTCTCGCCGACGTCGGCGGCCAGATCGTAGAGTTCGCTGGCGCCGGAGCGGGGCTGGACGAACTTCCAGTTGCCCTTGCGCGCCGCGGCCTGGGCGCCGAAGCGCCAGAAGAGCACGCCGTGCGGAGCGGTCGCCTTCTCGCCCTTGACGAACGGCAACAGGTCCACGCCATCGAGCTTCGCCTCGGGCGGCACGGGGGCGCCGCCCGCGGCAAGGGCCGTGGGCAGGATGTCCAGGCTGATGACGGGCTGGTCGAAGGTCCTGCCGCCGGGGAGCTGGGCCTTCCACTGGATGATGAAGGGCACGCGGATGCCGCCCTCGTAGACGGTGCCCTTGCTGGCGCGCAGCGCGCCGTTGGACGAGGCGTTGGCCCGCGGCGGCCCGCCGTTGTCGCTGATGAAGAAGATCAGCGTATTCTGCTCGATGCCGGCGTCGCGGAGCTTCTTGAGCACGGCCCCGATGCCGTCGTCCATCGCCGAGAGCATGGCCGCGTAGGTGCGGCGATTGCCCTTCAGCGTGGGGAAGCGGTCGAGGTACTTCGCCGGGGCCTGGAGCGGGTTGTGGACGGCGTTGAAGGTGAGGTAGAGGAAGAAGGGCTCCTTCTCGTGTCGCCCGATGAAGGCCACGGCCTCGCGGGCGAAGGCGTCGGTGAGGTAGTCCTGCTCGTTCGCGGGCTCGGTGCCACGGAGGATGCCCCCGCGGCGGCCGCCAGCCAGATTCGTGTAAGAGTGTGCGCCGCCGAGGAAGCCGAAGAACTCGCCGAAGCCGCGCCGGAGCGGGTGGAACTTGGCCGCCGCGCCCAGGTGCCACTTGCCCACCATGCCCGTGGCGTAGCCGGCCGCCTTCATGCGGTCGGCGAAGGTCGTCTCGGTGAGCGGCAGCCCAACGTCGCCCTCGGGAGCGGGGCCGGTGTTGAACTCGTGGCCGAAGCGCTGCTGGTAGCGGCCCGTCGTCAGCCCGGCCCGCGTGGGACTGCACACGGGACAGGTCACGTAGCCGTTGGTGAACCGCACGCCGCCGGCGGCCAGGGAGTCGATGTGCGGCGTCGGGATGTCCTTGCAGCCGTGGACCCCGATGTCGGCGTAGCCGAGGTCGTCGGCGACGATGACGAGGACGTTGGGCTTCCGCGGCTTGCCCTCCGCCTCGGCGGCGCGGAGGCGCCCCGCCGCCAGCCCCGCGGCGAGCGTGGCCAGAAACCCCCTGCGCGGCAGTGCTGATGCGCTCACGTGGCTCTCCTTTCCCCCCGTCTCAGCCCATACTACGCGCTTCCACAGGCGAGATCAACGGCCGACTTGCGAGAACCGCTTCCGGTACCGGCGCAGACCCCATCGGGCATCTTCTCGTCCTCGTCGGCGTCGTCGAGTTTCTTGGCTTTGCCCGTGTTGGGCGTTCGACGACGACGACGACAACGACGACGATTGGGGACCCAGGACTCGCGGCGGCGTTTGACCTCATCTCCCCGCGCACGTATCATGCACCACCACGCTCGGCAGGAGCCCACATGCCCGCGAAACGCAAGCCGCCTTGTCCCTACGAGATTCGCGGCCCGAGAACGCGCCAGGAGGCCATGGCCCTCGCCGACCTCTACGGCAAGGCGTTCGGCAACTGGCCGCGGCTCTTCGAGCTGTGCAAGGACCTCTTCCTCCACCGCATGCCGCGCGAACAGTGGCGACTCTCGCGGGCCATGTGGGCGCCCGACGGCACGCCCATCGCGCAGGTGCGTATCGCCGACCGCACGATGCGCCTCGGCGCAGCCCTCGTCCGCGTCGCGGGCATCGGCGACGTCTGCACCCTCCCACACCTCCGCAAGAAGGGCATGATGAGGTCCCTCTTCGATCACGTCAACCAGTTCATGCGCGACGAGGGCTACGACCTCTCGCTCCTCTTCGGCATCCCCAACTTCTACGACAAGTTCGGCTTCATCACTGGTGTGGCGAACGACGGGCTGCTCGTCTCCCGCCAACAGCTTGCCGAGCTGAAGGCCCCCCACCGCGGACGCCGGGCGCGCCGGGCCGACGCCGCGGCCATCCGCCGCCTCCACCTCGACGACCTTGCGGCCCGCGACGGCGCGATGGCCCGCTGGGGCGGCCTCTGGGCACGCCGTTCCTGCCGCGAGAAATGGTGCCGTATCATCGAAGACGCGAAGGGCCGCCCCAGCGCCTACTGGCGGGGCGAGCCGCGTGGCGACGACGCCTTCGCCCTCACCGAGGTCAGCCTCGGCCGCCGGCCCAGCCGCGACGCCGTGGTCTCCGTCCTCGCCGACCTTGCGAGGGCGGCGAAGGCCTGCGAGAAGCCCAAGGTCCGCATCGAGCTGCCCACCGCCCACCCAATCGGCCAGTTCTGCCTCGCCGACGGCTGCGAAGTCCACCGCACGGTCGGCCACCGCGGCGGCGCGATGGTCCGCATCGTCGGCCTCGAATCCCTCTGCCGCCGCATGGCCCCCGAATGGCAGCGCCTCCTGGCCTCCTGGTGGCACAGGCTTCCAGCCTGTGTGGGGGAGCCACCGATCACAGGCAAGATGCCTGTGCCACCTGTATGGAATGGCCGCCTGCGCCTCAAGACTGACATCGGCGCCGTGGACCTTGTTGCGTCACGAGGCAAGATCGAGGTTGTAGGCGGGGCGTCTCTGCCCCGCGTCTGCGCCCCGGCCACCGTCACCGCCTCCCAGGCCAACCTCTGCCGCCTCATCCTCGGCTTCCACACCCCCTCCGCCGCCCTCGCCCTCGGCGAGGCCCGCATCACCCCCGCCGCCCGGCCCCTCGCCGCCGCCATCTTCCCCACCCGCTCCCTCGCCTTCTTCCCCTGGGATAGGTTTTGAGAGAGGAACCGTCTATGCCGAGTCTTGGGACCGCGTTGCCGTGTCCAACTGAGTCCGCCTTGACAGGCTAGCGGTTGGGAGGTATATTCCGTGACGGGACGGGAGAGTCACTGGGCCTGCTGGCGCGAGAACCCCGGCCCCGCGCCGTCAGCGCTTCTTGTTGCCGCTTCGGCTAGGGAGCTATGTCCATGGTGGAACAAGAGATACGACGCATCCCCCTGGATGCAATCGCTATCAGCGAGATGAACGTTCGGCACGGTGGAGCGCAAGCGGACCTCGCTGAGCTTGCTGAGAGCATCGTGGAGTTCGGGCTTCTGCAACCCGTGGTCCTCTGGGGGGAGTTCGAGGGGGACTATCCCAAGAGTCAACCGAAGTACCAACTCGTCATTGGGCAGAGGCGCTTCAACGCGTACGCTGAGGTGCTTGCCAAGAAGGACCCTCAAAGGTGGAAGGCAATACCTGCGATCTTCACCGGCAAGATCAGCGCGACCGAAGCGAAGATCCGCTCGCTTGCCGAGAACCTGCACCGTATGGAACTCAACCATGCCGATGCCGCTGAGGCCGTGACCGCGCTCTATCGCCATTTCGGAAAAGACATGCGCAGGCTATCGCGGGAGACGGGGTTCTCTGTCACGCGCATCAACCGGTATCTCAAGATCAAGGAGCGCGCCTCCAAGGAAGCAATGGAACTCTTGCGCGCGAAGAAGGTTAGAGACTTCGATGTAAAGCGAGTGGTTGACTGGGCCGACGACGATCGACAGCGCGCGGACCGTATGGTGAGGGTCATGGCTAGGCTCCCCACAGCCAGGGAAAAACGCAATCTCATGGAGTACGCCCGGGAGAACCCAAAGGCCCGCAGTGCCAGCGAAGACGAGCTGGAGCGCGAGGCCAAGAAGCCGCGGATTCGGCGGAAGATTTCGGTTGACCTCACTGATGCTCTGTGGCAGGGCCTGGAGAGCGCGGAGCACGCCATGGCGATGGAGCGCGAGGAGATCGCGGCCCTCGCCATCGAGAAGTGGCTCAGGGACCAGGGGTTCCTCAAGTGAGTGCATCTCGTCGGTCGCGGTTGGGGCCGGTATCCAAGACGCGGCTTGAGAAGGCGCTGGCTTACCTGATAGCCAGCACCCGCCGTACGCGACGATCACTGGACCTGCTGACGGTTGCCCGCGAGCTTGAGGTAGCTCGAGAGACCTTGGGGGACCTCAAAGCTGTGTCCAGAGTCCTTGATGTGTCCACAGAGATGCTCCGAGAGTTCGCCAGCGTGGCGAAGCTTTCGGAGCCTGTCAAACAGTTGATCCGAGAAGGGCGTCTTACGAGTGTGGATGTGGCATACCGCTTGAACGCACTCCCACCCGCTGAGCAGTTCGTAGTGGCGTCTGAATATGTCAATGGGCTGCTGACGCCGAACGAGGTGCGGGATGTGGTGTCGTTTCGCAAGAAGCATGCGAAGGTTCCGATCGGAGCTGTGCTCCGCCGCGTCAAGGCCACCCGTGAGATCCAAACCTACGTGATCAGGCTGCCCGCCCCAAGCGATCGCTCCTCCCTGGGTGGCATGCGGGACCGCCTCGCTAAGCTCACGGGTAGCCGTAACGTCCTTTCCGCTGTGTTGGAGGACTCGGTTGCCATGTTCACGATCTCGGCGGAGGGTCAGAGGCGTCTGATGGCCTGCGCCCGAGAGCGCCGTGTAAGCATAACCAAGCTTGTCCAGCTCTTCGTCCTGCCGGAGGGGACAAGCAATGTCCGGCCGTAGACGCGCCTCGGAAGGCCTGAGCAACGGCTTCCTCTACGAGAGCCTAGACACCCTATACACGTCCTTGCACCGGTGGCGAGTGGACGAGGGGTTGTTCGAGGCACGTAAGACCATCCTGCCCTTCGTGCGTGGGCTTCGGTTCTCCGCTTTGCTGATCTACCGGGTCCGCAAGTTGCTTGCAGGGCAGGACGTTACCGCGAGTTGGGGCGTGGTCCTTGATGAGTCCAAGAGCAGACCTTCCCGAGAGTGCGACATCATCATTCACAGGAACAAGTGGGAGCATGCCTGGGATGGTGGAGATGCAGTGGGGGACCCTGTCATGGACTTCCGCTTCGTCAGACGCCAGGATGCGCTGGCTATCATCAGTTGCAAGGAGGCCATCAGGCGCATCGACGTGGAGATGCGGGGATACGTGGAGGCGGTGCGGGAGTACGTGCCGCGGGTGTGGCTCTTCGCCGAGTGCTGCGAGGAAGGGAGCCAGAATGCCCTTGAGGAGGGCGCACAAGAAGCGGGCTACGAGAGCTTCTGGTATCTCTACTCGCTCGACAAGCAGAGAACGGAGAACGTCAACGAGCCAGGATGGTTCGAATTCGTCAAGAGACTGCGGAGCTTGGCCCCTCATGCGTGAGCACAAGCACGGTCCCACGCGGCGACTCACCCCTGGCCGACAACCCACAGGAAACGGCTTCGAGGCCGCCTGGACCCGGGCGGCAGAGCTTCTTGCGTCAAAGCGCCTCCCAGGACTCAGATTGGTGTGCCCTTCCTGTCGCACAGCGGGCACCCTCATGTCCCGGTGGGTCGCTGGTGCCTCGGTCAAGCCCCTTTGCGTTGTTCACCCGGACGGGAACGGCAGACTAAGGACGTGTTCTTTGACTCGTGACGAAGCAGTCGATGCAAGAACCAGGGTCGCCGTTGGCTCGCCTGATATTCTGAAGGCCCTCAGCATGGGACGGCCTTTCGTTCTCTTCAGCGGCGGGAGGGACAGTGTTTGCACGTTGGAGTATGTGAGGAAGCTGGCGAGGAGGGCCAAGGCGGAAGTGACGGCGCTGCATGTGGACACGACGGCCGGGTTTCCGGAGGTCGAGGAGTACGTGAAGGCCATCTGCGATAGGATGGGGGTTCCGCTCGTGACGGTGCGGCCCCAACACGATTTCTTTGAGATCGCCAAGAAGTGGGGGATCCCCGGGGTGCGTTCGCGCTGGTGCTGCGAGACGCTGAAGGTAGCGCCAATCAGGCGGTATCTGGCGCAAGTTGAAGGGCCGAAGGTCGTCTACGATGGCATCCGTGCCGCAGAGTCGCCTATCAGGGCCACATATGTGCCTATCTGGTTCCACCCGGCCTTCAGGTGCTTCTCGGTGAGCGCCATCTTCAACTGGTCCGACGAGCAGGTGGATGCCTACTTCAAGCGCTGTAAACTGCCGCAGAACCCGACTGTTGAACTCGGTTGTTCGGGGGAGTGCTGGTGTGGGGCTTACAAGTCGAGGGCCGACTTTGAAGGCCTGCTGCGCGTCCACCCCGAGATCTTCGACAAACTGGTCAAGGTGGAAAAGGCCCAGAAGGGCAGGTATACCTACCTTCACGAGAAGGGCAAGCGTGTGCCGCTTAGCTCCTTGCGAGCCGCAGCGCGAGAATAGGATGACGTCGAGAGAGCGAATGCTCGTGGCGATGCGGAATGGGCAGCCCGATTGCGTGCCCGCCGCGCCGGACATGTCGAATATGATCCCCTGCCGCCTCACGGGGAAGCCGTTCTGGGACATCTATCTCTACCACGACCCGCCGCTGTGGATGGCCTACGGCGACCAGTGCGGCCGGGATACCCCAGAGGAGAACATCCTCGCGATGATCGAGGTAGCTCGGACGTATGGGAGGTACTGACTGAAGGGGAACGGTGTTGGGTGTCAGGTGGTGGGTGTTGGGGCAATCGAGGAAGGAAACTGATGCGGGGCTGGCGCTGCCTCTCTCCTCACCGCCAACACCTAATCCCCAACACCTACAACCTTCTGGCCTCGGCTCCTTTCCTTGGGCGGCACCCGGACGACGGCGCCGTCGCGCTCCAGGCGAGCCTGGAGCGCGGCCACGTCGAGGGCGGCAGGGCGGCACCCAGAGACGACGCAGAGCGCGGCCGCGGTGCCGGCCGCCTGGGAGATGGCCATGCAGGGGGCCATGCTGCGGGCCGACTGAAAGGCGGGCTGGGAGGCCGAGATGCAGCGGCCGGCGAGCAGAACGTTGTCGAGGTCGGCGGGGACGAGGCTGCGGTAGGGCACCTCGAAGCCAAGGTGGTCGAGGAATCGCCTCTGGCCGTAGTAGTTCGGCACGGGGTTCGAGCTCACGGCGACCGAATCGGGCTGTGGGCGGCCGCTCAGCACGTCGTCCTCCGTGATGGTGTAGAGGCCGGCGATGCGGCGCGTCTCGCGGACCCCGATGGTGGCGGCGGTCTCGACGAGCCTGGCTTCGGGGAACTCCTCGCGCAGCTTCGCGACGTGCTGCTGGAGGGCGCGGCGGGCCTGGACCTCGGCCCGGGTGAGGTCTGCGGCGTCCGAGCCGTCGGCCTCGCCCACACCCGGCCCCCAACGGGTCGTGAGGCCGTTGCACCAGAGGCGCGGCCTGTCCGCGGCCGGCTCGGGGAGGCCCGTCACGCGGTACATGAGGGACATGGCCATCATTCGCTCGCCTCGCGGCGCAGCCTTCTCGAACCGTGCGCCCGCCCGGGCCGCCAGGTCGCCATCGCCCGTGGCGTCCACGTAGAGCTTGCCCCGAATGGCCTGCCGGCCCGACTTGTTCTCGACGACGATGGCGGCGACGCTGCGGCCCTCGGCCAGGGCCGTGCTGAAGAGGGTGTGGAGGTGGAGCTCCACGTCCGCTTCCGCGAGCATCTCCAGCGCGACGCACTTGAGGACTTCCGGGTCGAAGCTCACGGCGTAGGGGCAGGTGCCGGGCCGCGACTCTCCGAAGTGCCCGTGGGCCGTTGCAGCGCAGGCCCCGCCGGCGGCGAGGAGGCGGTCAACGAGCTCCTGGGCGAGGCCGCGGACCGTCTGCACGTGGTTGGGCGGGCGCTCGTTGCGGAAGCCGTTGAAGCTGGTCATCAGGCCCGCCGTGGCCATGCCGCCGACGAAGCCGTGGCGCTCGACGAGCAGTGTCCTGGCCCCCGTTCCCGCCGCGGCAATCGCCGCCATGAGGCCGCCAGGGCCGCCGCCTACGACCACGACGTCGCTCTCGGCCACGAGTGGCAATTCACGCGCAGGTTCATGCACGCTGCCCATCGTCGTCATCTCCGTTGTTTCGTACCCCGGACAGCGCAAGGAGTTCGTAGTGCGGGCTTTAGCCCGTCTCTGCACCGCGGGAGACGGTCTGAAGGCCGCACTACAAACCCCCACCTCCCTATGGCGTAAGCTCGTAGACGTGGACCGTGCGGGGCGTGCGGAAGTCGTCGTCGAAGCCTTCGGCGGCCGGCTGAATGGTCCTCGCCTCGAAGCGCACCTTCACGGATGAACAGCGGAAGCCCTTGGGGAAGCCGAACCGGGCCTTCAGCGGGGCGGAGGCGCCGTCGGTGCGAAGGGCAATGACGTAGCGCTTGCCCTCGAAGACCCGCTCAAGGGTCTCAACTGGCGGGGCGACGGAGAGCTTCTCCTTAGGTTCGTCCGCGGCCAGGATGGGGGCGAGGCCGCGGAACTCGCCGTTGAGGCCCCGAAGGTAGTTCACCTTGTCGGGCCGCGATTGCATCATGCCGCTCGGGCAGAGGCCGATGCCCGTGGCGCCATTGACGATGCTCTTGTAGCCGCGCCAGCGCAGCGTCTCGTTCGGCACATAGAAGTAGGTCTCCAGCCCCACAATCACCGCCGTTCGCCTCTTTGCTCTGATTGTGGGCGGGACGTCCCCGTCCCGCGTCTTTGTGGGCGGGATGTCCCCATCCCGCGGGTCGCGGCGTGGGGACACGCCGCCCACATCCATGAGCGGCCCCAGCACCTTGCTGATCTCGGGCACGGCCTTGAAGCTGGCCTCCACGCCGATGACATCCCAATCGGGCACGAATGCCTTCATCGCCTCGTTGTGGCCGGGATGGCCGACGAGCCACGACGACGGGCCGGCGATAAGGTGGTTGGGGTCGGCCTCACGAATCCAGCCGATGGCCTTCTTGCACCACTCCACGCGCTCCTTCCAGCCGGCGTCCTGGAGTTGCATCTCGCCCTCGCCGATTTCGTACTGGAAGAGCTTCGGGTCGGTCTTCACCTCGTTCACCTTCGCCAGCAGCTTCGCCTTCACCTCACCGTCGGGCATCCTCTCCTTCGCGTAGACGATGCTCGTGAGGTCCACGGCCTTGAGCTTGAACTGCATGGGCGGGTAGTTGACCTCGGGGCGGATGCCGAAGTGAGGCGTCCAGTATACCGGCAAGTATGGCTGGCCGTTGATCGTGATGAAGCCGCGCTCGTTGACCGCCGTCTTCTCGATCTTTTCGGGGAACTCGGCCTTGGGCGGGCGCTCCATAAACCCGAAGCGTATCGGCTCCGTGCTGTAGGCGGGGCGTCCCTGCCCCGCATCCGGGTTGTAGGCGGGGCGTCCCTGCCCCGCATCCGGGTTGTAGGCGGGGCGTCTCTGCCCCGCGTCTTCCTTCCACCGCACCCTCACGGCCACCGCATTGTCGAGCACCGGTGCGCTCCAGGGGTGTACCTTGAACCCCTCGCTCTTGAGCTTCACCTGGGCCAGGTTGCGGGTATTGATGTAATCGGGGGCCTTCTGCGGCTTGAGGATTTCGCTCAGATCCGTCACCTCCCCAATCGTCGTCTTGCCATTCAGCACAAACTCGCATCGCGCCAGCTCGGGAAACGACCCGCGCGCGACGTTGAGACTGGCGAAGGCCACCGGCTGCTCGTCGGGATAAAAGCAATACCCGCTCACCCCCGCCTCCACGAGCTTCGACGGTGTGCCGAACGAGAACTCCGCGCACGGTACCCGATTGATGGTTGGCTCCCCCGCAATGACCCAAAGGGACAGCCTGCACTGTTCCTCCCACGACTTGCACAGCTCGGCCACCTCATAGCTGGCTTCGCCGACAAGGTAGCCCCTGGGGCTCTCCTCGGTGGGCTTTTGCACGATCTCCCCGGGCAGGATGACCATGTCCTTACCCGCCGCCTTCCCGCTGGGGCTTCGGACCGATACTGCAACGCCGGCATGACGCATCTGCTCAAGCGGCACCGTCTTGTCGAACTCGATGATAGCGCGAAGCGTGTTCTTGCCGCACAGCCTATCGCCGAAGTCGAGGTCAACGACCTTGAAGGGGTAGCGCCTGGGCGCGTCGGTGGGTTGGGTCGGGACGCGGGGCAGGGACGCCCCGCCTACAGTGCCGTGCTGGAAGAGGGCGATGTCGTCGAGCCAGGCGGTGCCGACGATGTTCTTCTCCACGATGCGGCCGTCGAAGCCGCGGGCGCAGAGGAAGAGGCGAAGGGTCTTCACGGGTTTGCGGGGCGAGAAGTACTTGCGGACGCAGCACCAGTCGTAGGTGCCCGCGCCCGTGGTGCCGAAGTTGTAGGAGCCCGGCTCCTCCATGTCGTCTCCCAGGAAATCGCCCTGGGGGAGCCATTGGCCGGCCTCGTCCTTCGCCATGATCTCGAGCGTGCGAAGGTTGTCGGCCTTCACCATTGCCCTCACCTCGAGGGGCCGCGGTTTGTCCTGGTTGAGGGCGATGGGGGCGCTCTCGACGGCGAAGTTGTCGCCTGGGAAGACCGTGAAGCGGAGCGAGGCGTTGCCGCTGAAGGCGAGCATGCGGTCGCTCACCGCCCCGCCGCGGAACGCCTTGGCGTCGTGGTGCGACCAGCCGGTCCAGGTGTAGTAGTCGTTGCGGAACCATGTCCAGAGCGCCGGCTTCGACCAGCCTTCGGGCCAGCCCTCCTTGTCGAGGGCCTCGAAGCCGGCGTTGGCGGGGCCACAGGCGTGGACGCCTGTGCCACCAGGCTGTTCAACGCAGGAGGGGTCGTCGAACCACACGGTGCCACCGCGGGCGACGAGGCCGACTGTGAGCCAGTGGGGCGTGCCCTTCAGCCGCTCGGGGTCAAGCTCGGGGTCGAGGCCCACGTCGAAGCGGACCTCTTTGTACTCCCAGTCGTGCGTGCCGCCGGAGAAGGCGACGGAGCGCTGGTTGCGGCCCTGGGCGACGGGCTGGACGGAGTCGGGGCCGCGGCGCACGGCGCATTCGATGGCGGCGGTGAGCTGCGGCTCGGCGCCCTTCGGCACATCCTCCGTCTTGCACCAGGCCCCGACGACGATTGGCCTCTTCGCCAGTTGGTCGGCGAGGCGTTCCTCCATCGGGAGGAACATCGCGTAGTGGGCGCCACCGGCCCGCCAGTGCTGTTCGCCGGCGAAGCGGACGAGTTGGCTGGCCTGGCCCGGCTTGTCAAAGCGGAGGGAACGCGAGCCGACGCGGGCGACGCTTGTGTCCCACGCCTCGGGCAGGGGCGCCTGCACCCGCCAGTGGTCAATGTGGCCGTCGCACTCGCCGACGCCCATGTCCGACGCCGAGAGGAGCAGGAAGCGGCGATTGTCGGCGAAACGGCGGTTGAACCAGTTGTGCTCGAAGCTCGCGTTCTTCACGAGGTTGCCTGGGACGCGGTGGAAGAGGACGCTGGGCGGCTGGGCGGCGACGCCAGGCATGGCAGCCAGGAGCGCGGCCGTGGTGAGAACCAGGGCTTGCCTCATTGGTGCATTCTCCTGTGGGGACCCGATGCGCGAGGCTTGCGCGCAGAGGCAGCGTAGCGGCCCAGTGCCGGCCTGTCAAGGCCCGGAGCCTAACAAGTCCTCGAACGCGGCGCGGGTGTCATTGGGGAAAGGCGGAAAGGGACAACAGGGACCGCAGGGACAACAAGGACGAATGCCGGGTGGCCTCGTGTCCCTGTGGTCCTTTGGGTCCCTGTGGTCCCTTGGCTCCTTGGCAACCGCGCGCCACGCGTCTCAGTAGACCCGCAGGGTCCGGCGGAGGATGGGCACAAAGGGGATGACGATGATGAGGTATGCGATGAGCCAGGGGGGCAGGGCGAGGGCAGGCAGGCCAGGGACCCCATCGGCGAGAAACGTCCGACGGAGGAACGTCACGCGGCTCAGGGGGCGTTGCAGGAACCTGGCCTGGCGCAGGACGGTCTCGGTGGCGAGAATCCTGTTGCCTGTGCCCGCCCCCAGGGGCGGGGCGTAGACGCGGCTCCCCACGCGGACGGGGTGAGAGGCTGTCTCGCCCCCGTGGCGGACCAGCAGGTCGGTGGCGAGCGGAGAGCTCGCTCGCAGCACCCAGGTGGCCAGGCCGTTCTGCTGCCCGTCGGGGTCAACCTCAACGACCTGCACCGCCAGGCTGCGCATGTCGACGCCGGCCGGCGGGACCAGGTGGGTGAGCTTGTCCACCGAGCTGAGCGGGTAGTAGGCTTTCACCGTGAGGTCATCGCCCACGCGGGGGGGAAAGAAGTCGAGGCGCTCCACGGCCCAAACGGCGAGGAGAATGATGGGCAGGAGCGAGACGAGGAGGGGCTTTCCCTCGGCCTTGAGGCGGATGGCGTTGACCATCGCGAGCGACGCGCGGACGCGGCCGGCAGCCGTCTTGTCCTTCGCCCGCTTCGCCTCGCGGAGGAGCTGCTTGAGGCGGCGCAGGTCGCCCTTCGACCGGCGGAGCTGGTTCTGGTTCGTCGTCCACTTCCGCACCATCGTGAGGAGCAGCGAGGTGGCGATGGCGATGAGGGCGATGGCCAGGTCGCGCGGCAGGGCGAGGAGCCAGCCGAGGGGGTAATCCATCGCGGCGACGATGAAGTTCGTGATGGCGGCGAGCACTTCCATAGGACTTCCACTTGGCTCAGAGAGGATGGATGGATGAATGGATGGGTGGATGGGTGTCTGACAATCATCCAATCATCCAGACATCCACCCATCCAGTTCCTCGACATTCATCCATTCATCCACCCATCCATTCATCCTCTCTTGTTGTGAGCTTGTGCTTCCAGCAGCGCAATCGCTCCCGTGCCGCCATCGACCTCGACGGTGGCGCCATCGGGGATGAGTTGGGTGGCGCTTTCGAGGACGACCGCGGGAATGCCGAAGTCGCGTGCGACGATTGCGCCGTGGGAGAGGACGCCGCCGCGCTCGACCACCAGGCCGCGGGCGTGGACGAACAGCGGCGTCCAGCCAGGGTCGGTCGAGGGGCAGACGAGGATGTAGCCGGTGCCGATGTCGCCGGCGGCCTGGGGGTCGAATACGATGCGAGCGACGCCCTTGGCCGCGCCCGAGGCGAGGGGGCAGCCGGCCAGCCTCGCCCCGCCCGCCCGCGCTTGCGGATGCCCAAGCGCCTCAAGCCGCTCGGAGTCCACCACGAAGGCCATCGAGAGCTTCTGGGCGGACCTCCAGCGGAGCTTGCGCTCGGCGATGGCCTCGGCAAGCTCGTCACGTCGCGCCTCGAAGCCGTCAAGCTCGTCGAGGTGGAGGTAGAAGAGGTCGCGGCCAAGGTCCCAGCGCCGCGAGAGCTCGACGAGCGCGGCGCGAATCGTCTCGTAGCCCATCATCAGGTAGTGCTTCCCCGTCTCACGGTGCGGCAAGAGCTGTTGGGCGTCCTTGAGGTCGGGCAGGAGGCGTTCATAGAGGGATGCTCCGCCCCACTCAGCGAGGACGGCCGGGAGCTGGGCTTCGGCCTCCTTGCGTGCAGCGGCCTGTTTTGCGTGGCGCTCCTCAGGCGGCTCCACGCCGGGGCGCCGATAGCTCTGTTGCATCCGCTCCAGGTAATCGGTGTCCTCGCGCCAGCGCGGCACCGAAAGCTCCATTTCGTTGACGGCCCGGTGGCCAAAGGCGTCGAGGAACTCGGCCATCGTGGTCTGGCCCTGCGCCACGCGATAGAGGAGGATGTTCTGCTCCACGGTCGTGTCGTGTTCGAGGCCGGTGGTGAGCTGCCGCGTGAGGTCGCCGCCGCGTTCCGGCCCCATCAGTTGCGAGAGGAGCGCTGAGAGCGCGGCCTGGGCCATCCCGCCGAAGAAGCCGGGCTTGAGCGACTCCTTCCCGAAGTCGTCGAGCACATACGCGATGCGGCGGCGAAGCTCCTCAAGCAGTTGCGGCGTGGGGAGCGCCGTGAGGTCGAGGCGGCGGGCCTCATCAAGGTAGGCTCGGAGGCGCGGGAGGGCGTCTTCATCGAAGGCCGCGAGGGCGCGTGCTCTGGCCTTTCGCATGATGCGTGCGGAGCGGATCATCGCCCAGACGAGCCGCGGCAGGCGCAGGAAAAATCCCTGGTCAGCCTTCTGCATGTTGAGCTTCTTGGGCACCTGCTCCAGGAGGCTGGGGTCGTGGGCGACCTCGGCGGCGTCGTACTCCAGCGGCATGCCGTCCCAGAAGAGGCCCGCGGCGCGGCGGGGGTCCACATAGGTGCGGCCGCAGATGAGCTCCAGGAAGCCCTTGGAGCGCACCTCGGCCGACGGGCGGTAGCCGAAGTCGCGGTACATCAGCCCGAAGCCGCCGTCGCCGCTCATGAAGTGGCGAATGATGTCCCACGTAAGCGGGGTCGGAGCGGGGAGGGTCTCGGCGAGGTTGTGGGCGACCCACACGACGCGCTGGCCGGCGGCCTGCTCGCGGAGGCGCTCGATCTCCTCCTGGCGGCCCTCCTCCATGTCCTCCAGGACGTCGAGGCCGCGGATGGCGCGGCTCTGGAGAAGGGCGACCCGCCCCTCGGCGATGCCCCACTCGACGTCGCAGGGGTAGCCGAAGTAGGCTTCGACCTTCTTCCCTACCTCGGCGATCTCGCGCACTTGCGCGGGCGTGAGGGCCGGCTCGTTGCCGGGGCGGTGGCCGGGCACCTCGCGCTTCATCGCCAGGCTGGCCGCATCAATGATGTAGATGTCGGGCGTCACGGAGCCGCTGACGACCGCCTCGCCGAGGCCCCACGAGGCCTCGAGCACCATCTCGCCCGCCTTGAAGTTGTTGGGGTTCGCCGTGAAGAGCACGCCCGCGCGTTCGGAGGGGAACATGGCCTGGACGTTCACCGCCGTGCCCGCGACGCCGCGGATGTCGTGGTGCTTGCGATAGGTCACCGCCCGCTCGCTGTTCCACGAGGCGAAGACTGCGTTGATCGCCTGGTCCAGCGCGTCCCACGGCTCGGTGGGGAATGGGCGCCCCGCCTGCTGTTCACACGCTTTCAGCAGTTGCTCGGCAACCGCCTTCGCGTCATGAGAGGGAGTCCGCCGCTCCGCGGCGGAAGATTCCGCCCCGGAGGGGCGGACTCCGCCCGCCTCCAGCGCGAGATTGGCGACCGAGCGAGCGAACATGCGAATGTGCTCGGCGTAGTCGTGCCAGAAGTCCCGCACGCAACCGGCCAGCGACGGGTTCAGCCCCACGTTAAGGATGGTGTCCATCATCCCCGGCATCGAGACCGCAGCCCCTGAGCGGACGGCGACCAGGAGGGGCTTGGGGGCCTGGCCGAACGCGCAGCCCATCATCTGCTCCAGCCGGGCCATCGCCGCCCGCACCTGCTCCTTGAGGTCGGCTGGCCAGGCGCCCGTGGCCTCGACGATGGGGCAGCACTCGGCGGAGATGGTGAACCCTGGCGGCACGGGCAGGCCGGCTCGGCTCATCGAGGCCAGGCTCGCCCCCTTGCCGCCGAGAATATCCTTGCGGTCGGGGTCGCCCTCGGAGGTGCCCCCGCCGAAGAAATAGATGAGCTGTGGCAAGTCAGCCATCACCGACACCTCTCGTTCCCACGCTCCGCGTGGGAACGGAATCTCGGGACGCTCTGCGTCCTTCCGCTGCGTCAGGGCCGGCCACCCGACGCGGAGCGTCGCAGCCCCTGCGTTCCCACGCGGAGCGTGGGAACGAGAGGGGAATATCCTTGCGCTCGGGGTCACCCTCGGAGGTCCCGCCGCCGAAGAAATAGATGAGCTGTGGCAAGTCAGCCATCACCCACACCTCTCGTTCCCACGCTCCGCGTGGGAACGGAATCTCGGGACGCTCTGCGTCCTTCCGCTGCGTCAGGGCCGGCCACCCGACGCGGAGCGTCGCAGCCCCTGCGTTCCCACGCGGAGCGTGGGA
>VGYW01000092.1 GCA_016872875.1 Planctomycetota bacterium | reverse complement strand
CGAGCAGGTTGGCCTCGATGTCAATGTCATGGCCCTCGGCGCCGTGGAGATCAAGAACTTCTTCCAGGGCAAGGAGCAAACGGTTTTCACCGGCGACGGCATCCTGGTGCCTGCCCTGGGCAAGGCAACCGCGAGCGTCACCTTGCGGAACTGGACGAGTCAGCCGCGGGCCTGGCGTGCCGCAGGCTCCGACCCCTGGCTCAGGCCCGAGAAGCCCGAGGGTAAGGCTGCTCCGGGGCAACAGCAGCTCAGCGTGTCACTCGACGGCTCCGGCCTGAAGGCCGGCGAGACCGTCGTGGGCACCCTCACCGTGAGCGACGTTGCCAGCGGCACAGAGTACCCGGTCAAGATCACGGCCAAGGTGGGAAAGCCCGTGGAGCTCCTCGCCGAGCGGCCGGCACTGAACGTCGTGGCCGGCCAGCCCGACAGCGTGACCTTCAAGCTCATCAACAACGCCGAACGCGAACAGGGCTTCAAGTTCGCCAGCGCGGAGCGGTGGCTGAAGGTGGAGCCTGCCTCAGGCAAGCTTGCGGCGGGGAAGGCGGCGTTCGTCAAGTTCACCGCCGGCCCCGTCAAGCTCCCGCCCGGCTTCACAGAGGTCGAAGTCACCATGACCGCGGCCGGCGGTGCCGTAGCCGAGAGGCTGGCCTTCCGGGTCTACAGCGTCGCCGAGTACCAGCCGCGGCAGGCGATGCCGCAGGGCGAGGCCGTCCTCCTCGACAACCTGCCCTGGGGAAAGCACGGCATGGCCCACGAATCCGGCTCCAAGAAGGGCGAGGCCCCCAGGCTGGGCACGCGCGACGGCGGCAGACGCAAGCTGGCGATTGGGGAGAAGACCTACGAACACGGCCTGTGGGTGAACCCCGCCCACAGGACCGCCTACAACATCGAGGGGGCGGGCTTCGACGCCTTCTCCGCAGAGGTCGGCGTGGCCGCCGAGGTGGCGAAGAACATCGAGCGCTACGGGGCGGCCAGGGGCCAACAGGTCTGCTTCGAGGTCTACGCGGACGGCGTCTGCCGCGCGCAGAGCGGCTTCATGAAGGCCGCGGATGGCCCGCGGACGCTCGTGGTGGACAACCTCCGCTCGGCCAGGGAGATCGTCCTCGCCACCCGCACCCGCGGGGGCGCCGACGCCGCCATCCTGTGCCACTGGGCCGACGCGAAGCTCCACAAGGCCAGATGAGCCTGGCCTACCTCCTGACCGCAGGCGGGCGCGCGCCTCATTCGAGGGTGAACAGGGTCAGGGCATCCTGGTCCTTGATGAAGATGCTCTTGCCGGCGATGACGGGGTGGGCGTAGGTCTGGGAGTCGGCGACTTTGATTCGGGCCAGCTCCTCGTACTTCTCGCCGCTGGGCTTGAGGGCGATCAGCTCGGAGGTGGTCGGCAGGACAAGGAGGACCGCGCCGGCGTCGAGCATGGCCGCGAAGCCGCGGCCGTGCTGGGCGGTGTCGGTCCAGGCCGTCTTGCCGTCCTTGGCGTTGATGCAGTAGAGGGTGCCCTTGTCCGAGAAGCCGAAGAGGAAGCCGTCCTTGAGCACCGGGCTGTTGAACTGCGGGGCGAGGGCGGGGTTGCTCCAGAGCTCCTTGGCGGCGAAGCCGTCGGCGGCCATCTCGATCTTCGCGGCCTTGGTGCCTCTGGCGGCGCCGCAGAAGAAGACCGTCTGCCCCTCGATGATCGGCGTGGCGGAGTTGTAGGCCCGCATCTGGGGCACGAAGGGGAGCTGCCAGAGGAGCTTGCCGTCGGCCACGCCCACCCCCACGATGCTCTTCTCGGTGAGGGTGACAAGTTGCTTGGTGCCCTCGACGGCCATCAGGGCGGGTGAGGCGTATTCTGGGCCTTCGGCGGCCCATTTCCACTTCTCGTTGCCCGTGGCGAGGTCGTAGGCGATGAGCGCCCCGTTGCCCTTCCCGCCCAGGTGCGCGACCGCCATCCCTTCCACGATGATGGGCGAGGTGGCCGTGAAGAACTGCGGCACGACCTTGGGGAAGGGGTCCTTGCGCCAGGCGAGCTTGCCGCTGGCCGCGTCGAGGCAGGAGAGGACGCCTCCGACGCCTATCGTGACGACCTTGCCGTCGGCCACGGCGGGCGAGCTACGCGGCCCGGCGTGCTGTTTCGCGGCGGCGCCGGTCACGGCCTGGGCGGCGTACTTGTCGCGCCAGACCTCCTTGCCGTCGGCCGCGCTCAGGCACAGCGTCACCTCGTCCTCGCCCTGGCGGGTGAAGACGTAGAGCTTGTCGCCCACGAGGGCGGGCGAGGCGTCGCCGAGGCCGACAGTCACCCGCCACTTCTGCGTGAGGGCCTTCGGCCAGGTCTGCGGGGCCGTGAAGCCGGCCACCTTACCGTCGCGGTTGGGGCCGCGCCACTGGGGCCAGTCGTCGGCGAGGCCCGCCGCCGCGAGAAGCACGGCCGCTGCCACCACCACTGCTGCGATTCGCCCGCCTGCGTTCCTCATGGCCGCTCCTTTCCGGGCTCCCCTTAGCCGTCCCTCTCGATCGTGCATTGTAGCCTATTCGCCGCTGAGTGCAAGATCATCTTGGGCGGATGAGGTCGAGGATATGCCTGGCGGCGCGAGCGGCGGCGCCGGGGGTGCCGAGGCGTGGGCGAACCTCGGCGGCGAGGCCGCGGGCCATCTGGCCGAGGCGGCCCCCGCGGATGAGGGAGAGCGCTTCGGTTGCCAGGGCGTCAGGCGTGGCCCTGCTCTGGAGAAGCTCTGAGACGATTGCGCGGCCGGCGACGAGGTTGGCGAGCGAGCAGTGGCTGACGCCGCGGACGAGGGCCTTGGCGAGGGCCCAACTGAGGCGGGAGACTTTGTAGGTGACGATCATGGGGGTGCCGATGATGCCGGCCTCCAGGGTGGCAGTGCCTGAGGCGATGAGCAGAAGGTCGGCCCCAGCCATCAGCTCGTAGGTCTTGCCTGGGAGGAGGTGAAGGGGGAGCTTGGTGAGGGCGGGCCAGGCGTTGTAGTGTTCGGGCGGCACGGATGGTGCGGGGGCGGTTGCGATGGTGATGGGGCCGAGCTCGGCGGCGATGCGTTCGGCGGCGCCGAGCATGGCAGGGAGGAGGGCGGCAATCTCCTTCCTGCGGCTGCCGGGCAGCAGGCCGAGGATGAGGGGGCCGGTGGGCAGGCCGGCCTGGGCTGCGAAGCGCTTGTCGTGGGCGTAGGGGGCGAGGATGTCGAGGAGGGGGTGCCCGACAAACGTGGCCTCGACGCCGTGCTTTGCGTAGAAGTCGGGCTCGAAGGGGAGGATGACGAGGAGCTTGTCCACGCACCTGGCGATGGTCTTGACGCGGTATTCGCGCCAGGCCCAGACCTGTGGGCTGATGTAGTAGGCGACCTTGATGCCACGGCGGTGGGCCTGGCGGGCGAAGCGGAGGTTGACCTCGGGGTAGTCAATGAGGACGACGGCGTCGGGGCGGCGCTCGTCGAGGAGCTTGACCATTCGGCGGTAGGCGGCGTAGACGGCTCGGACGCTTGCGAGGGCTTCGGAGACGCCGACGGCTGCGTGGGCGGTGAGGTCGCGGACAATCTCGACGCCGGCGTCGCGCATCCTGGGACCGCCGAGGCCCGCGAGGGCGAGGGCGGGGTCGAGGGCGCGGAGGGCGAGGGCGAGGCTGGCGCCGTGGAGGTCGCCCGAGGCCTCACCTGCCATGAGGAAGAGGGTGTGGGCCATGGGGCGGGTCCCCAGGTCGGAAGAGAAGAGTTAAGGTAAAATGATTACGGGTAAAATGATAAGAGAAGAAAGAGAAACCGGGAGGGGGATTGGGGGGTGGGAGACGGGCGCGCCTGCCCCGATTCCTCGTGTCTTCGACCTCCTTCTGGTCTCTTTTCTTATCATTTTACCCGTAATCATTTTACCTGGTTCTTTCTTCGGTTGGTTTCGATGCTCTCGAGGATGCGCCAGGCGAGGTCGAGGGCGCGGCGGGCGTCGCGGCCCGAGCAGGGCGGCGGGGCGCCGGTGGCCACGGTGCTCAGGAAGGCGAGGAGCTCCTGCTCCAGGGCGTCGTGGGCGGTGAGGGTGAGCTCCTCGGCGGCGACGAGTTTCTCGAAGACGAAGCTCTTGGCGTCGTGGACAGTGGCGGGGTCAATCTTCGTGGGGTCTGGGGCGTTTGGGCGCTTGCGGAAGACGTAGGCCCGCCGCTCGGCGTAGTTCACCGAGATGTAGCTGTCGGGCTGGAAGATGCGGAGCTTGCGGACCGCGCGGGTGGCCACGCGGCTGGCGGTGACGTTGGCCACGCAGCCGTTGGCGAAGACGAGGCGGGCGTTGGCGAAGTCCTCGTGGGCCGACAGGCCCGCCACCCCCGCGGCGTCGAGCGACACCACAGGGGAGGGAACGAGGTCGAGGAGAATATCGAGGTCGTGGATCATCAGGTCGAGCACCACGCCGATGTCGAGGGAGCGGAAGGTGAACGGGCTGATGCGGTCGCAGTCAATGTAGAGCGGGGTGGTCAGGTGGTGCTTCGCGGCGAGGAGTGCGGGGTTGAAGCGTTCGACGTGGCCGACCTGGATGGGGACGCGGCGTGCGTCGGCGAGGGCGAGGAGGGCGTCGGCCTCCGCGAGGGTGCGGGTGATGGGCTTCTCGATGAGGACGGGGCGGCCCTGCTCGATGAAGTCGCGGGCCACAGCGAAGTGGGCGGAGGTCGGGACCGCGATGCTCGCGGCGTCCACGAGGGGGATGAGCTGGCGGTAGTCGTTGAAGGCTCGCGCGCCGTAGGCGGCGGCGAGGCGGCGGGCGCGCTCGGGCACGAGGTCGGCCACGCCCACGAGCCTTGCGTGCGGGATGGCGGAGTAGATGCGGGCGTGGTGGCGGCCCAGGTGCCCGGCGCCGACTACTCCTACACGGACAGGGGAGGGGGAATCTGCGATTTCTGATTTCTGATTTCTGATTTCTGATCTCAAGCCCGAATCTCCCGAACGCATTCCTCAATCAGCAATCAGCAATCAGCAATCAGCAATTCCGGCCTCCCTCTTCACTCGCCCCTCACTCTCCCCTCCTCGCTCTTCACTCTTCACTCCTCACTTTCACTCTCACTCCTCACTCCTACTCCTTATGTCGCATGGCCTCGCGTGCGCGGCCCTGGCGGCCTGCGAGGGTGAGGCGCAGGAAGTCGAGGAGGCAGCGGACCTCCTTGGTGAGGCGGTCGGGTTCGCTGCCGAGCTGCTCGATGGCCTGGGCGGCGGTGAGGTGGGAGCGGTAGATGAGGCGCTGGGCCTCCTTGAGGGCCTCGACGGCCTCGGGTGGGAAGCCTCGGCGCTTGAGGCCGATGGTGTTGACGCCGCGGACCTTGGCCGGGCTGCCCTCGGTGATCATGTAGGGGGGGCAGTCGTGCACGATGCGGGAGCCGCCGCCGATGAAGGCGTGGGTGCCGACGGTGACGAACTGGTGGAGGCCGGTCATGCCGCCGAACCAGGCCTTGTCCTCGACCTTGCAGTGGCCGCTGAGGCCGACGTAGTTGGCCATGACGATGTCGCTGCCCACCTCGCAGTCGTGCGCGATGTGGCAGTAGGCCATGAGGAAGTTGCGGCTGCCGACGCGCGTGACCCACTCCTGCTTGGTGGAGGCGGCGTTGATGGTGACGTATTCGCGGAGAGTGTTGTCGTCGCCGACGGCCACGCGGGTGGGCTCGCCGCGGTAGCCGAGGTCCTGCGGCCCGCCGCCGATGACGGCGTAAGGGCCGATGGTGTTGCGGGCGCCCATGGTGGTGTGGCCGGTGACGACGGTGCCGGCCTTGAGGACGGTGCCCGGGCCGATGGAGACGTGTTCGTCCACGATGGCGAATGGTCCGACCACGACGTCGTCGGCAAGCTGGGCGGCGGGGCTGACGATGGCGGTTGGATGGATGTTGGTGGCCATTGAAGCCTCAGTGGGAGCCCTGGATTGTCACGAGGTTGGTGCGGACCTGCTCGATGAGCTGGAAGTTCTGGGCGTGGCCGCTTCGTGCGGCGATGATGCGGACGGCGAGGCCGCCGCCGAGGAGGCGGAGGTCGCCGAGGAGGTCCACGATCTTGTGGCGTGCGAACTCGTCGTGGAAGCGGAGGTGGCCGTAGATGAGGGAGCCGTCGTCGCGGAGGACGAGGGTGTTTTCGAGCGAGGCGCCGCGGCCGAGTCCGCTGGCGAGGAGGGCGGGGGCCTCGCGCTGGAAGACGAAGGTGCGCGCGGGCGCCAGCTCGCGGAGGAAGACCTCGGGCGTGACCCGCACGTCCACGTGCTGGGCGGGGAGGGAGAGGCTTGGGTATTCGAGGGTGTAGGAGACGCTCAGCCCCTCGGTGGCGGGGAGAGCGGTCATGGTGCTGGTCTCGTCGGAGATGGTGATGGGGGCGGCGATGGTGCGGTGGGCGAGGGGGCGGTCCTGCTCGGCGATGCCGGCCTTCTGGATGAGCTCGGAGAAGGTCTGCGCGGAGCCGTCGCCGGCGGGGAACTCGGCGCCCTTGAGCTCGACGCGGAGGTTGTCGAGCTCC
This sequence comes from Planctomycetota bacterium, assembly GCA_016872875.1. The sequence continues at coordinate 15,941 of VGYW01000092.1, read as the reverse complement.
AGGCCGCTGGCGGCGGCGAGGACGTGCTCGGTCATCTGGACCTCGGCGTCGCCGCGGCGGAGCACGGTGCGGCGGAGCTTCGGGACGACGAAGTCGGGGCTGGCCGGGATGGGCTGGGCGCCGGGGAGGTCCACGCGGACGAAGGTCACGCCGCTGTCGGGCGGCGCGGGGAGGATGCGCACGGTGACCGGGCGGCCGAGATTGACCCCGACGCCGGTGAGCTCAACGGCCTTCTGAATCGTCGTTTGCCGAGGCTTCAAGGCGTGCGACCTTTTCGCTGAGTTGCTCGACGCACTTAGCCAGCTCGCGGATGCGCTGGAGGAGGTCCGGGAGCTTCTGGTGCAGGACGAGGCACTGGCGCTCCTTCTCGATCTCCTGCGCGGGCGAGCCGAGGACGGCTTTGCCGGGCGGCACGCTGCGCATGACGCCGGCCTGGCCGCCCACGATGGCGCCGTCGCCGACCTCGATGTGGCCGATGATGCCGGCCTGTGCTGCGACGGTGACGTTGCGGCCGAGGACGGCGCTCCCCGCGATGCCGCACTGGGCGACGAGCAAGCCGTGCTCGCCCACCACCACATTGTGCGCGACCATGACGAGATTGTCAATCTTGGTTCCCGCGCCGATGACGGTGCGGCCGAAGCGCGCCCTGTCCACGGTGGAGTTCGCGCCGATCTCCACGTCGTCGCCCACCTCCACGATGCCGCGCTGGGGCAGCTTGTGGTGGACGCCGTTGCGGGTCTCGTAGCCGTAGCCGTCGGCGCCGATCACCACGCCGCTGTGCAGGATCACGCGGTCGCCAACGACGCAGCGGTCGAGGACGGCCACGTTGGGATGGAGGAGACACCTGGCCCCGACCCTCGCGCCGGCTCCGACGAACACGAGCGGGCGCAGGACCGTGCCCGCGCCAATCGCCGCGCCCGACTCCACCACGCAGTGGGCCTGAATGGTGGCGTCGGGGGCGACCTCTGCGTCCGGGGCCACCACCGCGGTTGGGTGGACGCCCGGCTGGGGCGCGGCCGGCGCGGGGCAGAGGAGGTCGGCGATCTGCTCGAAGGCGCGCGTCGGCTCCGCCGCGACGAGCAGGGGGACTTCGGCGGCGGCGGGGTCGAATGCCTCGCCGACGACGAGCGCGGAGGCGGCGGTCCTGGCGGCGAGGCTGGCGTAGCGCGCCTCGGCGGCGAGGGCGACCTCGCCCGGGCGGGCGTTGTGCAGGCCGGCCACCCCGCGCACCTCGGTCGCGGGGTCGCCGCGGAGAGCGGCGCCGGTCAGCTCGGCGAGCTGGGCTAGCGTGACGGCCAATGCCTTCTCCTGCGGTCCTGGTTCGTAGTGCGGCCTTCAGGCCGTCTCTTCCGCCCCCTTTCACGGAGGGACCCAGGGGGCGCGACGCGGGGCACGGAGGCCCCGCCCACAGGACGGGCTAAAGCCCGCACTACGAACTCGGCATCTGCTACTTCGACGGCTCCTTGGGCTTCTCCTTCTCCGTGCCCTTCTCGGGAGCTGGAGTGGGGGGCTTGGGGGGCGCGAGGCGCTCCTTCTCGGTCTTCATGCGCTGGTACTTGTCGTTGAGGCGCTTGATGATGGCGTCGGTGAAATCCAGTGCCGGGCTGTGGTAGAGGAGGCCCTGGGCGTCAATGCGGCGGTTCAGCTCCATGTAGCGGGTGCGGGGCCGCAGGTCCTTGTCGAGGTCGCCGACCTCGGGGTCTCTGGACCTCAGGACGGCGTCGTAGCCTGCCTCGCGCGCGTAGGCCTGGACCTCGTCTCGGATTTTCCTGTAGATGCCGAGGGTGAAGTCGTAGAGCTTGTTGTAGAGCTGGTCCTCGGTGGCGTCGCGGTAGCTTCGGAACTCCCTCGAGGCGTCTTCGAGGAGCTTGGTGTTCTCCTTGGCCTCGGCGCTGTCTGGGCGGAGGAGCTTGGCGGTCTTCTCCAGCTCGCGTATCTGGTCGTCGAGCTGTTTGAGTCGCGCGGCGCGCTTCTCCTCGATCTGGCGCAGCTCGGCGTTCATGTCCACCTTCTCCTCGAGTTCGTCGAAGACTCGGACGATGTTGACGGCGCCGATGCGAGGGGGGCGCGGGGCGTCCCCCTCGCCCGCCAGGAGAGCCCCCGCTGGGCAGAGGACCGCGGCCAGGAAAAGGGCGTAACGCATCTTGGTCAAGCCTCCTCTTGGGTCTGGTTCCTTCAGCGGCCGAGGCTGAGAGAGAAGTAGAGGAACTCCGTTTCGTCGTCGCCCTGCTTGATGACGGGGGCGGCGAAGTCCACGCTGATGGGCACGTGCGAGAGCGCCGGGATGAGGAGCCGGAAGCCGAAGCCGAGGGCGAGGCGCGGCTCGGCGAAGCCGGAGAAGTCCTTGGTCACGGTGCCGGCGTCGGCGAAGAAGACGCCGTAGAAGTTAGGGGGCGCGATGGGGTAGCGGTATTCGGCGCTGACGAGGGCGCGGTATTTGCCGCCGATCGGCTCGTCGTTGTCGGTGGGGCCGGCGCCGCGGTAGGCGAAGCCGCGGAGGTTGGCGCCCCCCGCGTAGAGGCGCTCGTAGATGGGGAAGGTGCCGAGCTCGTAGTCGAGGCGCCAGCGGAGGGAGAAGACTCGCTCGTAGCCCTTGGGGTGGTGGCCGAGGGTCCAGAAGTTGGTGCGGCCGCCGCCGACGGTGATGCCGTGCGGGATGACGAGCTCGGCGCCGAGGTCCCACTCGTAGCCCTTGGTGGGGAAGGTCGGGCGGTCGGTCTTGTCGCGCCGCACGGTCACGCCGGCGCCGAAGACGGGGTGGGAGCCGCGCTCGTCCACCGCGTCGTCGGGCGGAATGTCGTCGTCGTCGTCATCGTCATCGTCGTCGTCATCGTCGTGGATTCTGACGCCGACGGATTCGAGGCGTGCGTGGAAGGTGACGTCGGTGTCGGGGTCGCCCTTGTACTTGCGGATGCCCTTGTAGACTCGGATGCCGGTGCGGGATTCGTCCCAGGTGCCCTGGTCGCGGATGCGGTGGTAGAGGCTCCAGCCGAAGCTCTCGTTCCGCCCCTTCCAGTAGGGGTTGTCGTAGGCGATGGCGTAGTTGCTGTAGACGGTGCCGGGCATGAGGGAGACGCGGAACTGCTGCCCGGCGCCGACGTAGGCGTTGCCGCTCAGGAGGTCGCTCCAGCTCTTGGGGGCGTCGCGCCAGTCGAAGTTGCGCTGGACGAGCTCGATGGTGCCGATGATGCCGCTGGTGGATGAGACGCCGGCCCCGAAGCGGAAGATGCCGGTGCGGCCCTCGGCGACCTCGACCAGGATGTCGCGCTCGCCCGGCGCGGGCGGCTCGGCGGGGACGAGTTTCATGGCGACCGAATCGAAGAACTGGAGGCGCTCGACGCCGCGCTGGCTCCGTTCGAGCTTCCCCACGTCGTAGAGCATGCCCGGCTCGAGCTCCATCTCGCGGAGGATGACGTCGCGGCGGGTGCGCGGGTGCCCCCGCGTGCGGATGGTGTTGATGCGGACCTCATCCCCCTCCTGGATGGTGAAGAGGACGTCGAAGGCGTCGCCCGCCGCGTTCGGCTGCCGCGAGGGGGTCACCACCACGTCGGGGTAGCCGTTCTCGTGGTAGAGCTGTTCGATGGTCTGGCGCGAGTCGATGAGCTTGCGGTCCGAGAAGACCTCGGCCGTCTTCAGCGGGATGGCGCTCAGGAGGGTGTCGGCGCCCCACTTCGTGAGGCCCTTGAACTCCACGGCGCCGACGGGGAAGAGCTGCCCCTCGTCCACGGTGATGATGATTTCGACCTTGTTGCCCAGTGGGCCGAGGAAGCGCCGCTCGTAGGCCACTTTCGCGTTCGGGAAGCCCTTGTAGCGGTAGTAGTCCTGGAGCCGGGCGATGTCCTCCTCGAAGAACGTGTCGTGGTAGCGGCGGGTGGTCCAGAAGGTGTCGCGCTTGGTCTGCATCTGGCCAATGAGCTCGCCCGTTCGGACCGAGCGGTTGCCCCGGAAGCGGAGCCACTTGACCTGGTACTTGGGCCCGAGGCTGACCGTGAAGGCGATGTCAATCTGCTGGGTGTTGGGGACTGGGACGGTCTCGGAGACGATGGTGACGGCGCGATAGCCGCGCTCCTGGCAGTAGGCGCGGATGCGCTCCTTGTCCCCGCGGTAGCGTTGGGCCTCGGGCAGCTTGAGCACGGCGGGGGAGATGGGGTCGTTGGGCTTGGTGACGATCTCCTCCTTCATCTTGGCACCCCAGTCCCTGCCCGCCCCGGTGATCGTGATGTTCCGGACGCGGAATGCCTCGGTGATTTCGACGATGACGCGGACGCCGGTGGGGACGGCTTCGAGGCGGTAGGTGGCGAGGTGTCCGGCCTTGAAGAGGGCGAGGAGGTCGTCGTTGAGGCGGCCGTGGTCGAGGCGGCTGCCCTCTCGGGTCTTCATCATGTCCTTGATCGCCGCCGGGTCGCCGGGGTAGCCTCGGACGACGATCTCGCGGACGACCGGCTCCTCGGCCGCCCAGCCGAGCGCGCAGGCCAGGCCCAGGACCATGAGCGCGAGAGATGGGCCGAGCCCGGGTTTCTTCATCCTACCGCCTTCCGCAATCCACATTTCTGATTTCTGACTTCTGATTTCTGATTTCAATCAGCAATCAGAAATCAGCAATCAGCAATCTCCCTTCCATCCGGCTGCGCGCGCATCAGAAAGGAACGTGCTCCTGCGAGGCGCGGTCCTCGAAGCGCAGGTAGTTCCGGAGGAACGTTGTGGTGACGGTGCCGGTGGGGCCGTTGCGCTGCTTGGCGACGATGAGGTCGGCCTCGCCGGGGCGCGCGCCGGGGTTGTAGTGCTCCTCGCGGTAGAGGAGGATGATCAGGTCGGCGTCCTGCTCGAGCGAGCCGCTCTCGCGGAGGTCGGACATTCGCGGGATGTGCCCCTCGCGGGCCTCGGTGGCGCGGCTGAGCTGGGAGATGGCGATGACTGGGACGTTTAGCTCGCGTGCGAGTCCCTTGAGGCCGCGCGAGATGATGCTGATCTCCTGCTGGCGGTTCTCCGCCTGCCGCTCCTCCATGAGCTGGAGGTAGTCCACCACGATGAGGGCGAGGTTGTGGACGGTCATCTTGAGGCGGCGCGCGCGGGTGCGCAGGTCGCGCAGCGAGAGGCCGGGCGTGTCGTCTATGTAGATCGGCGCCTCGTAGAGGTCGCCCGCCTTCATCGTCAGGGCGTTGATCTCCTCGCGGGGCAGGAGGCCGCGCCGCAGGCGGTGGGCGTCCACCCGCGCGTAGCCGCACAGGATGTTGCGGGCGAGGACGGGCTTGGACATTTCGAGGGAGAAGATGAGGACGGGTTTGCCATCGGCCTTGTTGGGCTGGGGCCAGCCGCCGAGGGCCACGCGGGTGGCGAGGTTGAGCGCCAGGGTGGTCTTGCCCATCGAGGGCCGCCCGGCCACGATGATGAGGTCGGAGGACTGGAGGCCGCAGGTCAGGTCGTCGAGGTCGTTGAACCAGGTTCGGAGGCCGGTGATGCGGTTCTCGCGCATGTTCTCGATGTCGGCGAAGATGGCCTGGAGGATGTCGCGGACGGCGGATGCCTCGGCGAAGCGGTCGCCCTGTGTGACGGCGAAGACCTCGGCCTGCGCCTTGTCGAGCAGGGCCTCGGTGTCCACCGAGCCGTCGTACGACTCGCGCGCTATCTCGCTGCACGCGTGGATGAGGCGGCGGCGCAGCGCGGCGTCGCGCACGATCGAGGCGTAGTACTCGGCGTTGGCCGCCGACGGCACCCGCTCGAGGAGCGAGATGAGGTAGGCGTTCCCGCCCACGCGGTCGAGGACCTCGCGCTGGCGGAGCGCCTCCACCAGCAGCACCAGGTCCACCGGCTTCCCCTGGTCGAAGAGCTCGAGGCTCGTCTCGTAGATCACCTGGTGGTCGGGCGAGTAGAAGTCGCCCTTGCGCAGCAACTGCGCCACGTCGGGGATGCGCTCGTTCTCGAGCAGGATGGAGCCGAGGACGGCGACCTCGGCGTCCAGGTTCTGCGGCGGAAGGCGATCTTTGGCGGCGGCAGGGGCGGGCTGGGCCATGGTCTTGGATTTCCGATTTCCGATTTCCGATTTCGGATTTCAACCGAATGGCGCCAACCTACGGCGCTCTCATAGGCCCAGCCCCCGCAGGGGGCGGCAGCCGATAGCCACGGGCGTAAGCCCGTGGGACGCGGCGTTGCCCCCTATTCAGCCCCCGCAGGGGGCGGCAGAAGCCTTGCCCAGGGTCACTCCGCGACGACCCAGATGCGGGTGGTGGCGACGACGTCGGGCGCGAGCTGGACCTCGACGGCGTAGACGCCGGTCTCCTTGAGGGGGTGTTCGAGGCGGACGGCCTCGTCGGGGACGTCGAAGCCCTCCTGCTTGAGGGCCGCGGCGATCTGGGCGGCGGCGACGGAGCCGAAGAGGTTGCCGCCCTCCGTGGCCTGCGCGGGGATGGTGACGGAGACGCTCTCCAGGCGCTTGCCGAGCTCGACGAGGGCCTGTCGGCGCTTCTCGGCCTCGCGCTCGGCGCGCCGCTTCTCCGCCTCGAGCTGCCGCAGGTTGTCCTGGGTCACTGGCGTAGCGAACTTGCGGGGGAACAGGTAGTTCCGGGCGTAGCCGTCGGCGACCGCCACGATGTCGCCCGCCTTGCCCAGCGTCTCGTGGTCCTTGCGCAGGAGTATCTGCATCATCTGGCTCCGGTCTCGTGATAGGTGCGTTGGACAGGGGATGAGTGGATGAGAGGATGAATGGATGGGTGTCAGACATTCATCCAATCATCCATTCATCCATTCATCCCCTACTCATCAACGTGCCACGTACGGCATCAGCGCCAGGAAGCGGGCGCGCTTGATGGCGGCGCGGGCCATGCGCTGGCACTTCGCGCAGTTGCCCGAGCGCTTCCGCGAGAAGAGCTTGCCCTGGCTCGTGACGAGCTTCTGGAGGATCGCGATGTCCTTGTAGTCAATCTGCGACACGCCCTCGCGGCAGAAGCGGCAACGCGACTTCTCGCGGGGGCGACCCATCTTGCGTTTCCCCATGTGGTCTCTGGCTCCTGGCTAGAAGGGCACGTCGTCGAAGGGCTCAGGCGGCTCCTCGACGCTCGGGGCTGGGGGCGGCGGCGGTTGCTGTTGCGGCGGCGGCTGGGCCTGGCGGTGCGCGGGCTGGCCCTGGGGCGGCGGACCGCCCTCGTCGGGCGGCGGCGTGCGGTCCCCAGGACGCGGGCTGACGAACTGGAACGTGTCGAGGACGACGCGCAGCTTCGAGCGCCGCTGCCCGTCCTGACTCGTCCACTCGTCGAGCTGGAGGTGGCCCTCGACGAAGAGCGCGCGCCCCTTCGCCATGTACTCGTTGATCACCTCGGCCTGCTTGCCCCAGGCCGTCACGTCCACGAACGTCACGCTGTCCCTGCGCTCCCCCTCCTGGGTCTTCGAGCGGCGGTTGATGGCCAGGCGGAAGTCGGCCACGGCCTGGCCGCTCGGCGTGTAGCGCAGCTCGGGGTCGCGCGTGAGGTTGCCCATCAGGATGACTTTGTTGAAGTTCGGCATGAGGTGTCCTCGTTATTCGGCGTGGGGCCGGTCGCCCCGGCGGCCGGCGTCGTCGCCGGCCGGCTCGCGGCGCGGCGCCAGGCCCTCGGTCTCGATGGCGGACTTGGCGGCGGCGGCCCGCTTGGTGAGCGACTGGATGGGCTCGCCGGGCTCGCCCGGCCTCACGGCCAGAAGGCCGGCCTTGTGCAGCTTCTCGCTGTGCGTGTCGCGGATGATCAGCACCCGCAGCACCGTGTCGTTGAGCTGGCAGTCCCGCTCGATCTGCCGCAGGGCGTCGCCCGGCCCGGTGAAGCGGACGAGGAAGTAGACGGCGCGGGTGCGCCCCTCGATGGGGTAGCAGAGCCTCCGCTCGTCCCACTTCTCCGTGCTGAAGACCTCAGCGTGGTTCTTCTCGAGGATGTTAGTGACCTCGCGGGTCGCGGCTCCGTAGTTCTCGCTGCACCGCGCGTCGTCGAGCAGGAACATGCCCTCGTAGAGTGTCAAAAGCGGTTCTCCTAACGCGGCCCCTGGCCGCAGCCAAAGGGGATGAATGGATGGATGGATGAATGGATGAATGGATGATTGCCTGCCATTCATCCACCCATCCATTCATCCAATCATCCAATCACGCTCGGTTCACTTCGTTCATGGCCGCCTCGATGCCGAGGCGTAGCCAGAGTCGGACGGCTTGCGCTCCTGCGGCCACGGCGGCGGCCGCGGCCTCCTCCTCCTGCTGCCCGAAGGCGCCCAGCACGTGAGCCACCGCGTCGCCCTCCGCGCTGCGCCCTATCCCAAGCCGCAGACGCGGGAACTCCTCGGTGCCGAGGCAGGCGATGATGGACGCCAAGCCATTGTGCCCGCCGCTCGACCCGCGGCGGCGCAGGCGCAGCTTCCCGGCCTCCAGGTTGAGGTCGTCGCACACGGCCAACAGGCCCTCGGCCGGGCAGCGATGCCATCGAAGCAGGGGAGCGACGGCGCTCCCCGACAGGTTCACATACGTCTGCGGCTTCACGAGGAGCACTGGGCACGCCTCGATCCGCCCCTCGCCCACCAGGGCGTCGAACCGCCGCCGGCTCACGGCGATCCCGTGCTCGGCGGCCAGGCGGTCAACCACTCGGAAGCCCAGGTTGTGCCGCGTCCGCTCGTAGCGCCTGCCCGGATTGCCGATGCCGACGACGATCTTCATGCCCGGCCGCAGCTCACTCCTCTTCTTCCTCCTCCTCGGCGGCCTTGCGCCCGATCACCTCGGGCTCGGCCGGCGCGGCGGCCTCGGCCTCGGCGGGCACGGCCTCCTTCACCGCCATCGGCGCGTGGACCACCACCACGGGGGTGCCGGGGTCGAGCCGGAACTCCACTCCCGGCGGCGCCGGCAGGTCGCGCACGTAGAGCATCTGCCCGATGTCGAGCGCCCCGACCTCGAGCCGTATGCGGTCCGGGATGTCCTGCGGGAAGCACACCACCTCGATGTCCTGCACCAGGTGGTCGAGCGTGCCGCCCGACGCGGCGCCCTTCGCCAGCCCGTGCAGCACCACCGGCACCCGCACCGTCACCTTCTCGTCCATCGCCACCCGCGCGAGGTCCACGTGCAGGAGCTCGTCCCCCATCGAGTCGTGCTGCACGTCCTTCAGGAGCGCGAGCTCCTGCACCCCGCCAACGTCCAGGCTCACCATGCGGGTCCCAGCCGCCACCGCGTGCTCGATCTCCTTCAGCGGCACGGACAGCGGCACGGTGTCGCGCCGGTGCCCGTAGAGGACTGCCGGCAGAAGGCCCTGGCGCCGCAGCCGCCCCACCGCACGGCTCCCAAGCTCCCCCCGCTTAGTCGCGTGTATCGTCGCAGTTTCCATGAACGGCTCCACTCAGGTGAATAACGAGCTCACCGACTCGTCGTAGTGTATGCGTTTCATCGCCTCGCCCAGGAGGCTGGCGACGGACACCACCGAGATGGGGAGGCTGCGCGCGTCGTCCTGGAGCGGGATCGTGTCGGTCACCACGATGCGGTCAATGGGGGCGGCGCCCAGCCGCTCGACCGCCGGCGGGCAGAGGACGGCGTGCGTGGCCGCCACCTGGACGGCCTTGGCCCCGTGCTCCTTCAGCAGCCTGGCCGCGGCGCACACCGAGCCCCCCGTCGCAATGATGTCGTCTATCATCAGCACGTTCCGGCCCTTCACGTCGCCGATGATGAAGCCCGGCTCCGTGAGGTCGGGCCGCACCCGCCGCTTCTCCACCACCGCAAGGTCCGCCCCGAGGCGCTGCGCGAACGGCAGGGCCAGCTTCACCGAGCCAACGTCCGGGCTCACCACCACCAGGTCGGCTATCCGCTCGCCCGCGAACGGCCGCGTCAGCGCCGCCGCGGCGCTCAGGTGGTCCACCGGGATGTCGAAGAAGCCCTGGATTTGCGAGGCGTGCAGGTCCAGCGTCAGCACGCGGTTTGCCCCCGCCGTCGCGATCATGTTCGCCACGAGCTTGGCCGTTATCGGCACGCGCCCCTCGTCCTTCCTGTCCTTCCGCGCGTAGCCGTAGTAAGGCAGCACCGCCGTCACGCGGTCCGCCGACGCCCGCCGCAGGCAGTCTATCAGCAGCAACAGCTCCATGATGCTCTCGTTCACCGGATGGCACGTCGGCTGGACCACGAACGCATCCGAGCCGCGGACGTCGTCGTGCACCTTCACGTCCAGCTCGCCGTCGGGGAACTTCCGCACCGTGGCGTTGCCGAGGGGGATATCGAGGAACTCGCATATCGCCCTGGCCAGCGCCGGGTGCGCGTTGCCGCTGAAAACGAGCATCCGTCGCTCGTGCATGGCCGCTCGCATCGCCTGGAGTAGTGCAGGGACGACTTCTTGCCGCGCACTGCCAAGTCCCCAATTATACTGAATCCCCAAGCCGAGTCAAACGAATTGGATGCGGCTGCATTGTGGGGATGTTGTGGAGCGGCCCGGAGTTGCGGTGGTGGCGGGAGAGGGATTCGAACCCTCAACCTGCGGGTTATGAATCCGCTGCTCTAGCCAACTGAGCTATCCCGCCTGGGCCTGTAGCATTATAGCCCGCGAAGCCGGAGGGTGTCAAGCGCGGGCAGCGGCGCGAGTCTGGCCCCTGATCCTGGGGTTCCCAATCGTCGTCGTTGTCGTCGTCGTCCTCGTCGTCGAATCCCCTGATGACGCAGAGAACCATCGGACTCGACGACGAGGACGAGGACGATACCAGAAGACGATGTGTCTGCCAGAATCGGAGGTCATAGCCCGCCAGTGCCCCGCCGCAGGCGCGCGTCAAGGCGCACGACGAGGCGGTCGAGGGCGCTCTGTGCCTCGCGGAGGCGGCCGGCGTCGTGGAGCCGGGCGATCTTGCGCCACCGCCTGGCAATGGCGTCCTGCTCCTCGGGGGGCAGCAGGGGGACCTGGAGGGAGCGAATCTGCCCGAAGCTGAGGTTCGGGGTGCCGACGCCGCGGATGAGGCGCCTGACCTGCGACCAGCCGAGGTCGGTGCGCAGGAAGGCGGCGACGTAGCAGGGGTTGATGCCGCGGAGGCGAACGAGGTCCACGAAGCAGCTCACGGTGGCCTTCGGCTTGCCGCGGAACACGGTGAGGCGCCGCTGGGCGAGGGTGCCGACGCCGGAGCGCGCCAGGACGAGGTCGCCGGCCCGAAGGCGGCAGCGCGGGGGGTCGTGGGGGCTGCCCTCGGCCACCACGGTGGCACGGTCGAGTGTGAGGCCGGTGGCCCGTATCTCGCGCTGGCCGACGATCGTCACCCCGTGCTCGACAGGGACGGGTGGCCGCCCGGGGAGGATTGGGCCGTAGGTGATGGCCTCGATGAAGTCGCCCAGCCGGGCCGGCAGCAGGCCGCACTCCGCGGCTAGCTCGGTGCCGCCGGCGTGCCAGAAGCCGGGGTCCCAGCGCGTGCCGCGCAAGGCGGAGGCCGGGATGAAGGTGCAACGCGCCATCGGTTCGCGATTGTGGTCCAAGGTGGCCGGGATTATAGGCTTGTGGCTTCGGCGGAGTCAAGTCGCAGGCAGAGTGCGCCCCCAATCCTGGCGCCCGCCTGCCTCTTGAATCGTCGCCGTTGTCGTCGTCGTCCTCGTCCTCGAACCCCGTGATGAGGGGGAGGGCCACCGGAGTCGACGACGACGGCGAGGACGACGACGAGCACGAGAAGAAGCCTGATGAGGCCTGCGCCAATACCGGAGGCCATACCCGTCGCAGGAATTCGCGCTTGACATTTTGTGGAACCTGGGGGATAATTAGATGGTTTGATGCCTTCCTCCTGAGACATTCTCTCCCTCGCCTCGGCGTATCGCGGACGAGCCGCCCAGGAGCTTCCTGAGTGGCCAGGCATCGGCTCGCCGTCGCTGTGCTGTGCTCCGCGCTGCCGGCCGTGGCGTTCTCCGGCGATCCCCCCGCCCATCGCAGGGACGTGAGGGTATTCCCCATGTCGCGCCGTGCGCGCGAGCGGCAGCTCACTCCCGGCGAGTGGATGCTCGTGTCGGACCAGCGCGGCCTGTGGATGCCGTACCTCTTCCCGGACCAGGACACCCTGGTCTTCCGCAAGCGGGGGCAGGACGTCCTGGTCGCCAACATCTCCGGCAGCGACCGCGTGGTCGGCGTGTGCCTGGGCACGCTGACGGGCAGGGTGGAGCTGCGGAGCGCGCTGGGCGCGCGGGTGAGCCCGCTCGCCATCTGGGCATACCCGAGCGTGCTCCCGGACCTGCCCGAGGTGCCGAAGGGGGGCTACTACGCGCTGTCGGTTGACGGGTTGGCGGACCTCGGCGCCCTGGCGCGGCTTCGGGAGCTCTCGGCGCTCAAGCTCGGCTGCGCCAACGGGGTATCCGACCTCGCGCCGCTGGCCGCGCTCACCAACCTCGAGTCGCTCTGGCTCTACTGCTCGGAGGCGGCCGACCTCAGCCCGCTGGCCGCGATGACGCGGCTCAAGGTGCTGCGGCTCGACTTCTGCCGCGGCGTGAGCGACCTCGCGCCCCTCGCGCGGCTCAAAGAGCTCCAGGTGCTCGAGGTGGACGGTGCGGAGCGGGTCAGCGACATCGCCCCGCTGGCCGAGCTGCCGCGCCTCAACGTCCTCGTCCTGCGGCGCTGCACCGGCGTGAGGGACCTCGCGCCCGCGGCGAGGCTCCGCGACCTCACGTGGCTCGGCGTCCACGGCAACCCGCGGGTGAGCGACCTGACGCCGCTGGCGGGCCTGCCGCGACTGGCCACCGTGGAGCTCAGCAGTTGCCCGGACCTCCGCGACATCAGCCCGCTCGCCAGCGCCGCCGCCATCGAGGCCGTCAGCCTCAAGGACTGCCCTGCGCTCGCCGACGTCTCGCCCCTCGCCCAGCTCCCCAAGCTCAACCGCCTTGAGATTCTCGACTGCCCGCGCGTGACCGACCTCTGGCCCCTGCGGCGCGCCGCACGCGAGCCCGGCAAGTTCACCGTGGACTGGCGTCTCCGCCGCCACCTCGCCGCCGTCCAGATGGCCTCTCCCGCAAAGGTCACGCTGTTGATGGACGGCTGCTACGTCGGCTCGCTCGACACCTCGGCGGAGGGCCTCGGGGACGGCGACGGCTGGTGCAACCTCCTGGGCCGCTCCACAGTGGCCCCGCCTGCCCTGGGGCTGAAGCGCGACGAACTGCTCTACCCGGCCGGCAACCATCCGCCTGGGACCGTGCTCGACTTCTCGACGCGCGGCACGCGGGTGTTCGTCAGGAAGGACCAGGCCCCCGCGCAATTGGCGGGGGTCGCCGCCTGCTCCCCATCCGGCATCCAGGCGCTCCGCGAGGCGATTGCAGAGGGCACGGGCCCGCTGATCATCTGGGCCGACGGGGCCTCCCTCGGCGCACTTCCCCCCCTGCCGCCGGGCCGCGACCACACACTCGTCCTCGTGGGCCTCCGGGCGCCCATCGAGCCGCTGGCCCGCGTGAGGAACCTCACCGCCCTCCACATCGCCCACGGAAGCCCGGAGGCCAGCGACCTCAGGGCCATCGCCCACCTGGCCGGGCTGAAGACCCTCGTGATTCGCGGGACCCCGCGCGCTGATTCGCTGAGGCCCTTCGCGCGGATGGCCCAGCTCACTGCGCTCGAGATAGCCCTGTCGCCCAGAGTGCGCGACCTCCGCCCGCTGGCTCAGCTAACCAGACTCAAGTCCCTCCGCCTCTCCTGCCCGCAACAGATGGACTTCGGCCCCCTGGCGTCGCTCCCCGAGCTCTCCCTGCTCACCCTCGAAGTTGGCGAGCGGTGTAGCGACCTGACATCCGTGGCCAAACTCCAGAACCTTCGTCTGCTCGGCCTCCAGGCCGAGGGCGAGGCCGCGAGCGCCGCCGTCCCTCCGGCCCTGACGGACCCCAGGGCCTTTCGCCTCGTCCGCTTCTCCGCCCCCATCGCCCCGTGACCAATGGGACTCAGAAGTCTTCCAGGCACACCCGCACGCCGGTGTTGATCCAGGCGCTCCACGGGTTGAGCCAGAGCCGTAGCGCGGAGCGGCAGACCCAGGGGTAGAAGTCCCAGGCACCGCCGCGCAGGACGCGCAGGCTCCGTTCGCCGCCGGTCAGCCAGGCCGAGCCGTCGTCGGGCGCGCCTTGGTAGCCGGGGTGCCATACGTCCTCGCACCACTCCCAGACGTTGCCGTGCGCGTCGTGGAGGCCCCAGGCGTTTGGCTGCTTCTCGCCGACGGGATGGGTGGCGCCGCCGGCGTTGTCGGCGAACCAGGTGTAGGCGCCGAGGCCGCCAGGGTCGTCCCCGAAGCAGAACTCGGTCGCGGCGCCCGCGCGGCAGGCGTACTCCCATTCGGCCTCGGAGGGGAGGCGGACGGCCCTCCCCAGGCTCGCCGCGAGCTTCCGCACGAAGTCCTGGCTCCGCTCCCAGCTCACCTGCTCCACGGGGTTCTGGGGCCTGCCGGCGAAGTGGCTGGGCTTGTCCCCCATCACCGCTTCCCATTCCGCCTGCGTGGCGGGGAACTTCCCGAGCCAGAAGGGCGCGGTGAGCTTCACACGATGTTGCGGGAACTCGTCCCTGTAGTGCTCCGCCTCCCCGCCCGAGGGCCTGTCGGGCTGCGGCGGATTGGTGGGGGGCGGGGTGCCCATGAGGAACTCGCCCGCCGGGATGAGGGCGAACCTCATCCTGGCCCCGTTGCCAAGCTCGATCTCCTGCTCCACGGGCACGCCGAGTGCGGCGGCGGTCTCCTCCTGGCGCCGCCGCGCCTGCGCCGCGTCGAAGGGCCACCCCGTGTAGACCTGCCACCTGGCGCCGGCGGCGAGGAGGGGCGTGGGCAGTTGGGTGTTCGGCTGCGGGGTGCCGGGGAGGGCGACGGCCGCGGGCGGCGCCGCGGCAGAGGGCGGCTGCTCCACGTGGTTGAGCGCGGCAAGGAGCTCTTCGGCGCTCGCGTAGCGGTCGGCGGGCCTCTTGGCGAGGAGGCGATGAATGATGGCCCGAAGGGCGGGGGGCACGTCGGGCGCCAGCTCGGCGAGCGAGGGCACCTCGGCGTTCACGTGCCGGTGGATCACCACCGAGTGCGTCTCGCCCTCGAACGGCGGGCGCCCGGCCAGCACGTGGTAGAAGGTGGCCCCGATGGAGTACAGGTCGGAAGCCGCATCCGCTCGCTTGCCGTCGGCGACCTCGGCTGCCATGTAGAAGGGCGTGCCGAGCCGAGTCCCGGCAACCGTCACGCTCGCGTCCAGTCCCTGGCGCTTGGCGAGGCCGAAGTCGGCCACCTTCACGTGGCCGTCCGCGCTCAGGAGGATGTTGCCTGGCTTGATGTCCCTGTGCACGACCCGCTGGGCGTGGGCGGCGGCCACGGCGGCGGCGACCTGTTTCATGATCGCCAGCGCGCGGCCTGGGGCCAGCCTGCCCTCGCGCTCGATGGCCGCGGCCAGGCTCTCGCCCTCCACGAACTCCATGGCGATGAAGTGGTGGCCCCGGTCGTGGCTGACCGCGAAGACCTCGATGATGTTGGGATGCTTCACGGCGGCGGCGGCGAGCGCCTCGCGGCTGAACCGCGCCACGTAGCTCGCGTCGCGCGCCAGGTCCGGCGGCAGGACCTTGATCGCTACGGCGCGCCCGCGTGAGCGTTGGCGGCCCTTGTAGACGCAGCTCATCGGGCCGGAGAAGATCAGCCGCTCCAGCACGAAGTCCCCGAGGGCCTGGCCCACCAGCGGGTCGTCGGGCGGGAGGTTGGCTGTTTCGTCCTGGTCCGCACGCCTGGCCACGGGAACGCGCTCCACAGCGAAGAGGACCGCTTCTATCACGCTATGGTAGCCGAGGCGGGGCGCGCTGTCAAGAACCGGGGACCACACGGGCGCGTGTAATCTCCTTCGGTCATCCACACCGGAACTCAGGCACTGCACCCAGTGTCGCTCAGAGTCGCGCAGACTCGCTCAACTGCGGATCGGTCGATCCGCAGCCTCCGGCCCCAGAGTCGGCCAGTGTTTGCCAGAGTCGCTCACATTCGCGCCACACGGCCCCTTGCCCCCCCCCCCCCCCCCCCCCCCC
>VGYW01000091.1 GCA_016872875.1 Planctomycetota bacterium | reverse complement strand
TGGCCCCCATGTCAAGCGAAATGCGGACTATTTATTGGTGTTATCTATGAATCCCACTCCTCCCCCATTCCTGCCCCTGAAACCCACCTTTCTGCCCGTTTCACGCAATACGTGATCTGAGTTCTGACAAGGGAGAAGCGCCCCCGCCGGTCCCTTTGGCCTCTTTGGTCCTTGTTGTCCCTGTGGTCCCTGTTGCCCCTTCCTCCCGCGTTCGCGGTGCGGCCGTCAGGCCGGAGTATCCTCCCGAAGGCATTGGAGCCTTCGGGAGGGGGCTAGTTCCTCAGCGCGCACAGGTCGCCCTGCCCCACGCCGGCCTCGAGGTCAACGCGGGTGTGGGTCCAGTACTCCACGTGGCTGTCGAAGAAGAGGACCGACATGCCGCCGTTGTCGCGTTCGCCGTGGTTGATCGGCTCGTCGGTGTCGTCGCACATCATCGGCTCGTTGGGCGGGAAGTCGTCGCGGATGGCGAGCTTGGAGGCGGCGTAGGCGGCGCCCTTGCCCTGCTTGGAGCAGAGGTAGATGCCGACGCTCAAGTGGCCCATCGCGGCGTAGCTGACGGCATCCTTCGAGAGCGGACGGCCACCAGGCGTGCCGTCCGTGCCGAGCTCGGTCCCCTGCTCATTGCTGTCGGGCGAGCTGGGACAGTTGTAGACGCCGGGGTCGGGGATGATCTTGGTCCAGTAGAGTGTTGCGAGCCATTCGGCTCCGCCGAAGCGGGGGTCGGCCACGGAGCCGCAGCCGGGCCGTCCCGCGGGCCAGGGGTAGAAGCGGTTGTCGCCGCACTCGTTGAGATAGGTTGCCATGCCCTTGGCGAGCTGGTTGAGGTTGTTTCGGCAGCGGCGGCTGTGGGTTTGCACCCGCTCACGGCGGAGCGCGGGGAGGAGGAGCGCCATGCCGACGCCGAGGACGAGGATGGTGATGAGCAGTTCGGCCAGGGTGAGGCCCTTCGGTCGCTTCATTGCAGTTGCCTCCTATCGGGGGTGTGGGGAGCGGGGAGCGGCGGGGCGGCGCCGGCCTTGCGCAGGCTGACGATGAAGCCGAGGCCGAGGGCGACGAACGCGCCCATGACGAGGAGCCAGCCCGAGGGCGAGCCAAGCGTCTGCTTCGAGGCCGTCAGGCTGCGGGCCGGGGCGAGCAGGAGCGTGCCCGTGGCCAGGAGGTAGTAGGCCCACCACCTGAAGCCGTGCCCCATCGCGGCGAGGCCCGCCGCGGTGCCGATGGTGAGCGCGGCGAGGAGCCAGCCGGGGGCCTTCACGCTGTGGCCGAAGTTGAGGCCGATGGCGGCCTCGACGAGGAGGATGGCGCCCGCGTGCGCGACCCAGCGCGGCACGCGGTCGCGGAAGGTGAGCCAGAGCGCCCAGCAGGCGAGGCCGAAGAGCGCCAGCGCCCCAGCCCTGGGATCAATGTAGACGCCCGCGACCGCCTTGGCGGGCCACTGGCGCAGGATGAAGGCGCACGCGGCGAGGAGCGCGCCCGCCGCCCACGCGGGCGAGCGCTCCGCGGCCGCCGCCACCGCGAACCAGGCCGCGAGTGCGAGGAGGAAGGCGTCGAGGTCGGGCCGCAGGTCCGCGGGCGACAGGGCGCGCCAGAAGAGCGCGGCCAGGGCAAGCACGGCGGCTGCCTGGTGAGCGAGAGGGGCCGAGCGGCGGCGCCAGGCGTGGAGCGCCGTCATCACGGCCACGACCCCGAGCCAGGCGGTGGGCCAGGTGAGGGTGCGGAGTTCGTGGAGGTAGGCCTGGCGGAAAGCCGCCGGGGCTGTCGGCTGGGCGAGTGGCTCGAAGCCGCCGAGGAGGAGCGCCGCGAGGCAGAGCGCCGCGGGCACGGCAGCCGCCACGTGCTCCCAGGCGCTCACGGGCTGGCGCTCGGCCCTCAGCAGGTGCAGAAGGCCCAGAGCCAGCACGGTCACGAGGGGGAGCGCGTCGCTGGCGAGCGCCGGGGCGTCGAGGATGTAGCCTATCCAGTACTGATGGAGCGCGGTGGTGGCGACGATGATGCCCGCGATGGCCCAGCGGGCGAGCGGGGCGCGCACGAATGGGGTGTCGGGCGCGCGGAGCGGGCCGCGCTCCCAGGCGGCGAGCAGAGCGAGGCCGAAGGCGAGCGCGGCGATTGCCCACCAGCCGGCCAGGCACGCCGCGTCAATGAAGGGGCTGTCGGCGTCGTGAAGGCTCGACACCCAGGCGGGTGCGGCGCCGTTCCAGAGCAGCAGGGCCGCCAGAAGAAGGCCGAGCGCCGAGAACGGCAGGGAGCGGCCCACCGCCTTGCCGAGCGCGGCCAGGCGGCCCGCCGCAAGAAGCGTCGCCGACAGCCCCAAGAAGAGCCCCAGCGGGCGGTATCTGTCCTTGAACGCCAGTTCGTCGGCCACGACGAAGCAGCCGACGGCGAAGAGCGCCTCGATGAGCACCAGCGTCGCACCGTCGTCCGTCACGCCGCGGCGGCAGACCAGGAAGACCGCAATCCCGACGAGCAGGAGCTCGTAGAATTGGAGGGTAGAGAATGTGGCCAGGATGGCCGGGATATTGCCAATGGCCTGGCTGCCGGGCTGGACGATGGAGTAGACGCCGAGGATCATGAGGGCGGCGCTGATGAGGTAGGCGGGGTTGTGGCGTGCGAGGCGTCGGGCGAGTCGGGCGAGCGCCGTGCCGGCGCCTCGGCTGCGCGGGGCCGGGCGGCGCGGCCAGGTCGAGCCGCACGGCGGGGGCCACCCGCCGCCGATGGGTGGCGGGAGCCTTGTCTCCGCAATGCCGCCCTGGCCGCTTGCCGGGCGTGTGGGTTCGCGGGCCGCACCGTTCGCCGCCTTGCGCGGCAGGCCGTCTTGTGGGAGCGGCGGCGGCCCCCCCTGCGGCTCCTGCCCATCAGGAAGTCGGCCGTTGGGTTCCACGGCATTCCTCCTTTCCCTCAGACACTGGCCATGTCACTTTCGCTCATCTTGCGCTGGTTTTTATCTATAGCCATCATACGCTATCACAGACTATCACACCTTGCCCGCTTTGTCAAGCGGGAATCTTCGTGGCGGCGTAACTCGCGTAAGCGCTTGCCGCCCAATGGCTTGCGGGGATGGCTCGCCAAGGTGGCGTTGCAGTGCGAGATGGGGAGCAGGGGGGCTACTTCTTCGGCGGGGCCTCGCGGAGGGGAATCCTGCCGGCGATGCCGGCCAGGGTGCCGAAGCGTTCGGGGGTGTGGGCGGTGCGGGCGCGGACGGGCGACCAGTAGTTGAGCTCTTTCATCCCCTGTCGGGAGCGAAGGACGTTGAAGGACCAATCGGCGGCGGAGGCGGTGTTGCGGTCGAATGCGGCCCAGGGGAGAGCGAACTCGACCTGCCAGGATTCCTTGCCGACGCTGGCGGCGACGGCGTACTTCGGCTCCCAACCGAGGTCGGGGTTGTTCGCGGTGGGGTGGAAGGCGTCCCAGGTCACGCCGCGGCAGTTGGCCATTATCTGGTAGTAGCTCTTGCGGTCGCCGGCGGGGTCTATGAAGAGCTCCACGTCGTCGTCGAGGTAGAGGCCCTCGCCGTCGTGCCTGGTGACGTTGGCACGGAGCTTCTCGATGTTCTCGGGGGTCTCGAAGCATTCGAGGGCGACGTAGAGTGCGGCGTCGTCCTGGCCGACGTAGAGGCGTGTCATTGCGGTGGGGGGCTCGCCGTGGGTCTGGCGGAAGCCTGCGCTGCCGCTCGCCTCGCGCCACGCGGGATCGTCCAGGGTCCCGTCAATCTTCGGCGGCTTGGTCACGCGGTTGACCTTGAGGGCCGGGGCCTTGTCGGGCGGCGGGGCGGCGGCCTCGGTGGGGCCGATGGCGGGCGGCCCGGGGGCCTCCTCGACGGCGGCGGCCGTCGAGGAATGAACCAATGACCAATGACCAATAACCAATGGCCGAACAGAAGAGGGAATGGGGGCTGCGACATTGGTCATTGAGCATTGGTCATTGGTCATTCCCCTCGCGCCGCTCCGCGGGGCGGGCGGCTTCTCGTCGGGCAGGGCGATGCGGAGGTCGAAGGGCTCGAACTTGATGGCGTCGAGGACCTGGACTTCGCTGACGGTGACGATGCGGGCGGGGGTGATTGCGAAACGGACGTAGCGGGCGGTGACAGGCTTGGGCGGGATGAGCGTGTGGTTGAAGCCCTGCGCGTGCTCATCGTCGGGCATGAAGTGGTTGATCGGGATGTCTTTCCAGAACAGGTCGAAGTCGAAGAAGCCCTGGCTGGCGAAGTCCTTGCCGTCGAGGGAGGTGAGGACCTCCACCTTGTCCTTCACCTCGCCCTTGAGTGCGTCCCACCAGGGCCAGCCGGCTCCGATCTGGATGCGGAATGCGGCGCACGATTCGGGCTTGCCGAGGTCCACCGTGACCTCGGGCTTCTGCCCCTGCTTCCAGGCGGCGGCGAAGCGGGGCGTGCCGCCGCCGACGAAGGGCGGCCCCACCACGCCATCGGTGAGCTTCTTTCCGTCCGGGTCGCCCGCGCCCCAGTTGGTCTCGGAGGGCACGGTGCAGGTGTAGGGCTTGCCCTCGGCGAGGTTCCTGCCGTAGGTGGCCCACTTGTAGAGCCACTTCTCGCCGCCGGCGTCCTTCCCGTCCGAATAACCTCCCGAAGGTTCCGAAACCTTCGGGAGGATACGGGGGAGGTTAGCAACGCGGAGGGAGTTGACGATGGGGAGGTCGTAGCCGCCGACGTTGAGGGTGTAGCGGCAGGGGAACTTCTCGACGATTTGGGTGTGGCTGCGCTCGACGCGGGAGCGGTCCTTCTGCACCTCGCTCCAGTTGAAGGTGACTTCGAGGGGAACGCGGGGCAGGGACGCCCCGCCCACAGGCGTGTGGTTGACCTCCATGCGGACGCCGTAGATGCTGCACCCGCTAGTGCTCTCCTCGGGGATGTTCGAGAGGGGGCCGTCGAACTTCCAAAGCCAGAGGTACTTCATCAGGACGGATTTCGTACCGGCGGGGATGCCTTCGACCTTCTCGTAGTGGATGACGTCCCAGGGCGGCTTGATTTCGGTGAGGGAGTAGGTCTGCTTCCAGGTCCTCCCGCCGTCGAAGGAGTGGAGGAGGT
Source organism: Planctomycetota bacterium (assembly GCA_016872875.1). The sequence continues at coordinate 17,918 of VGYW01000091.1, read as the reverse complement.
CAATGTGGCTCTTGGGGGCGCGGTTGTAGAAGCGGCCGCCATAGGTCACGCGCGTGATGTCGGCCGGGGCGTCAATGCGGAACACCACGTAGGCATCCTCGTTCGGCTTCGCGGCGTGCATGACGCCCATGTAGCCGGGGTGCTTGGCCTGGGTGGCGACGTTCTTCTCCTCTACCGCATAGGGCTTGTAGGCGGAGCCCTGGAGGTCTGGCCAGAGGACGATGCTGCCCGTCTGCTCACCGAGGCCGACGTAGACCGTGTTCTTGCCGAGGAGGAGCTTGGGCTGGGTCTTGCTGTTGAGCATCGTGGTGGTCGTGAACTCGATGTCCTTGAGCGTCGCCTGGCCCTTGAGCGTGGCCTTGACGAGCACCTCGTAGGCGCCGTTGATCGGCTCGATGAGCTTGGTGTCGAGGGGCACCTCGCCCGTCTTTTCCGCCTTCCAGACCTCCTCCCATTTCAGGCCATTGGTCGTGCTGACGGCCAGGGCGGCAACGTCGGCCTCGGCCTTGCGCTCGAAGGCGCCCTCGATGGCGAGTGCGGTGATGACGTTTGCGCCCTCGACCTTGAAGATGGCCTCCTTGCCCGTGATGCCGCCCTGCGGCAGCGTCGGCTTCCACGTGCGCACGCCGTTTCCGCGGATGCGGTAGCGGGGGTTCACACTCTCGGGGTCTTTGCCGTGGTTGGGCACGTAGAACTCCGCCGAGGTGCCCAGGCTCTTGTAGTGGCGGGTGTATGCCTCGCCGTCGCGGAGGTTCAGGATGTAGCGGTGGCCGCGGTCCCAGTCGTTGAAGTACCAGCGGAACTTGAGGCCCTTGGGGTTGAAGCAGTTGTATTCGGAATCGAGGCTGCGCTCGCAGTCGGCCCCCGTGAGGAAGCCGCGTGGGCTGGTGGCGTTGAGGCAGTGGTAGCGGGCGATGTGGCCCGGCTCGGTCTTGCCGCCCGAGGCGGCGCAGGCGCCCTCCTTGCCAACGTCCTCCACCCCCGCGATGGTCTTGCCGTCGCAGAGGGTGTAGATGGCCGACATCGAGTTGTCGTAGATATGGTAGCGCCCGTCGTACTCCACCTCGGAGACCGTGTGGAGGCTGATGTCCCAGTATTTCGTCTTGAGGCCCATCGCGTCCCAGATCGAGCAGTTGACGCCCGCGATGGTGGAGCACATCGTGAAGCCGTAGTCGTTGAACTGGCGGATGGGGTCGGTGAGGTCGAGGCCGTGGAGGTGCATCGGCGAGGTCTGGCGGCGGGCGATATGGTTCCAGTAGAACATCGCCCAGCACTTCTCGGCCGGCGTCGCCCACTTGCCCGTGATGCTGTGGACCATGCTCTCCATGTCCGAGTAGTCGGGCGAGGCGTCGGTGACCACCTTCACGTTGCACACTTCGGCCGACAGGCTGGACACCAGCATAGCCAAGGACATCAGGCAGTAGGCTATCCTGCGCCCCATGGGGCTATCTCTCCTTTTTCCTACAGGTCACTCCCCGGCTGCTCGCAACTTCGCGTCGTAGAGCGTGCGCTTGAGACGAAAGCCAGTTCGCACCAAGCGATCGAGGTTCGGTTTGACCTCCGCAACCATGTGTCGAGTCTTGGCATCGTCCAGGATATCAAGGGAACTGATGAGCGAGACACCGCGCCCTCTGGCCTCGCGGCGAGCCGCAGGGTCATCAGCGAGGAGGAATGCCCCGAGCGCACGGCAAAGCGCTATGGCCTCCCGTTCGCCGCTGCCGAGGCTCGCGGGCAAGTCATTCAGTAGAGCATTGTCGACACGCTTCAGGAGGTCGATCCACTCGCCGCTTTGCACGTCTGCGGCAGGTGGCCGACCGGAGCCGCGGAGAACGAGCTCGTCGTGTACAGCTTGTGGGACAAGCAGGCGGCCAACTACCTGCCTGAGAAGGGGCAATTCACCCGCGCGCGCGAACGTGATCAAGGGTCCCGCATCGGAGACGATGGGTCTCATTGCTCCTCGCCGCCCAGAGCCGTGCGGAGGTTCCTGTGCCCTTCCGCCAGGTCGGCCTCCGCAAGGTCCACCATGGGCACGTCCGCCTCGGCCAGCAGTTCGTGGAAGTCCCACAGGCTCATTCCGAGCAGCTCCGCGCCGCGGCCCTGCGAGATGACCTGACGCTTCACAAGGTCGAGCACGGCGGCCCGGCGCAGATGCTCCTTCGCGGCATCCTCCGAGCCGAGATACGTGACGAGCTCGTCAGGTACTGGGACAGCAAGAGTGGTCATGGCCGGGCGCTCCATCTCTGGCGAATTCTGTATCCTCTATCAGAATACCACGGCGCGAACGGGAGTCAAGCGGGAAGCAGGTTTCCACGCCCTACGCGGCCTCGTTGTCGCGGATCTGCTGGTCAATCTCGCCCTTGTGCGCGCGGTAGTAGGCCCAGGCGTTGGCGAGGTCTTCAGCGCGCAGTGTAGGGTAGCAGCGGAGCAGTTCCGCCTCGCTCGTGCCCAGGTTGCGTGCCTGGACGAGGACCCACACAGGGATTCGGGTGCGAACGATGCAGGGCTCACCGCCGCAGAAGCCCGGCGTGCTCTCGATGCCGGGAAAGGCGTCGCCGAGGTCGCGCGCGACCCATTGGAGCACCTGGACCTTCTCGGCCGGCTTGAGCCCTGACAGCAGCTTCTGCAAGTCATCCAGCGCGCACATAGAGTGGTTCATCTATCTCTGGATAGGGGTCCGGTGCAGCCTTGCTAGGCGCGACAGTGCGGATGGCGGGCCTGCTATGACAAGGCCATCTTGCTCGAAGGGGAGCCAGTCCTGAACGTCCAACGTGTAGACGGCGTGGATACCGTGGACGAGTGCTGCGGCGGCATGTCGTGCATCGTGCGATCGCCGTGCTGTGAGCTGGTGCCGGGCAGAGAGATCGAGCGCTTTCAGCAGCACATCGAGGTTGCATTCGAGGACGCGGATTGCCGACGCCGGAGTCACGAGGGCCCGAACAAGCCGGGCGGCCTCCGCGGGGGGCTGTTGCGGCGATGTGCCTGCCCACGTGAGCGCTGCGTAGACTTCGCTCAGGACGCTGGCTGAGGTGGAGGCCCGGAGGTAGCCCTGGCGAGCTGCTTCCACGAGTGGTCTGGTCTCAGCATGGTGGGGGTGCGCCTCGAGTATCCCGGCAATGAACATCCCGGCATCGAAGAACAGCGGCTCACTGGGAGTGGTCGTAGATGGCATCCTTCCAGCCCTCTGCAATCCTGCCGTTCCTGATCAGGGGAAGGGGCTCCAGGTCCGGCGAGGGCCTGATGGCAATGGTCTTGCCATCAGGGAGAGTCACGGTGAGAATCTCCTCGCGGGCAGCGACCTCGGTGATGACTTCTTCAGCGGTCTGGCCCCGCAAGTCATCGAGGGTTACGTTTCGCACGTTCATGGCAGTGGCCTCCTATCAGTTCCGCCCGCCTTTCATTATAGCCCGGAGCCGGGGGCAAGGCAAAGGCTACTGCAAAAGGCCGTCGAGGGTCGCGCGGACGCGCTCGACGGTGCGGGCGACGAAGGTGGTGAGGTGTTGGCGGAGGTGAGAGGGGTCGGCGAAGCGGGCGGCAGCGCCCACCTGGGCGAACTCCTGGGCGATGGCGCGCTCGGCCTCCTCCTGTATCTGGGCCAGGTGCTCGCCCACGCCGCGGCGGGCGTAGAGCTTGCGGGAAAGGTCGTGCATGGTGCCGTCAACGCATTCGGCGGGCAGGCCGTCGATCGCGCGGGGCACGGGGATGGCGATGATGTTCCGCGTGTTGCCCATCTGGGCGCGGGTGTGGGCGAGGGGGTCGGGCGTGTCGGGGCGGACGACGTGGGTGCAGGCGGAGACGGTCATGTGGGTGTGCTGGGCGTTGTCGGAGCAGATGCTGTCGGGGCCGTCGGCGTGGTCGCGCGAGAGGCGGATGAGGTCGGCCACGTTCTTGGTCTCAAGCGGGTCGAGGAGCTCGTGGGCGCGCTCGAAGCGGCGCAGGGTGTTCCTCTGCGGCGGCTCGGAGAGGGTGCCTTGCACCTCGGGCAGGAGGAAGTGGTTTGTACGGATGAGGGTGTCGTCGCGCACCTCGCGGTGGGCCAGGCGTTTCGAGGTCATCTCGACGAGGAGGCCCTTGCCCGGCTCGGCGAAGAGGAAGATCATGCCGCGGTGGCCGCCGGCGCCTCCTGCGACCTCTCTGGCGAGGGCGTCGTCGAGGACCGCGAGCGCCTCGTCGCACGTGCCCGCCCGCTCGGCCACGAGGCGCAGGAGGTGGGTACACCTGAGGCCGCACTCGCGCAGCTCATCGGGCTTGATGTAGGAGCCGGTGTTGTTGGCCCCCGCCAGGGCTTGGTCGCTGTGGAAGTGCGCGAGGCCCAGGCTGCCGATGTCGCGCGAGGCGAAGAGCTGCCGCCCGTCGGGCAGCCGCCGCACGTGGAAGTCCTGGGGCGAGTTCACCAGGTCGCGGTTCTTGTGGAGGAGCGTGTGGCCCGTGGCGGAGTGGGCGCCTGCGACGAGTGCGGCGGTGCAGCCGCAGCAGGGGGCGTCCCAGAAGCCCGGCGGAACGGCGTTGAGTGCGAAGAGGTCGGCGGCGTTCACCCCGGCCGCGGCCGCCATCGCCTCCGCCTCGTCGAGCCATTCGGGCGCGACGCGCTCGACGAAGGCGCGGAAGCGCTCGCCGCGCTCGTCGAGCGTGGCGGCGCCCCAACGTGAGCCTTCGCTGGCCTTCCACATCTCGGCCACGCGCTCGCGGAGTGCCGCGGCGGCAAGCTCCCCATAGAGGCGGCCGGCCTCGCGCGGCTCCCCCTCGATCATCACCACGCTCCCCATCAAGCGGGTCTCCTTGTCGTTTGTGTCTTCAGGCTGCTGATCGGCATTCTAAGGGAGGGAGTGCGGGCAGTCAAGGCAAGGCAGGGAGAGGAATCGAGGACGAGGACGACGGACGAGGACGAGGACGAAGGAAGGCCCATGCGTGAAGGGGCTCCGGTGCAGTCAGCGGTTGGTCCGCTGCGTTGCTTCTATGCTGATTTCTTCCTCGCTCAGGGCGCGGGTCCAGAGCGTGGCCTCGTCCATCGCCCCGGTGAAGTGGCCGGGGATGGCGGCGTCCTTGGGGTCGGCGCCCCAGGCATCCTTGCCGAGCCAGAGGTCGAGGTCGTTCTGCGCGAGCTTCGCCGCGTTCTCCTTCCGCGCGATGGCCTTGCCGTTGAGGAAGAGGGTCACGCCCTTGCCCTCCTCGACGGCCGCGGCCACGTGCTGCCACTCGCCCGCCTTGAGCACCTGGGGCGAGCGGAAGTTGAACGACCAGGTCCGGCCGTCCGCCTCGCACGCCTCGAAGGAGAGCGTGCCGTCCCAGACGCACAGCACGAACGGCGCGGCGGCGTGGCCCGTCCGCTTCGCGATGAGGCCCTGCCGCCCCGCCACGCTCGCCGGCTTGATCCATGCGGCGACCGTGAACCGTGTCGGGGCGAGGAGCTCGCCATTCGCCACGTGGATATGGCTCTTGCCGTCGAAGACCGCCGCGTTGCCCCTCACGCCCGGCTCGAAGCGCACCCCGCCCACCACGCGCCCTGCGAAACCGTGTCCCGAATCATCCGGCACCTTGCTACCCACCGCCTTGTCGAATGTCCACCAGGCCACAGGCTCCTTCAGGTTCAGCATCTTCGCCCGCCGCTCCGCCGCCCGACGCTCGATCTCGTCGTCGGAAAGAACAGGGTCTTTGACATCTTGGAACTCGTTGTCGCGGAGTAGCACACCCTCGGCGGCTCGGCGAACGTGGATGCCGACGTCAGCTCTTATTACACGGTTCTTCTCCACGATCACGTCTTGCACAAGGGGATTGCGCAAGGCGGGGTTGTGAGGATCGGTCCCGCCAATGGCGATGTGCGCGTTGTACCAGAGCTCATTGCCCCGGACCACCGTGCATAGCGTGAGCGGGTGCTTCCAGTCGCCGCTCGGCGGGAAGGCGAAGACGCCCAGGTGCGCCTCGCCCGCGAGCAGGTGGTTGTCGTGCCCGCCGCGGTAGGTGTTGCCCTCCGCAATCCCGTTCTCGAGCCACTGGTTGAACCAGCTCGGCTGGATGCCGTGGTAGTCCATGCCGAAGTTGTGGTAGCCACCGGTGCGGGTCGAGCTGTTCCTCACCATCACGTTGCCGATCGCCATGCCATACAGTTGAATGGCAATCCCTGCGTCTTCGAATGAGTTCTCGACGAAGTAGTAGTTGCGCTGGAGCATCGTCACCGTGACGATCGAGGTCGTGTCGGGCAGAATCGTCCACGGTTCGTCCAGTTGGACCTGTCGGCCCTCGTGTCGGGCGATGCGGCGGTATTGGCCCATGCCCTTGCCATCGAGGATGAAGACGCCGGCGCCGCGCCAGTCGCGCCCACCCCACTTCGGCTCCTCGGCGAGCGTCACGCTCGCCGGCGTGGCCGAGGCGAGCGGGCCGCAATAGGCCCCGCCCCCCGCGTCGCTCGTCATCGCCTCCCTGTCCCATCCGTGCATGAGGTACAGTCCGTTGCCTTTGTAGAAGACGTTCTGCGAGCAGGTCGAACCATCCAGGCAGTTGATGCCACCACCAGTGGACATCAGATCGGCACCATGGAGCCAGTTGTTCTGGAACATGACGCCGTCAGATCCCGAGATGCAGTACCACCCCCAGCGGCCGTTGTAGAGCGTGTTGTCGAGAATGTCGACATCCTGCCCCCGGGTAAGATAGAGGACACGGCCTGATCCATAGAGGTCAGATTCTCGCACAGTGATGTTCCTGCCGCGCAGGCGCAGGGTGTCGCCGCCGCCCGTCGAGCGCTTGAGGGAGGCGACAAACCTCTCAGACACCTGCTCCGGTGTGAGGTGGCCGCGGTAGAGGTTCGCGCGCACGCATATCTCCTTGATGTGCACGTCCCCGGCGTCCGGGTCGCTCAGGTCGTTGCCAAGGAAGTGCACGTAGTTCGTGCAGTGGAACGTGAGGCCCTGAACGGCGAAGCCCTTCCTGCCGAAGATGAGGTACTCGGGCGGGTTGGGCAGCTCGGGCCAGACGATGGCCGCTTCCTCCGGCCGCCAACCCCGCAGTCTCGTGCGGGCGGGGACCTCGATCCCCTCTGTGAGCTTGTAACGGCCCCTGGGAAAATGGACGACCCCACCGCCGGACTCGCGAGCCATGGCGAGAGCGGCCTTGACCGCCTGTGTGTCGTCGCACCGGCCATCGCCCTTGGCGCCAAGGTCGCGCACGTTGAATACTGTCCCTGGCCACGGCTCTCTTGCGCGCACGACGACCTCCACCGGGGCGCTCCAACCCGCCACACCACCATATCCGTTGTGCACGTACAGCCTATGCCGCCCGGGGGCAATCGGGCCATCACACGGGGAGGCCCAATAACACCACTCGTCCCCAGTTGCGTGCATGAGGATATCCCTCTCCCGGGTGCGCAGCAGCACTCGCCGTTGACTGGGCTCCACAAGAAAGAGGCTGCGGCCGAACACGCTCAAACCACGCGGCACCAAGTCAGAGGGTTCCTGCGTGCCTACCACCCCGATGCCGGCAGGGCGGTTCAGCACCGCCACAGCTTCTCCTGCGCTCGTCCTGATTCGGCAGGCGAAGAGGCCGGGCTTGAAGGCTTCGGGGATGGTGAACTTGACGGAGTGGGGCCGGGGCTGGAGGGGCTCGACGGTGACGGATTTACCCTTCACCACGACCTCGCCCGGCGGAGGCGGGAGGCCGGGGTCGCCATCATCAAGGCGGATGACCTCGATGGACTTAGTGGACTCGAAGCCCTCGCCGAAGACGAGGGCGGTCTCGCCCGGGCGGATGGGGTCGGAAGCCCAGAGGACGACCGGCTGCGCGAACGCCGGCGAACAAAGAAGAAGAGGCAAGAACCACTTGTGCATGGCAGGCGATCCTCAAGCCGGCCGTTGGCCGGGGCCAAGGGGGATGATTGGATGGGTGGATGAATGGATGATTGTCTGACATCCATCCACACATCCATTCATCCATCCATCCCCTGCCTACGCGCGCACGTCACGACTGAAGATCATATCGCCCCTCCTCCGCGGCCGCGTCCACCACCGCCTTGAGCTTGTCGAGGGTCGTGTCGGCGGGCACCTCGTCGGCGGTGCCGAGGATGTAGCCGCCGCCGGCCTTCGCTTCGTCGAGGCAGCGAAGGGCCTCGCGGCGGCAGTCCTCGATGCTCCCGCGGGCGAGGACCACGCAGTCGAGGTTGCCCATGACGGCGATCTTGTGGCCGTAGAGGCGCTTGGCCTCGCGGAGTCCGACGTCGCCCTGGTTCGGGTCGAACGTGGCGATGGCATGCGGCCCGGCCTCGACGAAGATGGGGAGCAGGGCGCGCATCTTGCCGAGGGTGTAGAGGCTGAGGAGCTTGCCTGGGACGGCACGGACCATGTCGCAGGCCTGTCGGACTTCTTCGGCGACCCAGGCCTCGAAGAGCTTCGGGCCGAGGTTCGAGCCGGTCGCCCAGCAGATGTCGTAGAAGCAGGCCTCGGAGGGCGAATCGAGGAATGCCTGGATGCGCTTGCGGTAGCCAGCCAGGAGGGTTCGCTGGACCTCGCGGACGACGTCCGGGCAGTCGAAGAGGTCGTACATCAGCTCGGCCATGCCGCGTGCCTCGCCGAGCGCGGCATACACGCCGCCAAGCCCCACGCTCGCCACGCCCTCCTCGCCCATCGTCTGGAACGCCTCGGCCACGGAGCCGAACTCGGAGCCGCCCGCATGCTCGTTCCAGTCCTGCTGCATGCGCAGGAAGATGCGCCAGTCGGCCGGCCCCTTGATCAGCCGCTCGGTTGTGACGCTGATGATGGGGTCGCCTGGGACGAAGCCCGATTCGGTCACGCACGTGAGGCTGCCGGCGGGGGTGTGGTGGGTGGTGCGCACCCGGCGGCGCGGCCCATCCTCGAAGAGCACCTGGCGCTCCGTGCGGTAGCCCTCCGGCATCGTGCAGCGGACGCCGACGCCGAGCGGCCCGCGGTAGTGGGTGGAGCCGATCATCTGGTGGACTTCGAAGACCGCCCGCCAGTCCGTGCGCCCGAGCACCTTGTGCGCGAAGCGGCAGTGGATGAGGGGCGAGACGGGCACCGCGTCGGGCACCCCATTCGCCATCGCGGTGAGGAAGGCCCGTTTCTTCGTCACACGCGGCTCCTGTCTGGTTGAGCCCACACCCCTATGGATGCTGCTCACTTGGCTTCTCGGGCGGCTTGGCTGGCCTTGGGGCGAAGAGGGCGTGTGCCTGTTTGCGGCGCTGGTAGGTGCGCCAGGCGCGGTTGGCCGCGAGGCCCAGGGCGCACGCGGCCCCGATGATGAGGACGAGCCACGGGAACCAGCTCGAGCCTCGCTCCGGGCCAAGGAGCCATCTGGCGACGAAGAAGAGGACGAAGGCCGAGACGGCCGACCAGGCGAAGGCGAGGACTGTCCAGTGGCCCAGGCGCCTGAGCGCGAGACCGATGCGCTGGACGATGCCCTGCACGTAGCCGAGCCGCACGGGGAGGCCGAGGAGCTCGGGCTTGCTGAGGAGGTCGGCGAGCTCGACGCCCGACTCGCGCGCGACGGCCTGGGCGACCGCGCCCTTCCCTTCGAGGATGGCGCGGAGGAGGTGGCCGCCGCCCATGGCCTCGCGCCGCGAGTTGACCAGTTTCTCCGCCCGCTTGAGCACGTCGGCCAGCTCCGCGGCGTGCGGCAGCGCCTCGCCCCCCTTCCCTGCGTCCTCCATCAGGGCGGCCCGGAGCCGTTCGGGGCTCAGAGCCAACTCGCTGAATGGCCGCCCCCAGCGCCCGTGCTCCGCAAGCACGAGGGCCAGGTGGCGCACCTGCACCTCCCGGCTCCCCGCACGGCGGGCCTCAAGCTCGGCCAGGAGCAAGAGCCCGCCTGCCTCGTCGCCCAGCGCCGAACCACTCTCCTGAGCCATGTCCCTTCCTCCGTAGGGGATGATTGGATGGGTGGATGGGTGGATGAATGAAAGGGGCGATGCCTCTGACATCCATCCACTCATCCAACCATCCATTCATCCAGTTCACCGGACCGAGAACGACGGCATGTCGGGCGATGCCCCGAGGTCCGAGCCGCGGAGCTCGGTTGCCGCCCGGATCGCGTAGTAGAGGTAGCCCATCGAGACTGTGAAGCTGGCGATGAGCCAGGCGTACAGCGGCGCCCGCACGCCCGCCAGAATGCCAACCGTGGCCAGCGCCACGGCCGGCGTGGCCGCCACGCCCGCCAGACGCATCATCGTCCGGTAGTTGAACTGCCAGCGCCGGTCCCTCACCACGAACAGGCCGAAGCCGGAGCACACGATGTTCTGGGCGAGGACGTACATGCACGACAGCAGGAAGGCCACGGAGTAGAACAGCAACGCGAGGGGGCCCTTGAGCCACCACAGCCACGCCCTGACCACGTCGCGGCTCAAGCGGTTGAAAGGGAGGGCGGAGAGCTCGTGTGCCGTGACCTCGCGGGGGGCTCGACGGATGACCACCTGGGTCTTTGTCAGGAGGAAGGTTGCCCCCGTGCCCTCCAGGGAGGCGGTGCCGCCCGTGGTGTCTATGATCATGACCAGCTTGCCAGTCGCGGGGTCCGTGATGAAGCAGGGCTGCTCGGCCTCCACCAATGCCGACCCGTGCTGGAGCGTGATCGGGGGCAGCCCGTCCGGCAGTTGCGCCAGCGGCGACAGCATTGCCGCACGCGGGTTGAACGACCGGAATTGCGCGGCCACGGTCAAGGGAGCGCAGCAGACGGCCAGCAGGAGCAGCGGGTAGAGGACCCCGCTGCCGCGCCACTGCTGCGCTACGTCCCGGTAAAACGACTTCGAGTAGAAGGCGAGCAGTGGGGCGAGGAGGACAGAGTGCTTCTTCATCTTGGCGTCTCGCTGGGCCTCCGCCGGCACGCAGTATAGCGCGGGTGCCGCAAACGCACAACCGCTTCATTGTCGCGAGAGGCATCCCGCGCGAACAGGAGGGGATGAATGGATGTATGGATGAATGGATGAATGGATGTATGGATGAATGGATGTATGGATGAATGGATGAATGGATGAATGGATGAATGAAAGAGCCAAGCTCTCTGGCATCCATCCATCCATCCAATCATCCATTCACCCTCTTTACCAGTGCGAGGGCGTGTGGGAGGAAGACGATGAGGCCGATGGCGGTTGCGCCCACGGCGCACAGGAGCACGGCGCCGGCCGCAACGTCCTTCGCGCGCCCGGCCGCAGGCCGGCGGTCGGGCGACGCGATGTCCACGATGATCTCGATGGCCGTGTTGAACGACTCGGCGGTCCAGACGCTCGCCATGGCCAGGATGAGCCAGCACCAGTCGGCCCTCGACACCCCGCAGGCCAGCCCCGCCACGATGACCGCGATGGAGGTCGTCGCGTGGATCCAGGCGTTGTGCTGGGTGCGGAGCATGTGGGCCACGCCCTGGCCCGCATACGTGAAGCTCTGAATCCGGCCCCAGAAGGTGCGGTAGCGTGAGCCGGGCTCGTGGAGGGGAGATGACATGGCGGCGCTCTCCGGTGACAAAGGGCGGGAAGGACGCGTGACGCGTGACTCGGAAAGAAAGAGCGCGTCTTCTTTCTCGTCTTGTCACGCGTCACGGGTCACGCGTCATGGCTTTCTTCTTGGCTGAAAGTCAGCCGGATAACGGTAGAGCTTGATGAAGAGCTCGATGATGTCCTTCCCCTTCGTCTCGATGGTGTGGGCGTCGAGCACGCGGAAGCCGTTGGGCGGCTTCTCGGGGTCGTAGACCGGCTCCTTCATCTCGCAGCGGAAGTGGAGCGGCGAGGCGAACTTGAGCGGCTTGACCCTGGCGGCCGCGGCCAGGGCCTTCTTTGCTCCGGCGCGGATGAGCTCCTGGGCCTTCGCAGGGGGCCACGTGCGGGCGCAGAAGGTGCCCAGGCCCCGCTTGACGGGGACGCCGACGCAGCCCTTGCACAGCTTCTGCATCTCGCGGCAGGCCCAGTAGTCGCCGCTGACGAAGACGAACGGGATGCCGTAGTGTCCCGCGATGGCGGCCTGCATGCCCATCTCGCCCACCGAGATGCCGTTGAACCAGTAGCCGCGCACGCTGTCGCTCATCGAGTGGCGCAGGCAGGCGAAGGGGGTGGCGGCCTTGGCGTGGGCGCCCACGAGGGCCGTCACGTCGCACGTCTCGATCAGGGGGAGCCAGAAGGGGCGCTCGTGGCCGTGGATCACCTCCACCCGCGGGTCCAGCTCGTCCAGGTCAATCGTGTAGCCGCCCCCGTGGCCGTCGTTCACCAGCACCTCGCTGGCCCCTGCGGCGAAGAAGCCGTCGGCCGCCGCGTTCACCTCGCGGGTGAGCCAGCGTGCGCGGCGGCAGCGCAGGTCGTGGTTCGCCACGCTCTCATTCTTCCGGTCGTCCCACGAGAAGACCCCTGCCACGCCCTCCAGGTCGGTCATCAGATACACCTTCATCCGTAGTCTCCTCGCTCTTGTTTGGTAGCCGAACCCGGTCTGGAATGCCACACGTACACTTGGTAGCATAAGGATACCGACGACGCAAGCCCCGGTCATTCGACAGCACGGGTTCCTGCACTTGACGTGCGGTCCGCGATCCCGTAGTATCCTGATCATTGGCGTCCGGGGCCTCGGCGGCCGGGAGAGGGGATCTGCGGCTGCCGCCCCAGGGGGGGTGTGGGAGCAGAGGCAATGCCGGAAGGCAGAATGACTTTTAGGCCGGCTCCTGGTGTGCTGCGCTGGGCTCGGGAGACCGCGGGCATGACCGTCCCCGAAGTGGCCTCGCGGTTTGGTGTGAACGCTGAAACCGTGGTGGGCTGGGAGGCCGGTGACAGAGACGTCGCCATGGGGAGGCTAGAGGACCTCGCACGTCTGTATCGTCGTCCTCTTGCTGCGCTGTTTCTGCCACAGCCCCCCGATGTTCCGCCAATGCCTCATGACTTCCGTGTCTTGCCATCCGAAGCCAACAGGCCACTATCCAAGGAAACACTTCTGGTGGTCCGCGAGGCCCGGCGCATTCAAGCACTCGCCCGTGACCTGGCGAAGGACCTCGGTCGGGCACCAAGTAGCGTCATTCCGCCTGCCGAGCCCACCACGGCGCCAGAGCATCTAGCTGCTCGCGAACGCGAGCGCATCGGGGTCACTATCTCCGAGCAGAGGAGCTGGCGGACACCCTGGCGCGCCCTTAGGGCTTGGCGCGAGGCCATGGAGAGACTCAACGTCCTTGTGCTCCAGTTCGGGATGCCGCTCGGAGACGCCAGGGGCTTTTCCCTCCCTGACGAGGTCGCGCCTGTGATCGTTCTGAACAGCCGCGATGCGCAGAATGCGCGGATATTCACGCTATTCCATGAATACGCGCACCTGCTGCGCGGGTCTTCGGCCCTTTGTATACCCGACCCCGGCGCGCCGGACACGCACTGGGGAGGCAACGACGAGGCATTCTGCAACGCTTTCTCCGGTGCCTTCCTTGCGCCGGCGGAGCCGTTCAAGCAGGCTCTGTCCGGACACCGAGCGGACGACGAGAAGATTGCCCAACTGGCCCAAGAGTTCAGTGTGAGCGAGCACGTGATTCTCCATCGGCTCAGAGCACTCGGCCTGCTGTCAAGGGTAGACTTGGAGGCGAAGCTGGCCAGCCTCGAAGCACGACTGACAGAGCTGCCCCAACGAAAGAAGAGGGGCGGCCCTACGGCTGCACAGCGATGCGTGGGCACGAGAGGCCGACGGTTCGTGAAGCTCGTCTTCGAGGCGAGGACTCGTGACCTCATCACATATCGTGATGTTGCTGACTTCCTGTCGCTGCGTGTCCAGCACTTTGACGCTGTCGAGGCGATGGTAGGGGAGGGCTGAGAGCATGTCGGTCGGCAGCCTCACAGTCTACTGCATAGATACGTCCATTCTCATAGAGCTGCATTTGCGCTACCCAAGGGAGATATTCTCCGGAGTGTGGGACGCGCTGGAGGCCCTGATTGCAGCGGACCGCGCCATCGCGCCAAAGCAGGTGCGCGAAGAGTTGAGTGCTAAGGACGACTGGCTCTGGCGCTGGGCCCAGAGCCAGAAGCAGATGTTCAAACCCCAGACCAAGGCGCATGCCATGTGCGCCAGCGAGATCACAGCTCGGTTCCCTTCTCTGGCCCACGCGGAGAGGCCTGGCGTGGTCGCAGACCCCTTCGTGATCGCGCTCGCGCTTGCGGAGAAGAAGGCATCGCTTGTTGGATCGGACTGCGCCGTTGTCACTTGCGAAGCGCGCAGGAAGGGCAAGATCCCTGACGCCTGCGATTACTTCGGCATACGTTGCCTGTCGCTTTTCGACTTCATGAAGGAAGCGGGCTGGAAGTTCGTGGCAGAGCGTGCGCCCGCGCCCCCGAGCAGTTGAGCGCATCTCGGACACCCATACCAGGCACATGGACGCCTAACCAGCGGTGCTTCGTGCTTCTCGCATCAGTTCGCGGATGGCCTCAGCGGCCCCTGCGACGACGCAAGCCACCTGGCCCCGACCATAGTCCGCGTTCGTTCCCTTTCGCGGGTCGAAGTAGTCGAAGCTGTGCCACAGGTGGCGCAGGGCAGGGTTGTAGCCGGTGTCCTCGTGGAGATAGGGGTCGCCCAGGTAGGCCGGCACCAGGGCCTTTGGGTCGGGGGGGAGGCACTCGGGGTGGACGGTGCCCGGGGCAGCGGCCATCGTGACCGAGCCTTCCCACCTGTCGGCGTGTATCCAGTGGTTCTTGAGCATCGGCTCGCACTCCTTGGCCGCCTCGATGTAGAACCAGGTTAGGGTGCGGGCGGGCGGGCCGAAGGCGTTGCGGCGGGCGACGTTCTCCTTGTAGACCTCTTCCGCCCGCTTGCAGTAGGCCGGGTTGGGTCCGTGGCCGGGCAGGAGCAGGATGTGGCGGAAGCCGTAGAGGTGAATCTCGAGGAGGATGCGGGCGACGTGGCGGGCGAACTCCGCCTCCTGGCCCGCCTTCGTGAAGTCGAGCGCTTCCTTTGGCGCGGGGCCGTCGTCGGGCTGGGTGGGGCCTTCGTAGCCGGGCGAGCCATCGGCGTTCTGGAGCGGGAATGCGGCGGCGAAGGCCTCGGGCACGCCCATCGTGCGGGCATAGGTCTTCCGCCACTCGACGCGGCACTCCTGGAGGAAGTAGCGCACGTCGGCGTAGTAGACCGGCGGGAAGACGACGCCCCCGAATCGGCGTGCCGCCTCCTCCGCGATGTGGGTCACGGTGAAGTAGTCCGTGCCGAAGGGCATGTGGTCGCCGTGCCACTCGAGCGAGCCCACCGGGAGATAGGCGAGATTGCACGCCTGGCGGCGGGCGACGACCTGGGGAACCACCATGCGGTCGAAGCGGACCTCATCCATCTCTTTCTCCCGTCGTCCTGGCCTTCGAATCCCTCTCGATTCAGTCGAATGAATCGAGTGAATCGAGTGAATCGAGAACCAAGGACGAGGACGATCAGGCCCGAAGAAGGTCTATGTTGTCAACCACCTTCCTGATCGCATCCACGATCAGTTGCATGTCCCGCTCATCGCAGGGCGGGGAGATGTCGCGCTGCATGATGGAGAACTCGCGGAGGGTCATCTCCTCGCTCACGGGCAGGTCGCCCTTGCGGTAGACAGGCGGGTTCTTGACGTGCGGGCAGAGGAAGGGGCAGCCCTTGCCGTAGAGGTTCCGCTCCTGGAAGATGGTGCGCAGGTGGCACGGGCCGCCCGCCTGGATCGGCTTGCTCTCGGGCGCGAAGTAGTGGTTCGCGTCCTGCACGTAGGCCACCACCGCAAGTCCCTCGGCGTTGAGCGCCTCGCAGAAGCGGTCGCGGCTCACCCCGTGGACCGCCGGGTCCCACAGGCACGTGTAGTAGTGGTAGGCGTGCTTGAAGCCAGGCCGCACGTAGGGCGGGGTGATGCCGGGGACGTCCGCGAGCCGCTCGGAGAGGAACTCGCAGTTGCGGATGCGGGCGTTGGTGCGCACCTCGGCGTCGAGGAGCTGGGCCATCGCGTCGTGGCCGACCGCCCGCATGTTGTCGCCCGTGCCGCCCATCGAGGCGTAGCGGAGCACGTCGGGGTCGGTCGCCAGGCCCTGGATGACCGTGGGGTGCTGGCCGGCGAGGAGGGCGCGCTCGAAGAGCCGGCGGTCGCTCGTCAGGTAGGCCCCGCCGCCGACGCTCGAGTAGATAGGCTTGCCGGACCAACTGAACGCGGTCATGTGGGCGATGTTCCCGACCTTGACGCCGTTGATTTCGGCGGTGGAGGCCTGGCAGGCGTCCTCGATGACCAGCAGCCCGTGCTCCTCGGCGACCTCCATGATTTCGGGAATCGGCGCGGGATGGCCATAGAAATCAACGGGCAGGATCGCTTTCGTCTGCGGCCTGATCTTCCGCCTCAGGTCCGCAACGTCCATCGTCAAGGTCTTCGGGTCAATATCCACGAAGATCGGCACGCCGTTGCAGCGCAGCACGGCCCCTGGCGTGGCGACCCAGGTGAAGGCCACGGTGAGCACCTCGTCGCCCGGGCCGACGCCCGCCGCGAAGAGCGACGAGATGAGTGCCGCGGTGCCTGATGAGACGCAGCGTGCGTACTTCGCCCCCGTGTATTCGCACAGAGCCTGGTCCAGGCCCTTCCCCGCCCAGGCGCACTTCAGCCCCCGCCCCGCCTTCTCGTCAATCGTCTTCGCCCCGCCGAGGAGGGCCAGCTTGCCCCTCCTGACAACTCGCCTCATCATGTTTCCCCCTCATCTGCGGCTTCCGCCGCTGAGGAACGTCGCGACCTTCTCTCTAAGCAGATCTCCCCCCAACGAGAACATGTTCGCGTGGGTGCCGCCGTGGAGGATGCGAAAATCCTTGGGTGCCCGCGCCGCCATATAGAGCTCGCTAGCGTGGCCGAAGGGGACCGTGTTATCGGCGTCGCCGTGGACCAGCAGGATTGGGCACGTTACCCTCGCTATGTCCCTCACGGGCGACGACTCGGCCACGCTGAACTGAGCGAGGCGCTCCGCCTTGCGCATCGCCCTCCTGAGCCAGAAGCGCGGCAGCCACGACGCCCGATGGTACACAATCCGCTCAAGGTCGGCAAACGACGCAATGGAGACAAGCGCCTCGATGCGGCTATCGCGCGCCGCGGCTGCGATGGCCACGGCCCCGCCCGCCGATGCGCCGAGCACGGCCACGCGGGCCGCCAGGTAGTCAATCGCGCCCGCAACGTCCCGCCACTCGTGGTAGCCGTAAGTGAAGTAGTTCCCGCCGCTCTCCCCGTGGCCCAGCATGTCAATGAGGAGGAGGTTCAGCCCTCTTCGCCACAGGGGCATAGTGAACCCCAGCATATCGGCCCGCGTGCGGCCCAGAGTGTGGAGCACGATCACCGTGCAGCCGCTACTCCCACTTGCTGGCACGAACCACCCGGCGATCGCCAACCCATCGCTCGTCTGGAATGACACCCTCTCCGCCGTGGCTCCGTACTCAGCAAAGATCGCGGGATTCGGCTCCACCGCGAACTTGTAGTGGCTCAGGAGCATGTACGGCAGCCAGTGGTCGAACACCGCCACCAGCACGGCCACGACGATCAGAACCGCTGCGACTACGCGGACGCGCCTTCGTTTCCAGAATCGCTCGCGCGAAGGCTGCGCCTGTCGTTGGCTGTTGGATTGGGGTGACCGCATTGGGTTGGCATCAAACACTGACGAGGGGGCGTGCGTGCGTCATCTCGCGCCGGCTCACGGGGCGCACTTGCGAGGCCGTGAGGGTTGCCACCGCGACGGTTTCACCATCCAGGGTCATGAATTCGACCTCGTAGGCCTCGCCCTGCCGGTAGATGTGGACGACGGTCCCAACATCGCCGGCTTCTAGGCCTTCTTCCGGGACGTCGGTCGTCAAGACCACTCGATCGTGTTCCCTGATCATGGCCTGCTCCTAGGCTATAGTTTCGCAGTTTACGCGGCCATCGAAGCCACGGCAACGAGGGCTTCGTGGATTTCGCTCAGGTGTGCTTCGGAGGATGACGTGCCCGAAAATCGTTCGTCCCACGTGGCGCGCCGCAGGGCC
>VGYW01000090.1 GCA_016872875.1 Planctomycetota bacterium | reverse complement strand
CTTCTGGCTTTCGCTTGGCGTCGGGCGGCTGTGGCTGGTACACAGCAGCGATGTGGTGCCACCGACTGAGTTTGCGATGAGGGACAGAAACTGTCAGGCCGCCCACCTCAAACCTCAGATCGGCGTAGGCCCGCGACAGCGCGAAGCCCGGGCCGGCCACGATGCCATCGTAGTCGTCCCCGATGTCCGATGGCCTCGGCGCATGCGGCCCCGGCGTGCGCCACCAGTGGTGGGCCTTCAACCAGAGGGTGATGGTGAAGCTGCCCCCGAGCGAGAGCTGCGGCGCCTCGCAGTGGGCGCAGGCATCGTCGGTCGGCATGTGCAGAACCGTGCCCGGCCCCTTGCCATTGCCGCCCGGGTCCTCCACCACGGCCGCGCCGCCGACGAGCTTGGCGTGGAACTGCCCGGCCGAGTCAGAGCCATCGCGGGCGAAGTCGTAGTGGGCGACCAGGCCACCCGCGGTGGCGCTGGCCGCTGCGCTCAGCATCACCACGCCCGCAAACCAAAGGTTCCCGATGCGCATAGCCAGGCCCCCGCTTCGGGTACTTACGGCGGCCCGTAGCATACACCGTGCGGCCCGAACCTGCAACCCAGCCAGACGGAGGCTTGATCCGCGATCACATGCCGGGTAGTCTGTTGCCTGCTGCGGCCAAGTCTCGTTGGGGAAGCTGACTCGACAGGGACGCCTGTGGAGACTTCGTGGGCAACCGTCGCGGGCGCCGTCGTCACGCTGCTCTGTGTGGTTGCAGCTCTGGCTGAGGAGGCGCCAGTCTGGCCTTCGAGCGAGGACTGCAAGGACCCTGCCATCGCCCAAGCGATGGAGGCCGTGCGGGCCGCCATCCCCAAGGCGGCCAAGGACCCCACGCGGCCGGTCTACCATTTTCGCCCGCCGGCACAGTGGATGAATGACATCTGCGGCGCCCTGTACCACAAGGGCAACTACCATATCTTCTACCAGTTCAACCCCTTCGGGGACACCTGGGGGGCCAAGGGCTCAAGCTGGGGGCACGCCCGCAGCCGCGACCTCGTGCGCTGGGAGCACCTGCCAATCGCCATCGTGCCGTCAGCGGACCGCGGCGAGTTGCGCTGCAACTCGGGCTGTGTAGCCGTCAATGGCCAGGGCACGCCGATGATCTTCTACACCTTCGTGCCCGAGGCGAAGGGCCGCAAGCGCGAGCAGTGGGCCGCAATCGCCTGTGACAATGAGCTGCGCACCTGGCGGAAGCTCGACAAGAACCCGCTGATGGCCGCAGGGAGGGGCGGCGTGCCCGCCGACATGAACGCCGGCTGGAGCGACCCGTTCCTCTTCCGAGCCGGCGGGCGGACTTTCGCCACCTTCAAGTCCAGCGGCGGCGCCGTCTGCGAGGCCCTCAACCCCGACCTGACCGCATGGAAGTTCGCGGGGAAGCTGGACGGCGTGTCGGGCGAATGCCCCAACTTCTTCCCGCTCCAGGGCCGATGGGTGCTGCTGCGTTCCACCTACCCTCCGAGCTACCAGGTCGGGCGCTTCGACCCTGCCGCGATGAAGTTCCACATGAACGGCCCCTCTGGCACACTCGACCACGCCTACGGCCCGAAACGCCCTGAGAACTTCGCCACGAAGCGCGGCTTCTACGGCACCAACGTCCTCTTCGACGCCAAGGGCAGGTGCATCCTCTTCGGCTGGGTGAGCGGCTTCGAGGCGGGGCGGGGCTGGAACGGCTGCATGTCGCTGCCGCGCGTGCTGACGCTCGATGGCAATGGGCGCCCCATCCAGACGCCTGCCCCCGAGTTGGCTGCCTTGCGCGGCAGACACACTCGCGTCAGGGACCTCACGCTCGACAACCGCGGACACGTTATCGAGGGTGCACGGGGCGACACATTGGAGGTCTTGGCTGAGCTTGAGCCGGGCACCGCGAAGGCCGCCGGGCTGAAGCTGCGGCGCTCCAACGATGGCGGGAAGGCGATCGTGCTTCGGCACGACGGTCGCGTTCTCGACGCGGCTGGCACCCCCGTGCCTCTCACCCTCGACGACAAGCAACGGACGCTCACCTTGCACGTCTTCCTCGACAAGTCCGCCATGGAGATATTCATCAACGGCGGCCGCGAATGCGTCACCCGCGTCATCCACCCCGGCCAGGACGACCTCGGTGTGGAGGTTTTTGCCGCGGGTGGCACAGCAACTGTCCGCTCTGCCGAAGTCTGGCGGTTCGGCTCGGTCTGGCCATGAATGGCATTTGCGTTCGCTTCTGCCTGAACATCAGGGTAGGAGGCCCAGCGATGGTTGCCAGTGCGTGCCCGCCACGATTGTCGCTCCTGTGGTTCATGGCTGCGCTGGTCGGTGTTTCTTCGGTTGTTGCCCGTGAGTCCATCGAGCCACCGCCCAACACCCCGGCCGCGGCAGAGTGGGACGCCCTCCGGGGGGCGCTGAGGCTCCGGTACCACGACACCGTGATCCTCGATGCCAGGGTCGACGCGGAGGACGCGGCCGGCCGCGCCGTGGTGGGAGCGGAGATCAAGCTTCAGCCGGCGGAAAGCCGCGACGAGAAGGAGAAGGTCGAGCAGCGACTGAAGTTCGCCCTGACCAAGCCGCAAGAAGGTGTGAAGCTGGTCTTGCGCGGCACTGTCACCGGCAGCGAGGAGGCGTTCCCCGTCGAGACCAGCAGTGAGGCGCAGAAGCGCTTCCCACTGGTGCGCAACAGCGTCGGGCTGAGCCGCAACCTGCGCAACAACGCGGTCTATGACCGCCGCTGGGACTGGGTGCTGATCGGCCCGGCGGATGGGACGACCCGTATCCAGCCCACGGCGGCGGAGAAGCAGCGCGCCACGTTCGCCTGGGAGAGCCGTGGCACTACCATCGAACTGGTGTTCCTGCCCCGGTTCTACCAGAAGCACCGCGGCCTCGAGTACTTCGAGCCGTGGACCTATCAGGTGTGGAAGGGTTCGGTCACCGGCTATTGCTCGTGGTGGCCCTACCGCGATGGCATCAGTCAACAAGTCCTGGACTCGCTGGTGGATGTGTTCGTCGCGAAGAAGCTCCCTGACTTCGGCTACAAGCACCTCCAGCTCGATGCCGGCTACTGCGGCGGAGGCGGGGGGCCGCGGTCCTTCCTGGAATGGAACGCGAAGAAGTTCCCCGGCGGCGCCGAGGCCGCGGTGAAGAAGATCAGGTCCGCCGGCATGTCCCCCGGCATCTGGGTCCATCGCGTGTACCGATCCTATGTTGACCGCTACCTGCCCAAGATCGGCAAGGAACACCCTGAGTGGTTCGTGACCAAGGCCGACGGCTCGATCTACCAGGGCGGCTACGGAATCTGGACGCTGAACACGACGAGCAAGGAAGCCGTGGACGCCCTGGTCCGGCCGCTCTTCCGCGAGCTGAAGAAGCAGGGCTGGGACTACGTGAAGATTGACGGCGCGGGTGACATGCTGCACTCCGACAGGGAGAAGCCGGCAGCCGACCACTTCAAGCGAATCGGCTCGACGCCCGAGCAGTCGCTACGCGCCTGGGATCAGGCGGCTCGCGAGGAACTCGGCAAGGACATCTTCATCCTGACGTGCTGGGGCGTGGGGCCGGGCCGGTGCTCGATCGGGCTGGCGGACGGCTGCCGCCTGGGCAGCGACGGGTTCCAGTGGAACACGCTGCTGGGGAACAGCTCCACCAACGGCGTGGTATGGCGCGGCGACCCAGACCACTGCGACGTCCTGCCCGACCGGAAGGGAGAGCGAGTCACGATGACGACCTTCGGCGCGCAAGCCGCGCCCACCGACACGCTCCTGCGCCCTGCCGTGGTGGCGATGGCCGGGAGCATGCTGCTGGTCAGCGACAAGGCGGAGGTCTACAGGGACGACGCTAACCTCGAGGGCATGAAGCGCAGTGCGCCGGTACTCTTCACGGTTCCGGGACAGCTCTACGATGGCGGCGGAAACGGCACGTGGTGGCTGCAGGAGATTGACCGGCCTTTCGAGCACTGGTCGGTCTTGGCGCAGTTCGACTGGGGCGGGAAGGGCGCGCCGGAGCAGGAAGTGAAGTTCGCCGACCTCGGGCTGGCGGACGACCGCGAGTATCTCGTGTTCGAGTTCTGGACGCAGACGTTCCTCGGCCGGTGCAAAGGCTCGTTCAAGGCGCCCGCGCTGGATTCGAGCCGCGCGATACAGGTCTTCGCCATCCGCGAGGCTCGGCCGCATCCCTGGGTGCTCTCGACCACCCGCCACCTCTCGCAGGGCGGCGTGTGCCTGCTCGACGAGGCCTGGAATGCCCGGCGCAAGACCCTGTCTGGCAAGAGCGCGGTCGTCGGCGGCGACCCCTATGTGCTCACCGTGCATCTCCCGCAGGGATTCCGCCTCCGGAGCGCCGAGGTCGCCGGCGAGAAGGCCGAGGGCGCCAGCCAGCAGGAAACCGCGACTGTCCGCATCGTCCCCTCCGCCACTAAGGCCGTAGAGTGGAAGCTAGCCTTCGAGAAATGAACGCGAGACTGTCCACAGTCCCCCCGGCTTGCCATCTCGGCCGCGGTCTTCGCGGCGGACTCAGCATCCAACTGGCCGATGTGCCCCATTTGACGGGCTGCCGGGGATGTGGATAATGACGGATCGCGCACTGCCGCCTGCCCTGAGACCGGGGGGCGCAGCAAGAGAGCCCGACGAAGGCCGTTCGCCACTGGCACGCTGAACCACGGAAGGAGAACACCATGAACGGCAAGAGAGCGGTCCGCGCGGGGTGCCTGCTGGCAGCGCTCGCGCTTGGCTTTTCGCACGCATCGGCGGCCACGAAGGCGGGGCCGGCAGCTCCGCTCACCAAGGCCGGGGAGGAACTCCTCGCAAAGCACTCCGCCATGCTTACGGCGTTGCAGGCGGAGATCGCCAAAGCCGTGCCAGTCGTGGACGAGCAGAAGAAGTCCGCCTATCTGAAAGCCCGTGAGGCCGAGAAGGCTGCGGAGGCGGGAGTGAATGCGGCGCAGGCGGCTCTGGACAAAGTCGCCACGGCAAAGGCTCTGGTGGATCACGCGAAGGGCAAGTGGATCGGCGGTGCCGAGAAGGGCATTGCAGAGGCGGAGGCGGCGCTGAAGAAGGCCACCACGGAGGCCGAACGCGAAGCGGCGCGGAAAGAGCTGGCCAAGTGGCAGGCGAACAAGGAAGACGGGATCAAAGCACTCAAGGAGCGTCAGGGAGCGTTGGACAAGGCGACGAGCGACGAGCCGAAGCTGACCCAGGCCCTCAAGGCAGCCCAGGAAGCGCTGGCCAAGGCCCATGCCCATACGCTGAAGGCGGCCAGCGAACTCAATCTGGAGCGTTTCCTGGCGAGCGACAAGCTGGATGCCCAACTGGTGAAGTACATCGTCCTGGCCCAGGCCACGCCCCGTGGCCTGGCCGAGTTCGCACAGCAGGGGAAGGAGCCTGAGGCCCTCGTGGAGAAACTTCTCGCGGACAATGGCCTGATGAAGCAAATGCTCGTCGCGGACGGCGCCAAGGAGGGCAAGTACGGCCGGGCGATGGAGATCTACACGGCGATCCAGAAAGCCAGCCCGAAGGCCGGCGAGAGCCCCTTCCAGCGGCTGGCACTGGCCATCAGCCTGGAGCATGCGGTGCCGGTTGCGCAGAGCAACCCCAAGGCCCAGACCGATGCTCCGGCCACTGTGGACCCGGTGAAACGCTACCTGCACTTTGAGAAGGCTTCCCTCGATGGCGAACTGGACCCCTGCTTCAAGGACCTGACCGTGTGGGAGTATCGGAATGCAGTCAATGGCGATGAACCAGACAGCATTCTGGCCTGGGGACGCCAGATGCTCCGGAACTACCGGCCGGATCACATCTACACCGCGGACTACAACTGGCGTTACGTGGAAGCCGTCAGGACCGAGGTCGCGTATGGGTCGCAGGATGTGAAGAATGACCTCCCCACGCTTCAGAACTACCAGAACATCATCATGAATGGCGGCGTGTGCGGCCGGCGCGCGTTCTTCGGGCGTTTCATCCTGCGGAGCTTCGGCATCCCGACCATCGCCCGTCCCCAGCCCGGTCATGCCTCGCTGGCCCACTGGACTCCCGCCGGCTGGGTGATCTGCCTGGGCGGGGGCTGGGGGGCGGGTTGGACCGCCTATGGCAAGGATCTTGATTTCCTGGCGAGTGCCCAGGCGCGGAAAGTCGAGAATGCCTACCCGCAGGTGCAGCGCGCCCAGTGGGTGGGCGACGCCCTGGGAGAGAAGCGGGCCTACGGATTCCACTCCGACGTTTCCGGCTTCTGGAATAGCGTGGCTCTCTACCGGCAGCGGGCGATCATTGAGGAAGCCAAGGCGGTGGCGCTGGCCGCGGTAGGCACGGACATCGGCGAGGCGAACGAATCCAAGGTGAAGGAAGTCGTCAAAGCAGCAGCCGTATCCGAGGCGGACAAGAAGATCGTCGTCGGCCAGGACGGCGTGATCACGATTCCGGCCGTGGCGTGCAGCAAGCCGACGAACAGCACCGGCAAGATCCGCTTCATGAAGAGCTACCTGGGCGGGATGCAGTTGCACTACAGCCGCATGGGCGGGGCAGAGGAGTTCGAATACACCTTCGAGGCGCCGACGGCCGGGAAGTATGCCCTCAGCGCGCGGGTGGTGACGACCAGCGCCGACCAGCACCTCCTGGTCGCAACCAACGATGCCAAGGCGCCGGCCGACATCGCGGTGCCGTTCACCGTCGGCAGGTGGGACAAGACTCCGCCGGTCGAGGTCTCGCTGGTCAAGGGCAAGAACGTCCTTCGCTTTTCGCGCACCGAGCCGGTCAAGGGATTGACCATCAAGGACTTCACCCTGACGCCGGTGAAGTAGCCGTAGGGGGAGGAACGAGCGACATGAATTGCCGAAGAATGCGGATTGGCCGCAAGATTCAACCACTTTCTTCACAAGGAGACGCAGTGATGAGTAAGAAGACCTTCGGTGAAGTGATGTGCCTGGCGGCGGTCCTGGCGATGGGGCTGTCCGCTGCCTGGTCGGCCGAGATGATCGCCCGGCCCGACGACAAGCCGGCGGATATGACCAAGCCGGTCCAGGTTTTCATCTTGCTCGGCCAGTCCAACATGGTCGGCCTCGGCAAGGTGAAAGGCGGTGAGGTCTCTCTGGAGCATGCGGTCAAGGAGAAGAAGAAATACCAGTATCTTGTGGATGATGCCGGTGCCTGGACGGAGCGGAAGGACGTCCGCTTTGTGCGGTACATGTCCGGCAAGGGCCCGCTCAACAACGAGTGGATGACCGTGAAAGGCGGCACCCTCGGGCCAGAATTCGGCATCGGCCATCCGCTGGGGAACGCGATCGAGGCGCCCGTGATGATCCTCAAGTGCTGCATCGGCAACCGCAGCCTCGGCTGGGACCTGCTGCCGCCCGGCAGTGAGCGCTTCGAGTTTGTCACCAAGGACAGGGCGGGCGTGGAAAAGAAGCTGGTCTATGCCGGCTACAAGGACAAGCCCGAGGCATGGGAAATGGACCCGGCCAAGGGCCTCAAGACCGAACCCGCACCGTGGGTGGACAAGAAGGGCAAGCCGATTGACTGGTATGCCGGCAAGCAGTGGGATTCCGACATCGGCGACGCCAAGAGGGCCCTGGCCGATCTCGAAAAGCACTACCCGGGAGCCAAAGGCTACGAGGTCGCCGGGTTCTTCTTCTGGCAGGGCGAGAAAGACGCCGGCAACCCCGGTCACGCCGCCCGTTACGAGAAGAACCTCGTGTACTTCATCAAGCAGTTGCGCAAGGAATTCAACGCCCCCAACGCGAAGTTCGTGCTCGCCACCATGGGCGAATCCGTCAAGGGCGGCGGCGGACTTGGCGGCCAAGTCCTCGAGGCCCATCTCGCCGTGGACGGGGCAACTGGCAAGTACCCAGAGTTCAAAGGCAACGTCGCGACCATCTACACGCATCCCATGGCGCAAGGCGGCAGCGGCAATGGCCACTACGGCGGCAAGGCCGAAGTCTATATGGACGTCGGCGAAGCCATGGGCAAAGCCATGGTCGAGCTGTTGAAAAGCAAGTGACGGCGAACGCTCAAGAGCGAATGGTCGGCAAACGGCAGGGGGAAGAGCAGAATGCATGAGGTCTGATCGCACTCCTTCTCCCTCAGGGGTCCCCGGCTCAACGTGGGACAGCTCACGGCTTGCTTGCTCGTGCTCTCCGCGGCAGCCTTCGCAGCGGCCCCGGAACTCGACTGGCAGATGGGGCCATTTGTGAAGCACAAGGAACCCGTCCTGCGGCCGACGCCGGACTCGCGGTTCACGTGCCCCATCCGCGGCAAGGAGGTCCGCTGGGAGGAGCAGAACGTCTACAACCCCGCTGCCGTGGTGCGGGACGGCAAGGTCTACCTGCTCTACCGCGCCGACGACCGGAGCCCAGACCTCGGATGGGGGCGCACATGCCGCATCGGGCTCGCATGGAGTGAGGACGGCGTCCGCTTCACGCGGCACCCCACGCCCGTCCTCTATCCCGACAACGACGAATGGAAGAAGCACGAGTGGGAGGGCGGCTGCGAAGACCTCCACGTCGTCGAGGGCGAGGATGGCGTCTACTACATGAACTACACCACCTGGAGCGGCAAGGGCGACACCATGTCCGTCGCCACCTCCCGCGACCTGGTGCGCTGGACGAAGCACGGGCCGGCCTTCCGCAAGGCTGCGCAGGACAAGGTCGCCGGCTCGCGGACCGGCGTGGTGGTCTCGCGCCGCGAGGGCGACCGCCTGATCGCCGCCAAGATTGACGGCAAGTATTGGATGTACTACACGCACCCCTGCGGCATCGCCTGGAGCGAGAACCTGATTGACTGGACGCCGACCGGCAAGGCCGTGTGGCCGGGAGGGGGCCGTGAGGCCGGCGCCATTGCCCTGCTGCGCGACGACGGCATCTTGCTCATGACGCAGGGCGGGCACCACGCGCTCGGCGCCTGGGTGCTCCGCCAGGCCCTCCTTGACCGCACCGACCGCAAGACCGTGCTGAAGGAGCAGAAGGAGCCCTTCCTCCACCCCGAATACGACTGGGAGAAGAAGGGAATGACCGGCAATACGACGGTTGCCAACGGCCTCGTCCTCTTCAGAGGCCGGTGGATGCTCTACTATGGCGCCGCCGACAGGGTGATTGGCCTTGCAACCTGCACAAGGGCAGAATGAGGGAAGGATCAACCTGTGCCAGAGAGCACTCCGCCATCATCGAGGGCTACGCCTTCATCCCCGATGTTGGCGGCCTGACCATCGAAGCAGTCTGCGAGCGCTGTGAGGTCATGAGGAACGCCGGGCTGCTCGACAGGACAATCGTCTGCTTCGGCTACATCTCGGCGGCGAAGGACAAGCAGGGACGGCGTATGACCTTCGAAGAGTTGGAACGACAGGTGCGCCACATCAGGACAAAGTATCCGGAGATGCCGGGAGTCGCCTTCTACGGCTTCAAGGACGACTCGCCGGAGACATTGGAGTTGATCCGCAAGGCCGATGCCCTTGCAGCGGAGCTGTACCCGTCGGACGGGTCACCGAAGCGTTGCCCCCCCCACGATGAGTTCACTCCTCCCGGTTCGTCTCCCAATGGGAAAGTAGAAACGACCATGTGGCCCGGGGGCAGCTCCACACTCTACGCTTTGGCGCGGGCCGGGTACACCCGTTCGGGCGATGGCGTGCTCCATCCGTTTGGCGGCGGGGCAGTTGTGGCAGCCAGGGCCGGTAAGGCGCGGGTGGAGGCGAGCTTCTCGCTGGGAATCCCGTTCCCCGGCCGCAGGCGCTCGTCCTGGAGCGCCCACCCGCGACATAGCGGTCGCACGGCCGGTGCGGGGGACGGGAACGTCGGTTGCACCCTCCAAGGGGGATGCTACAATGCGCTTCAGGCTCACGGCACTGTTTGTGCCGGTTTCGCAAGGTGGCCGCTTGTGGCAAGCGGGCACCCGATCAGTGGCGAACGAAGAGAGGAGACAACGCGGTGGGAGACGGGCGAAGCGGGCTGTTGTGCTGCGGCATGGGGTTCCTGTGGGTCGCGCTGCTGATGGCGGCGCCGGCGCGGGCTGAGGTGTACTTCGTCCGTGCGGGCGGCGATGACCGGGCCGACGGCACGAGCGCCAAGGCTGCGTTCCGGACCGTGACGCGGGCGGCGCAGTTGCTGATGCACGGGGATCGGATTGTGGTCGGCCCCGGCGCCTACCGGGAGGCCGCCTTGATCTCGGAACGCTTCGGCACGCTCAACTCGCCCCTGGCGATCGTCGGCGACGAGAGCGGCAAGCTCACCGGTGACGCGGCCGGCGCGGTCGTGCTGGAGCCGGCCGTCTTCGGCGAGCCGGCGCTCTACATCCACCGCTCGCAGCACGTGCGGGTCTCGGGCCTCACCTTCCAGGGCCGGGGCCTGGGGTTGCGCGTGGAGAAGGTGCGTGGGGTCGCCATCGAGCGCTGCACCTTCGCCGGCCTCTCGAAAGGCGCGGAATCGGCGCTGTGCGAGGACCTGCGCCTGGAGAGCAGCGTGTTCCTGCGCTGCGTGACCGGCGCCCAGGTGAAGCAGACCACGCGCAGCCGGCTGGCGCATCTGACCGTGGCGTCCTGCTCGATGGCCGGGCTGATGATCTCCGGCAGCTCCCAGGGCGAGATCCGCAACAGCATCTTCGCCAGCAACAACACCGCGATGGTGGTGGACCCCGCCTCGGGTCCGTCCTGGTCGAGCGACTGCAACGCTGTCTCCGGCACCATCGGCACGTGGGGGCTTGCGAACCAGTGCCGCATCATCTACGAGTGGTTTGCCGCGTCCGGGCAGGAGCGGCACAGCGCCTACACACTGCCCGCGTTCGCCGATCCGGCGAAGAACGACCTCCACGTCGCCCCGCAGGTCACCTGGGGCGGCGGCCTGCCCGGCTCGGCCGTGGGGGTGGCTCTCGAGCCGAAGGTGGAAGCCGACCGCGACGGCAGGCCGTTCGCGGTGCGCGGCGGACGCGTCAACGTCGGCGCCTACCGTTACCCCGAACCGCAGCCGGGTGCGGACTGGAGGAAACTCCCAGTCAAAGCCCCCGCCGGCGTTCGGTTGAGCGCCGGCGTCTACCGGCCGGACGGAACGCTCGTGCGCATGCTGCTGGCCGACGAGGCGGCGGTGCCCGAGCTGTGGTGGGATGGCCGCGACGACGCGGGCCTGCCCGCCCCTGCCGGCAGGTACGAGGTGCGGGCCGTGGCGCACGACATCCGGTTCCTCGACGACGGGAACATCGCCGACAACGGCAGCCCGCTTGGCACGTTCAACTGCGACAACGCCGAGCGCGTGGTCGTGTTCGCCGACGGCTCGTTCGTCGTCTCCACGTTCTACGACGAGGCGGGCATTCCGCTGCGCTATCACACCCGCACGGGCGTGAGCATCTGCGGCTCGGCCCTCGACGAGAGCGACATCTGGGCCATCGCCGACGCCGGCAACCCCGTGAAACGCACCCTGATCGCCGGCGTCGGGCGCCAACTTCAGACCCTGGTCTTTCCCGGCGAGCGCGCGCCGATGCCCAACGGCGCGAAGTCCTATGCCGTGCTGGCCGACGGCGAGAAGCTCGTGGCCACGGACGGCAAGACCGAGATGAAGCCCGCGGGACTGGCCGTTGCCGGCGGCAAGGCGTACGTGGCCCTGCCCGCCCTGAACGTGATCCGCGTGATCGATCTGGCCAACGGCGCGAAGCTGGCGGACTGGCCCGTCGGCGCCGCGGTGGGCGACGTCGAGGCGGCCCCCGATGGCGCGATCTGGGCGCTGGCGGGAACGGAGGCCGTTGTGTTCGGCGCTGACGGCAAGATCGCCCGGCGGCATGCTACGGGCCTCGCCACGCCGCGGTACATGGCCATCGGGGTCGGCACGGTGGCGGTCAGCGATCCGGGAGCGGCCAGGATCGCCGTGCTCAAGCTCGCCGACGGCTCGGTCGCGCAGACCCTCGGAAAGGCGCGCCCGCCCGACACCTGGATGCCGGTCTCGGGCGACCTGTTCGGGCTCCTGCGCGACCTGGCGGTCCGCGACGACGGCACGCTCATCGTGTGCGAAGCCGGCCGGGTGCGCGCCATCGATCCCGCGAGCAAGCGCGAACTCTTCGCCGCGGTCAGCACGTTCATGGACGTGGGCGTGCCGCACCCGCTCGATCCGACCTACGTCTACGTCTACGGCTCCGCAATCCACCGCGTGGATCCGGACACCGGCGCCTGGCGCCTGGTGGGCGAAATGCCCTCCCTCGGCGACGGGCGGGCCATGGCACAAACCTCCTCAGCCACCCTCCTCGGCGGCAAGCCGTATATCCTGGTCAGCGGCCACCGTCTGCTGCCGAAAAGCGAGAAGGGCGAGCGCCCGCGCCAAAGTGGCTTTTTCCTGGTGGAAGTGACGAAGCCGCTGGCGCCGCGGCTCGCCGGCTTCGTGCCGATCCATGGCACCTATAACGACCTGCGCTTCGCCCGAAAGGGCGACATCGTCATCAGCACCGGCGATCCGACGGAGTTCAAGTTCAACGTCTATCCGTTCCAGGGCTTCGACGCGCAGGGCAACCCGAACTACGACTTTGCCAAGCCCGAGGTCCGCGCCTGCGGCAAAGACACCTCCAGCATCGGGATGGAGACCAAACGAGGCGGGCAGGTGGACGCCTACAACAGCGACGGCCTGCGCCTGGCCACGCTGAACTGGGGCTGGCCGGGCCACTGGACGTGCGGCTTCGTGGACATGCGCGACGGTCTGACCGCCTACCTGCGGCACGACGGCAAGCCAGGCGTCTACGTGGAAGACGACTGCATCGGGCGCCATGTTCGCCTTCGACGGCATCGAGTTCTGGGTCGAGGAAGAGCAGTTTGGCCTCGGCTTCGTCGGCGACCGGAAACCGGCGATCTTCAAATACCGCTACCACAACAAGGCCGGCTCGGAGTGGGCCGCCAACTACAAGCTGGCCGATGATCTGGTGTGGGGGAAGGTCATTGCCGACGTGGGCGCGCATCCGCTGGGCAGCTACCTGGGCAGCGTTGTGGGCGCGTCGCTGGAGGGCAAGCCCGGCTACGTGCTGATGGGCCGCATCCCCCTGCAGGATGGCCGTGGCCGTCTCCGGCATGTCCGCCTGGGGGCGTTCGCAGGACTACAAGGTCTACTGGCCCCTCGGCCTGATGTTCAGCGACCCGACGTCGCTGACAGCATTCTCGTTCGGTCCCTAGCTGCGGAACTGCGGCTTCCCGTGAACGCACTGTGACCGCGCCAGCTCGTGAGGGAGGATGCACATGCAGGAAACGACAACAGTCAGGAACCAGGGAGAGCAAACGTGACAGTGAAGACCCAGGCGATCGATTTCAGCAAGGGCAAGATGTGCGTGCCCGGCGGGGACACGCGGGCTGGCCTGGTGCGGTGGGAACTGTTCGCTGCGGAGGAGGAAGGGCGCGGCCGCCGCGTGCGCGAGCGCCTCGCCAAGCTGTCGCAGAAGGCCGACGAGAAGGGCCTGCTCGACATCTACGAGCAGGCGCTCGCCATCCCAGATGACCCGAAGCTGGACTGCGCCGAGCCTTACGACCTCGAGAGCATCCGCAGGCTGCGCCCGAAGGCGAAGCAGCGGACGTTCGAGACGCCCCGCGGCGACGAGGCCTGGCTCTACGACCGGCTCTACGGCGCCTGGCTCGGGCGCTGCGCCGGCTGCACCCTCGGCGGTCCCGGCGAGACCTTTCGCCCGCATACACGCGAACGCCTCATCAAGTACCTGACGGCGGTCTCGCCCGACGAATGGCCGATCCGGGACTACATGCCCGCGCATTCGCCCTGCGACCTGAAGTTCACCTGGAAGATGGACGCCACCCGCGAGAACCTCCGCTATGCCCCCGCGGACGATGACCTCACGCACACGATGATCGCCCAGATCGCCCTGCGCGAGCTCCAGCAGCCGGACCAGTTCCAGTCGCGGGACCTCGCCAGCGTCTGGTTCCGCGTCATGCCCTACGCGCTCATGGAGGGCGGCACCGGCATGATGGCCTTCCGCAACCTGGTCTTGCGTTACCCGATGAACTCGATCCGGTGGAAACAGATTCCCGATCAGGACATCGACTGGTACTGGGTGGCGACGCACAGCAATCCGTACCGCTTCGACATCGATGCCGGCATCCGCGCCGACTCCTACGGCTATGCGGCGCCGGGGTTGCCCGAGCTGGCCGCCGATCTCGCCTGGCGCGACGCGCGCACCTCGAACACCCGGACCGGCCTTTACTGCTCGATGTTCTACGCGGCCACGATCGCCGCCGCCTTCGCGCTCGATGATCCGCTGGCCGTGGTCAAGGCCGGCCTGGCGGAGATTCCCGCCACCTCGCGCCTCGCCGCCGCGATCCGGAAGATGATCCAGATCTGCCGCAAGCACGGGCTCCGTCCCGAGCGCATCCTCGACGTGCAGGAGGAGAACATCGCGGTGTTCAGCGGGCACGATTGCAGCACGTTCAGCAATGTCGCGGCCATCGTCTCATCGCTGCTCATGGGCGGGGGCGACTTCGGCAACGCCATCCGCTTCACCGTGATGGCGGGGCTGGACAGCGACTCGACCGCGGCGACCTCCGGCTCGATCGCCGGCGCCATGCTCGGCGCCAGGCGCCTGCCGGCGAAATGGATCAAACCGCTCAACGACACCGTCCACGGCAACATTGTCGGCTACCAGCCGATCGCGATCAGCGAGTGCGCGCGGCGCAGCCTCGAGATCTGCCGGCGCGTGCCGGATTCCGCGGCGCTCGCGGCGGCCAAGGCGCGGAAGCGAGGCGGAGCATGACGACTCGGGAACGCTATGTGAACACCCTGAAATACCGCCCGGTGGACCGCATCCCCAACATGGAAATCGGCATGTGGGGGCAGACCCGGGAGCGCTGGCTCCGCGAAGGCATGCCGGAGTCGGTCAGCTACCTGCTTCTTGCCGGTGACAGCCATTTCAGACTGGACGGCGCCGAGGGCAGCGCGCTGAACGCCGCCGGTCCGGTTCCACCCTTCCAATACCGTGTTCTGGGCGACACAGCGGAATACCTGACCTTTGTGGACGAGCGCGGCCGGACGCGCAGAGGACTGAAGGTGGACGGGAAATGGACCAGTATCTGCATGGATACCTACCTGGATTTCCCGGTGAAGGACCGCGCCACGTTCCTGGAGATGCGCAAGCGCTACGAGGGCGCCCCGTCCGCCCGGTACCCCGCCGAGCCGGAGTGGCAGGCGTTCGTGGAGCGTTCCCGCAAGGGGGACATCCCCTACTGCATCAACCACATCTGGGGCGACTTCGGCTTCTACAGCATGCTGCGCGACTGGTGCGGGACCGAGGGCATCTCGATGCTGTTCTACGACGATCCGGCGCTGGTCCACGAGTGCCTCGAGTTCCTGGAGGACTACATCCTCAAGCTGTACGAGCGCGCCCTGCACGAGGCGCGGTTCGACTACATTGTCATCCACGAGGACCTGGCCGGCAAGGGCGGGCCGCTGATCGGGCCGGAGCTCTTCCGCGAGTTCATCCTGCCGCACTACAGACGCTACGTCCGCCTCCTGAAGGATAGCGGCATCCAGGTCGTGCTTGTGGACACCGACGGGGATTTCGAGGCGTTGATTCAGGTGTTCCTGGAGGTGGGAGTGGACGGCTTCACGCCGATGGAGGTGGCGGCGGGCATGGATCCGGTGTCCATGCGCAGGAAGTATGGCAAGAGCTTCTGCATGATGGGCGGCGTGGACAAGCGCGAGATCGCCAAGGGACAGCCGGCCATTGACCGCGAGGTCGCCCGGCTCGCGCCCGTGGTGGCGGAGGGCGGCTACATCCCGTGCATCGACCATGCGATCCCTCCCGACATCTCGCTGGCGGGTTTCGAGTACTACCTGGAACGGAAACGGAAGGTCTTCCTGGGCGAATAGCGGCCCGGGAAGTCTGGAGGTCTGGAATGAACACCAAGACTATCGGCCTCGGCAGCGATGAACATGCCCGGCGCGACGGATCGGCCGCGGCCACGGTGCTGGCGCCGGTGCGTGTGAACCCCGTCCTTTCGCATGCCGCCGAACGCCGGCTCAGCCTCGACGGCGAGTGGAGGTTCCGTCTCGATCCCGACGACCGCGGGGTGAACGAGCGCTGGTTCGATGACGGCAAGCAGGTGGCCGACCCCATCCAGGTGCCCGGCTGCTGGCAGGGGCAGGGCTTCGGCACCGACGCCAAGAACGACATCATGGAGGGCCGCTTCCCGATGCGGACCTTCCGCGCCACCTATAAGGGCACGGGCTCGTACGCGAAGACCTTCGCCGCACCCGCCGCCTGGCGCGGCAGCCGGCTCTGGCTCAACTTCGGCGCCGTGAATCCCACCGCCGAGGTGTGGCTCAACGGCGTCCGGCTGGGCGAGAACCTCCTCCCCTTCGTTCCGTTCGGCTTCGAGATCGGCCCGCTGGTGCGCTGGGACGAGGAGAACAGCCTCGTCGTCCGTGTCCACGAGCAGTCCCGCGCCCTGGCCTTGATGTACAACATGCAGGGCGAGTGGTCGGGCTTGTGCCGGAGCGTCGAGCTGACGGCGACCGGCCCGCGGTTCATCGAGGAGTTCCGGGTTTATCCCGAGCTGGACCGGCAGCGGCTGCGCCTCCACGTCCGCGTGGGCGGCTGGACGCCCGGCGCGACACCCCAGGTCCTGCGGGTGGCGGCGGAGGCCATCGGGGCCGGAAGTCCGGAGGCGGCCGTGGACGTGCCGATCGCCTCCGCGTTCACGGAGTGCTGCATCCCGATCCTGTCGCCTTCGCCCTGGAGCCCGGACAACCCGCAGCTCTACCGCGTGGACGGCGTTCTGGCCGACGGCGCAACTGTGCTCGATGCGCTGAGCGAACGCGTGGGATTCGTCAAGCTGACCACGCACGGCAAGCACATTCTGGTCAACGACGAGCCGTATTACATCCGCGGGCACGGCGATTTCCCCGAGAACCCCGAGACCGGCTCGCCCGACACCGACCGCGACCGCTGGCGCAAGCGGATGCAGGTGCTGCGCGCCTACGGCTACAACCAGATCCGCTGCAACTCGTTCGTGTACCCGCCGGAAGCCTTTGACGCAGCCGACGAGACCGGCGTGCTCATCCAGAGCGAGATGGGAACCGTCCGCCCCTACATCGGCGCCCACCCGACGGCTGACAACCGCGAGGTCCCCAACACGAGCGACCAGTATCGCCCGCTGGTCGTGCGCGACATCCCGGAGCCGTACTACTACCGCAACATGCTCCGCCGGCAGTGGAACCTGGTCGTGGCGCGCGACGTCAACCATCCGTCGGCGAACATCTACTGCATGAGCAACGAATTGTGGATCAGGCGCCCGGAGGTCGTCTCCGACCCGACGATCGCCGACTACCAGGCCATGACCTGGCAGTGCTACGGCGAGACCAAGGCGGTCAAGCCCACGGCGCTGGTCATCTGGACCGACGGCGGCGACTCCGCCATCGAGCATGCGTTGCCAGCCGACTTCCTCAACGACGAGGCCGAGCGGGACCGCCCCCGGGCCAAGCCGCTCATCCAGCACGAGTGGCGCTGGTGGAGTTCCTATCCGGACGTCCGCCTGATCCCCAGGTTCACTGGCGCGGTGCGCCCTTACGGTGCGGAGATCGCCCTCGAAGCCGCGCGGCGGCGCGGCGTCGAGCATCTGCTGCCGCTGTTTGCCGACAACAGCCAGCGGTTGCAGTTCATCGAGGCCAAGGCCAAGATGGAGGAGCGGCGGCGCCGGTTCCCGTTCCTGGCCGGCATCTCGCATTTCAGCGCCTGCGACTTCCAGCTCTCGCCCCAGGGCATCGTGGACGACTTCTACGACCGCAAGTACGCCGACGCCGCCACCTGGCGCCAGACCAATGGCGATACGGTCGTCCTCGCAAGCCTGGGGTTCGATGACCGCGTGCTGGAGAGCGGCGGCGAATTCGCCTGCGAGTTGTCCGTCTCCGATTTCTCGCATCCGCCATTGGCGCGGCCGACGCTCGCGTGGCGGCTGAGGCTCGGGACGGAGGTGGCGGCCGAAGGGACGCTCGCGTTCGGCCACACGCCCTTCCAGACGGTGCCGGCCGGTACGGTGCGGCTCACCGTGCCGGCGTTGCGCCAACCGCAGACGGCGCACCTCGAGGCCGAGTTGCGCGAGGGGGAGCGGGTGTTCGCCAATTCCTGGGACCTCTGGATTTTCCCTCGGGCAGGGTTGCCGGCGAGTCTCTTTCTCTACCAGGCGGGTGTGACGGCGCCGGATCGCTGGTCCGGAATCCCCGTCATCGCCCCGGCCGATCTGGCACGGACTCCGGGGGCGATCGTGTTGACGGAGGTGCTCGACGAGCCGTTGACCGCGTTCCTGCGAGGCGGCGGATGTGTCATCCTCAAGGCGGGGGTTGCGCCGCGCGTGTTTCGGACATCCGTCTCCGTGGTTCGACCGCACGGTGTCAACGGCTGCGGCGGCGCCGGGTACTTCTTCACGCCGGCCGCGCAATTCCCGCCGTTCGACCAGGGGCAGAACGGTTCCGTCATTCATCGGCACCCGATGCTGGGCGACTTCCCGCACGAGGGGTTCGCCGACTGGCAGTTCTACCGCCTGATCAGCCTCTCGCCGCCGCTGGACCTGGAGGCTCTGGGCTTGGAGGACGAGGAGCCTGTGGTCCGCGTCATCCACCGCTACCCGACCTGCCATCCCGTCGCCCATCTCCTGGGGCATTCGGTCGGCCGGGGCGGGCTGATCCTGACCAGTCTCGACCTGAGGACCGACCGTCCGGAAGCCCGGCATCTGCTACGGTGCCTCTGCGCCTATGCGGAGAGCGGACGCCTGGGCCAGGCGACGCCGCTGCCCGAGCAGGCTCTGGCCCGCCTGACGGCGGCCGCGGCATTGCAGGTGAGGATGCGCCCGTTTGCGTTGCCCGCGCGCTGGCGCGTGTTCGGGCCGGCGGCGCAAGCGCACTGTCCCTTTCCGCCGCACGTGACGGCGGCTGTTCCGTCGGAGTTGGTCGCCGGCGGCCGGCCCTTGCCGTGTCATGACGCGGAGACGACCAACGGCCACCTCGATCTCGCGCCGCTGCTCGGCGGCACGGCGGCCGGCAAGACGGCGTTCGTCTACATCCCGTTCGAAACCGAGCGCCGCGGCCGGCGAGCTGCAAGACGAACTGTCCCGCGTGTGCCCGCGTCTGCCCCGAGGTGGCGATCATCTTCCCGAAGTACAGGGGCGGCGTAATCAGCGGCGAGGAGATCACGGCGGAAACGCTGAAGGAGGACAGTGTGCGGGTCGATCCCGCGGTCCTCCGGGGGAACGCCTACGCCGTGTTGCGTCAGCGGGGCAAGCCAGGGGCCGAACGCGCGGAGAGCGGCCAGAACGAGCCGCCCTACCCCACTTAGCAGCCCGGTCTCCTCCAGATCGCCGTCACCCGGCCGACTGACCCGCGCACAGCGCGGGCCGGCCGGCGTGTCCGAAGGGCGAGGGGAGGTTTGACCTGCTGGCGTCGGGAGCCATGGAATGCCCTTGCGGGCACGCGGGAGACTCCTCGCAGGAGGCCGGCGATCATGGTGGCGTTCGAGTCGGTGGCGAAGCTGCTGCTCTTCCTCCACTTCGCGGCAGCGACCGTCATGTGCGGGGCCGTCGTGCATCTGGCTCCGTACGGGCATTCTGGCGGTCAGCTATGTTGTACGCTTCGTGTTGGGGGCGTTGGCAGCGGCCGCGCTAGCCGACCCGCTTGCGGTGACCTGAAGGTAAGCGCCCGGACCCCGTGAACGTGGGGTCCGGGCGCAGCATGGCTCATGGCGATTGGCCCCCTACAGCGCTCTGAGCAAGGCTACCAGGTTGGCCTTTTCCTCTGGCCCCCTCGCGAGATGCAAGACGCACACGCATGCCGTAACGATGGCCGCGGGCGCCCATCTTCGCTCAGCGATTGCGTCGTTCTCCTTGGGACGCTTCCGCGCGCGTCGCCGTCCGCTGTCCCTCAGATGTGCCGACGGTTCCTCACGCTCACCTCTTCTCTTCGCCCGTCCACTCCCTTAAGAAGGCCCCCAGGACTTCTTTGCTACGGTCGGGCGAGGTCGAAGCGGTCAAGGTTCATGACCTTGTTCCACGCCGCAACGAAGTCGTGCACGAACTTCTCCTGGGAGTCCGCGCTTCCGTAGACTTCCGCGATGGCCCGGAGCTGGGAGTTCGCGCCGAAGATGAGGTCAACGCGGGTGCCGGTCCACTTGAGTTCGCCCGTTGCGCGATCCCGCCCCTCGAACACGTCGCCCGCTTCCGAAGCCGGCTTCCACTCCGTGCCCATGTCGAGCAGGTTCACGAAGAAGTCATTGGTGAGCGTCTCTGGCCGCTTGGTGAAGACGCCGTGTTGGGACCCGCCGACGTTCGCGCCCAGCACGCGCAGGCCGCCGACGAGGACCGTCATCTCAGGCGCCGTCAGCGTCAGCAACTGCGCCTTGTCCACCAGCAGGTGCTCCGCCGCCACGCTGAACCTGGCCTTGAGGTAGTTGCGGAACCCGTCGGCAGCCGGTTCGAGGACGGCGAATGACGCCGCGTCGGTCTGCTTCTGGGACGCATCCGTGCGTCCCGGCGTGAAGGGCACGTTCACTTTGTGACCGGCATTCTTCGCCGCTTGCTCGACAGCGGCGCATCCACCCAGGACAATCAGGTCGGCGAGTGACACCTTCTTCCCGCCTGACTGCGCGCTGTTGAACTCCTTCCGAATCTTCCCAAGAACTCGTAGCACCTTCTTCAGTTGGGCGGGCTGGTTGACCTCCCAGTCCTTCTGTGGGGCAAGGCGAATCCGCGCGCCGTTGGCGCCGCCGCGCTTGTCGGAGCCGCGGAACGTGGATGCCGACGCCCATGCGGTCGAGACCAGTTGCGGGATCGACAGCCCCGAGGCCAGGATCGTGCGCTTCAGGCCCGCGATGTCCCGCGCGTTGACCAGCTTGTGGTCTACGGCAGGCACCGGGTCCTGCCAGATCAGGTCCTCTGCCGGGACCTCCGGGCCGAGATAGCGCGACTTCGGGCCCATGTCGCGGTGCGTCAGCTTGAACCACGCCCGGGCGAAGGCGTCCGCGAACTTCTTGGGGTTCTTCAGGTAGTCCCGCGCGACCGGCTCGTAGATCGGGTCGAAGCGAAGGGAGAGGTCTGCCGTGGTCATCATCGGCCGGCGCTTCCTCGACGGGTCGTGCGCGTCAACGATCATGTCCTCCTCGGCCACGTCCTTGGCCAGCCACTGACTCGCGCCGGCCGGGCTCTTGACCAACTCCCACTCGTACTTGAACAGCACGGTCAGGTAGCCCATGTCCCAGTGGATCGGGTCCGGCTTCCAGGCGCCCTCGAGGCCGCTGCCGATCGCATCGCCGCCCTTGCCGCTGCGGAAGCTGCTCTTCCAGCCGAGGCCCTGCTGCTCGATGGGGGCGGCTTCGGGCTCAGGCCCCACGTGGGTTGCAGGGCCAGCGCCGTGACACTTGCCGAACGTGTGCCCGCCGGCGACCAGCGCGACGGTCTCCTCGTCGTTCATCGCCATGCGCGCGAAGGTCTCACGAACGTCGCGGCCGGACGCGACCGGATCCGGATTGCCGTTCGGGCCTTCCGGGTTCACGTAGATCAGGCCCATCTGCACGGCGGCGAGGGGGTTTTCGAGGTCGCGGTCTCCGGCGTAGCGCTTGTCGCCAAGCCACGTGGTCTCGCAGCCCCAGTAGATGTCCTCTTCCGGCTCCCAGACGTCCACTCGTCCGGCGCCGAAGCCGAAGGTCTTGAAGCCCATGGACTCCAGCGCGCAGTTGCCGGCGAGGATCATGAGGTCAGCCCAGGAGATCTTGCGGCCGTACTTGTGCTTGATCGGCCAGAGCAGGCGGCGCGCCTTGTCGAGGTTCACGTTGTCGGGCCAACTGTTGAGGGGCGCCAGGCGTTGGCTGCCGGAGCCCGCCCCCCCGCGGCCGTCGTTGATGCGGTAAGTGCCCGCGCTGTGCCACGCCATGCGGATGAAGAGCGGCCCGTAGTGGCCCCAGTCGGCCGGCCACCAGTCCTGCGAATCGGTCATCAGCGCATGCAGGTCCTTCTTCACGGCCGCCAGGTCCAGCGTCTTGAACTCCTCCGCGTAGTTGAACTCCGCGCCCATGGGGTTGCTCTTGGCGGAGTGCTGGTGGAGAATCCTGAGGTCCAACTGGTTCGGCCACCAGTCCCGGTTCGACGTGCCTCTGGCCGCGGCGTGGCCGCGAGTCTTCCCCGTTACCGGGCACTTGCCCTCGTCACCCATCGCATTGTCTCCTTTCGTTGTCCAAACCGACGTTTCCGCACTTGAGTCCTGGGCGGCCTCCTGTAGCGGCAAGCGTCCCGCTTGCCAGCCGACGGCCCCGGCAAAGTCCACAAGCGGGACGCTTGTGGCTACAACGACCGGGAATCGTGGCGAGCCATTTGGGATCGGGACGGTCTGCCTCCTTTCCGCTCGCGTGCTGCGCACTTCGAGCACAGGCCCCGAAGCTGGACGTGTATCGTCCTCACCTCGCCCATCGCCTTCACCTCCTCGGGCACGGCACAGCGGTCCCACTCGGGGTGGGCGAAGTCGCGCACGGCGCCGCATCGGGTGCAGACGAAGTGGTGATGTCGCTCCCGGTTCGCATCGAAACGTGCCCGGTCGCATAGAGCGTCCACCCGGCAGACCAGGCCAAGCTCCTCCAGGAGCGCCAGCGTGCGGTAGACCGTGTCGAGCGAGACATTGGACAATCGCCCGCGCACCCGCCGGAAGACCTTCTCCGCGTCGGGATGCTCATCCGTGCGGGCCACTTCCCGGAAAATCTCCACCCGTTGCGGCGTGATTCGCACGCCCGCCCGCGCGCACGAGGCCCGGAACGCCTCCATTCTCCGTTCCACCTCGGGTGTCGTTAAGGCCACGGCAAGGCTCCTCGACATGGTAAAGCTCCTACATAGGGATTGTACGCACGGCCCGTTCGTAGTCAAGCCTTTTTTCATGCGGTCCCCCTCTCACCCGCACCCCGTTCGCCGGGGCTGACGCCGGCAGCGTTCCCCCGGATGCCACCTGTGGGCGGGTGGACGGTGCGGGTGGGCGGGGTCAAGTCTTCGAATACATCCGCAGCAGGGGGGCTCTGGGGCGTCGCGCGCGAGTTGGGTCTTGACTCTCTGCCAACCGGGGGTGTAGGATGAGGCCAGGGACAGGCCATCAGCATCCCTGCCTGTCGGCGCGGGCGAGCGGGGCTCGCTCTGCCCTTCGCCCAGGCCACAGGGAGTTGGAGTAGGGGGCGATAATTGATATTTCAGAACTCAGATCACGTATTGCGTGAAACGGGCAGAAAGGTGGGTTTCAGGGGCAGGAATGGGGGAGGAGTGGGATTCATAGATAACACCAATAAATAGTCTGCATTTCGCTTGACATGGGGGCCATTCCAGGGTATGCTCTGCGCGGCAGCAGCGGTCGAGCAGCCCCTTCCCGGAGGGTAGCCCATGAGCGGGTACGAGCCAACGGTGCGGCAGATTCAGGGGGTGT
>VGYW01000089.1 GCA_016872875.1 Planctomycetota bacterium | reverse complement strand
GGGCAACACCACGTAGTCTCCGCTTGGACCATTGAGGATTGGAGTTTGGGGCTTGTTTGGCGCTTGGTGCTTGTGGTTTGGTGGTTCCCGCATTTCTCACCAGCCGCTGGTGAGAAATGCGGGCTAAACAGTGTCCGTTGCGGAAAGTCCCCGGTTTGGAGTGCGGTCTTCAGGCCGTGGCGGGCCAGGACACGGGCTGAGGCCCGCACCACGAACAGGTGCCCCGTTGAACAGGCTCACCTCGAATGCCCCGAGTCGCTGAAGACGGAGAAGGCGCTGCCTCGATCGTCTCACTTGGCCATTGAGGATTGAGAGTTGGATGTTGGGTATTGGACTTCTCGCCCAGCGCTCAGGCCGTCGGAAACGAGGCGGCCTGGTGGGGAGGGCTGGGTTTTGGAGGCCCCGTCCCCCGCCAGGCCGTTGGTCCGACGCGATGCTGTGGGTTGGGAAGGGTTGTGTGTGTCAGCCTTCTCTCGCCTCCTCGCCGAGGCGCCAGAGCGGGACGCCCTGCGCGTCGCGGAGGCGGAGGACCTTGTCGCCGAAGTGGACCTCGATGGCCATGACGATCGGGTAGCCGTCCCAGGTCACCGTGCTCCCGGTCAGCTTGATGCGGTCACCATGGCAGAAGCGGAAGCCGGCCCCATAGACGTAGGAGCAGGGGCCGAGGTGGATGGTGAGGAACCTGTTGTCGTCGGTCTTGAGGACCAGGCGCATGCCGCCGGCGGCGCCAAGGCCGGGGAGGAAGGTTCCGACGCTCTTGATCACGCCTTCGCAGGTGATGACCTTGCCGCTGTCGAAGAGGCGGTTGTAGGTGCTGCCCACCTGCCAGGCGGCATAGCGGTCGGCCATGTAGCCGTAGACTTCCCAGTAGGGTTCGCGGTTGAACCGCTGGTAAGTGGCGGAGGCGACGGCGAGGTCGTTGAGGTTGGGGAAGCTGCCCCACGCGAAGGCGTTGGCGCGAAGGGTCGCCAGGTCGGTGTCCACCCGTGCCAGGCCACGCATGGGAAGCGCCTCGATGGCGCTCCACGGCACGACGCAGAGCTTGTCGGAGACGTCCGCGATGCCGCCGAGCGAGACCAGGCCGTAGGCCAGATGGCCCTTGTGCAGGTCAATCAGCAGGTTCTCGATGTGGCCGACGCCCTCGCCGCGCACGGTGTTGACGCGAGTCCCCACCACGCACCTGAGGGTGCAGAACTCCTTTCCGGTGCCTTCCACGAGGCGGGGCTTGAACTTCACCCCGTAGTACTCATGGATGGCCTTTGCCACGTCCGGCTTGTGGAGCTCGGGGCACTTGTCCCAGGTGAAGCTCGGAGCGCCGATCAGCCGCTCGCGCGTGATGTCGAGGGTGAAGTGCCTCGGTTCGCCCGAGACCAGCCGCAGCCCGCCCCAGGGGACAAGGAGGAACTTGTCCTTGATCTCGTCGATCTTGTCGAAGACCAGGACGGAGTAGGCGAGGCGGCCGTGGGCGAAGACGAGCTCGCCCAGGCGGCCGAGTTCGTCACCGCCGGGCGTCCTCACGCTCAGGCCGATCAGGCTGTTGCCCCGCTCGATCATCGGGGAGGTCCACTTCCCGGCGTCGGCATAGGCCATGGAGGCAATGCCCATTGCCACCAGCGCCGCAGCGCACAGGGTTGTTCGCCAGAACATGATTCACCTCCTTCAGAAAAACGCCCAGTCTCAAATCGCTTTCTAGTCTTGAGGGAAGCAACGATTGTGCCGGAGGAGCCACGGCGTGCGAGGCTGGCGGCCCGCGGCCGCAAATGGCTGTGCCGCAAGCACATGCGAAGCGGAGTGCGGCAGGCGC
Source organism: Planctomycetota bacterium (assembly GCA_016872875.1). The sequence goes on along the minus strand of VGYW01000089.1, from coordinate 21,590 downwards.
GCCGCGGCGGGTGCCGGCGCCGCTGGGCGCCTTCGTCTGGCGCCGCCGCCCCGGACCGTGCAGGAGTTGACCTCCCGGTGCATGCCCGGCTAGTCGCTGACGGGGAACTGGATTTCTGTGCGGAAGGCCGTGGGGTCGCCCGTGCCGTCGGGGGCGGGGTGGACGATGTAGATTTCGCGTGGTGGGCCGGCGGGGGTCTGGCCGTTGACGGCCATCCAGGCGAGGAACTCGGCGTAGTGGGCGGGCATCTCACGGTAAGGCCCCTGGACGACGGCGGAGAGGACGTCGGTGGGGGGGAGGTCTTCGACTCGCACGTCGCCGGCGCCTTTTGTGCCGCTGGGGACGGGGAGGCAGACCTGGAAGCGGCCGGCCGCCCAGTCGGTCTCTTCGGGCGGAGCGAGGAAGCGGGTGAAGGCTGGGCCTGCCGGCCTCACCCCGGCGTGGGCCGCCCACCCGAAGAGCTGTTGGTAGACGCTGCCGATCTCGTTGTATGGCCCCCGGTGCTCGATGGAGGCCACGGTCTGGGGGCCGATGTGCTTTCGCTGTGGGGCTTCCATCTCGCCGTGGGTCCTTCCGTGAGAAAAAGGAAACCGAGATCCTCCTCCCCGCACAGCCGCGGGCGCCTCCGCGTCTTGCTCCCAAAGGGAGCGTAGTGGGTTGCCGGCGGCTTCAGCCGCCGGACTCGGGCGCTAAAACCACCGAAGTCCCGAAGGGATGGCAGAAGGGGGTCGAGCACGCCTGGCCAGTGGTTTCTGCCGTCCCTTCGGGACTGGGCCGCGGGTGGCGCCTGATCCGGCGGCTGAAGCCGCCGGCAACCCACTTGCGTCCCTACGGGACGAAGACCTAAGCAATCCCTCCGGGACTGAGAAAAGCACCCGCGAGCGGGTCTATTGTCTCCTCCACTGCGGTGCGCCGCCCTAGGGCGGCGGCTGCTTGGCCGGGGGCAGGGCCTTCTCCGGCGGCGGGGGCGGGACGGGTGGGCCGGGCGCGCGCGCCTTGAAGCCGCCAGGGGGCAGGAAGGCGGCGCCGCCGCGGAGCTGCCCGTCGTTGCCCCAGCGGGTGGCGTCCTTCACGCGGGCGCCCTTCCCATCGTCCATGTGGAGGAGAAGGTGTGCCGTGTCGTCGAGCTTGAACTCGCGCTCGGGGGTGAAGTCCTTGCGGTAGCGGACGCCGTTGGTCAGGCGCACCTCGTCAATGCCGCCGCTCCAGAAGTAGGCGGGGTTTCCGTCGAGGCTGACGGCGCCGACGTAGAGGGGCATATCATCGAAGCGGAGGGGCCGCCGCGCCTTGCTCGACTGCCCCACCCGCTTGCCGTCCACGTAGAGCGTGCGGAAGCCGTCCTCGTAGGCCAGCGCGCAGTGGGTCCAGACGCCGGTGGGGCAGGGGACGCGTGTGACCACGCGGTCCTCCTGCGTGCCGTCGCCCGTGGCGTAGGCCCAGCAGCCGTCCTCGACGTAGACGGCGTAGGAGAGGGAGGTGGTGAAGCCGGCGTTCTTTGCGACGACGTAGTGCGGGAGGGCCTCGCCCGGCCCAGGGCGGCGCCAGACCCAGGCCTCGAGGGTGAAGGTCGTGAGGCGCAGGGAGCGCTTGCTGCGGCGGTCGTCCACGACTTCAACGAAGTCGGAGGCGCCGTTGAGGTCGAGGGCATAGCCGGCCACGGCTGCGGGCTCGGGCTCCTTCTCCTTCGGCTCGGGCTCCTTCACGCTGGGAGCATCGGAGACGCTGCTGAGGTCGCGGAGGGCCGTGACGAGCTTGGACGGGGCACCCAAGCCTAGAGCCTTCTCGAAGTAGCGCGCAGCCGCGGCGGCGTCGGGCTTGCTCTCGTAGGTGAAGAACGTCCCCAGCATCAGGTTGTCGTCGGCCTTCTTCCCGGTGTCGAGCCAGTCGCGCACCAGGAGGTAGAGGTCGTCCGTGCTCTGCTTGCGCAGCTCGCGGACGGCGGTGCCGGCGCCGACCGCGACGACGATCTTCTCGCCCTCGACGTCCTTGATGGTGTACCTCTCGCCGGCGAGGGTGACGGAGGTGCCCTTTCGAGCGGCGACGGCCTCGACGACGGCCTTCCAGAAGGCGTCGAGAAGGGTGGCGGCGCGGAGGTGGGGTTCGAGAGCATCGCGCGACGGCTCGTCGGGCGCCTTGGCGATTGCGGCCTTCACGAGGGCGGGGGCCTCGGGGTACCGGCGGTCGGCCCAGAGGCCCTTGAGCTGTGCGGTGAGCTCGGCGCGCAGCTTCGCCTGCTCCTTGCGGGCCGCCTCCTGCTTGGCGGCGAGGGCCCTCTTGAGCTTGAGGATTTCGTCGCTGGCCAGCTTCTGGAGCTCGGCGGAGGGGTAGTCGGCGGTGAGGGCCGCGATGGCGTCGGGGAGCTTCCCCGCCTCGGCGAAGGCGGCGGCGCGCTTGCGGTCGTGCTCGAAGGCGGTCCAGCTCCGCGCGCGGTACTCCTGGGCGATGCCCTCGGCCTGCTTCTTGGCGTCCGAGGTGAAGAGGTTTGGGGGCACGACGCCGACGAGTCGGACGGCGGTGCCGTAGGCCCGCTGGTCCATGAGGGCGTCGGCGCGCTTGCGTGCCGCCGCGAAGTGGTCGGCGAGGGCCTTGGCGAGGCGCTGGTTCAGCAGGTCGGTCTCCTTCCGCGCCGCGGCAAGCACCTGCGGGTTGCTGTGGCTCAGCAGGAGGTCCCTGAGCTGCTGGGCCTGGGTCGGGTAGTCGTCGGGGTGCTTGGCGATGTGGTCGCGGACGGCTGCGAGCGCGGCCTTCACGGCGGCCGGCTCCTCCTCGGGTGGCGGCGGCGTGGGCCGCTCGGTCTTGGTGTCGGGGGGCTTCGGCCGCACGACGTGCCGCGTGGCCGGCGGGGCCGTGGTGCGCGGGACCGGGCGGGTGGTGTTGTTGGGCGGCGGCGGGTTGGTGCGGCCCTGGGAGAGCACGAGGGCCGCAATGGCCACGCCGAGGACGACGAGCCCGACGGCCACGAGGACTGCGACGGCTGGCGACACGGTGGGCCGGCGCGCGGGGACGGCCGGGCGCGCCGCGTGGCGCAGCGACGTGTCCTCGAAGGCGTGGTTGAGGGCGAAGAGGAACTTGCTGACCGAGTCGTAGCGGTCGGCCGGCTCGTTCGCCAGCGCCGTGCGCACCACGCGGTCCACCCCGGTCGGCACGCCGGACACCAGGTAGGCGATGGGCTTGAAGCTGCCGACGGGCAGGTGGCCCGTGAGCATCTGGTAGAGCATGACGCCCAGCGAATAGATGTCGGCCCGGTGGTCCACGTTCGCTGCGTCGGCGCGCTGCTCGGGGGCCATGTAGTCGGCGCTGCCCATCACCGAGTGGGCCTGGGTGAGGTGTTCGCCGCCTTCGGACTCGGCTCCGGCCATGCGCGCTATCCCGAAGTCCGCGAGCTTCGGGGTCCCGGAGGCGTCGAGGAGGATGTTGCCCGGCTTGAGGTCGCGGTGGACCACGCCGTTCTCGTGGGCGTAGGCGAGTCCGGCGCAGATGCCCTGCATGAGCTGGCGGGTCTCCTGGGGCGAGAACTTGCCCTCGCGCACCAGGCGGTCGCGCAGGCTCTTGCCCTCGACGTATTCCATGACGAAGTAGTACGTGTCGCCCTGCGCCCCCTTGTCGAGGATGCCGACGACGTTGGGGTGTGCGAGGCGCGCGAGGGCCGAGGCCTCGCGGTTGAAGCGCTCGACGAACTGCGGGCTGCGCGCGAGGCGGTTGGGCAGCACCTTGAGGGCCACCGCGCGCTCGAGCGAGAGCTGGGTGGCCTTGTAGACCACCGCCATGCCGCCGCGGCCCAGCAGCCCCTCCACGCGGCAGCCGCCCAGCACGGTCCCCGGCCGCAGGTCCTCAGGACGCATCATGCGCCCGAGGTCCAGACGCTTCCCGCACTGCGGGCACCGCATCTTGCCCGACGTCATGGTGTCGGGCAGCTCGAACGTCTGGAAGCAGGCCGGGCACTTCAGGACCATGCGCAACCCCCGCCGCGGATGGCGCTCTAGCCGAACCGCGGTCTTCTGGCCTATTATGCTACCATAGCTTCCGCCGGTTGGCAAGACTAAGCTGACCGCCCTCACACTCTAGCACACCGCAACCCTGCATGGAAGGGCCTTTACAACGGCTTACAACCGCGCGCAGAACATGACAAGCCGCCCCCAGTTCCGCGGCTTGACACGCCACACCCCTCCGCCCATAATCATGGGACCCGCCGGGTGCCGGGTGCCACGCCCAAACTTGTTTGGGCGTGCCAGAGAGCGAAGAGCACGCCCAAGCGGGGCTTGGGCGTGGCACCCCTGAGTCCCCCCGCGAGGGCCAATTCCGGAGGCGTGGAATGCTTGGCCGTCCGAAGCTGTTCCCCTTCGCAGTCGTCCTCGCCCTGGCCGCCCCGCCCGCCCGCGCGGTCATCAAGGTGGACCTCCCGGTCTCCAAAATCTACGGAGCCTCCAAGGCTGTCCTGGTCGGCACCGTGACGGCGCTGAACCCCGGCAACTTCGTGGCCGACGCGAAGGTGGACAAAGTGCTGAAGGGCCAGGCGCCGGGGGAGAAGCTGCGCATCCAGGTAGCCACGCCGCCCGGCCTCTTCGCCGCGGTCGCCGTCGGCCAGCCGGTCGTCGTCTTCGCCGGCGAGAGCGCGGGAAAGGCCGAGGCCGTGATACACATCGCCGACACCTGGCTCCTCGCTGAGGGTATTGGCGAGCCGCCCGTTCTCGCCTGGCGCGTGATGATGCCCAAGCGCGACGCCGCCGCGAGCTTCCCAGGAACCACCCGCGGCCTCCTCGCGCTCATCAAGGACCTCAAGGCCGGAAAGGTGCCCGCCAAGGAGGAATACCCCGACGCCTTCCAGGGCGGCATCGCCGAGGTCGCCAAGCTCCCCGTCCAGAAGCCCGCCTGGCTCGTCACCGCCGACGTGAATGCCGACCAGAAGCTCGACTTGATTGTGGGCGGGGCGTCCCCAGTTGTGGGCGGGGCGTCCCTGCCCCGCGTCCACCTCTTCCTCGCCGCCGCCAAGGGCTACAACGATGCAACGGAGGCGTGGGGCCTCGCGGGCGCGAGTGCCGCCTTCTGCGCGGCAGGCGACGTGAATGGCGATGGGAAGCCCGACCTGCTGCTGGGCAAGACCCTCTACCTCAACAGCGGCGACAAGCTCGCCCCCGCGAAGCCCGGCCCCCAACTGCCCCCCGAGGTTGACTGGGTGGCCTGCGCCCTCGCCGACGCCACGGGCGACAAGCGGCCCGACATCCTCGTGCTCCTCAAGTCCGGCCAGCTCATCATCGCCGAGAACCTCGGTGGCACAGGCGTCGGTGGCACAGGCGTCCCGCCTGTGACCAGACAGCTCTGGCAGGGCGGCGAGCCGCCACTCGCCGCCGCCCTCTCGCCCGACTGGGGCGAGGAGGGCGAACTGTGCGTGCTGGTCGTCCGCGAGAGCGGCGTCACCCGCTACGCGGTCGCGGCGAAGGGCGGCGCGCCGGCCGACCTCGAGCGCCTCACGGGCGCGCCGCTGGCCGCCTACAAGGGCCTCGGGGGCAAGCCCCTCAAGCCCAGCGTCGCCGTCGCCTTCGACTACGACGGCAACGAGAAGGCCGACTACCTGCTCCTCACCGACGGCGGCGGGCTGGCACTCGTCAACCGCGGCTACGGCTCGTTCATCGCCACTGACACCCTCCACATCCACTTCCACGCCGCGGGCGACAAGAAGCCGCCCTTCGCCGTCGCCGACATCGCGGCGGCCGCCCCAGGCCGCATCCCCGAAGGCCCCGCCCCAGCCCAGAACCTCCTAGTGCTGCTCAATGATGGGCGGCTGTTTGAGATGGACAACAGCCAGAAATGACGCGTGACGCGTGACAAGACCAGAGAGGAGAAGCGGTCTTCTCTGGTCACGCGTTAGGGGAGGGCTCCGGCCGGGCCGCGCTCGTCGCGCAGCGCCCGCGCCGGGCTGTCGGGCGCAAGCCGATAGTCGCGCTCCTCGGGCTTGAGGAACTTCGGGTCCGCCACGATTGACCCCGCGTCCTTCCCAGTCTTCTGCTGATATGCGGCGAACTGCTCCGGCGTGAAGCTGTCCTTTCCCCAGAGGATGAGTGCGTCCTTCAGTTGGAACCAGCAGTTGCGCTCCATCGTCAGCGCCGCCGACCAGTCGCGCCCGTGCAGCCACAGGCAGCTCTCCGTGGCGTTGGCGAAGATGTTGCAGCGGACGACGAAGTTCTCGGTCGCCGCGCTGTTGTGGTAGAACATCAGGTGCCGCCCGTTGGGGTCGGGACGCTGGCGGTGGCCCCAGCCGCCCCCAGCGTCCACGCACGTGTTGTGCTCGAAGAGGATGCTCCGCGTACGGCTCGATTCCTCGCGGTTCCAATACTCGAACGAGTATTCGCAGTTCCAGATGACGTTGTTGCGGTAGGTGATGTTCTCCTGGACGTTTGTCCCGCTGCCCTGGTTGGTGAGCGCGGCGTCGTAGATTTCCCACAGTCGGCAGCCCTCCACAAGGCTGTCGCGGGCCGAGGCCCAGAACTCGATGCCGTTGCCGTAGCGGACCGGCCGCCCCTTGGGCGTGGTGAACTGGTGCCCGCCGCCGATGTACGAGAGGTCGCAATCGCGCACCGTGATGCTCCGCGTGCTCCCGCCGCCGATGCCGTGGGCCGCGCCGTAGCGGAGCGCGAGGCCCTCGTAGGTGACGTAGCCCTTGCCGCCCTGGTCTATGATGTGCCGCGTGAGCGCGAGCTCGACGCTCTTGTGAAGCGTCGCGGGGTTTGCGCCCGCCCGCAGCTTCACCTGCCGGGCCGCCGGGTCGTAGAAGAAATCGCCGTCCTCCTTCAGGTCCCTCTCGCCCCACTTCTTCACGCCCGTGGCCTTGCCGTGATCGAAGATGATGTTGCCAACGTCGGGCCGGACCTCGCCCGTGGCCCAGAGCCCGCCGCCCAGATCGCGCCAATCGCCCGGGGCGTTCATCGCAACGGAGCCGAGGATGAGCGGCTTCGGCCCCTCGCCGCAGGCGGCGTAGGTCACAGGCCCCGTGGCGTCGCCGCTTCGTGGCACGAGCTGGCCGCGCCAGGCCTCGCCGCGGCGGAAGAGCACCCTGTCGCCCGCCCGCAGCGGCGCCGCATTCACCTTCCCCAACGTCTGCCATGCGGTCTCCGGGCTTAGCCCATCCCCCTCGTCCCGCCCCCGCGTAGCATCAACGTGGAAGGTCTGTGCCGCCATGCCCACCCCCGCGAGACCTGCCAAGAGTGTGATTGCCTGCCACCTGCCCATCCATCTTCTCCTGTCTTGTCACGCGTCACGCGTCACGCATCACGTTGATGACCTCCGCCACACCCCTCCCCAACGCCCCCAGGTCGTAGCCGCCCTCAAGAGCCACGACGAGGCGCCCGCCGCAATGCTTCTCCGCAATGCCGCGCACCAGGCGGGCAAGCTCGCCATAGTCTCCGTCGTCAAGCCCCATGCCGCCGAGCGGATCGTCGCGGTGCGCGTCGAAGCCGGCCGACACCAGCACGAAGTCGGGCTTGAACCGCTCCGCCGCAGGCACGAGGGCCTCGCGGAGCGCCGCCACGCAGTCCGGCCCGCTCGTGCCGGGCCGCATCGGCACATTCACGTTCGCCGCCCTCCCCTTCCCCACCCCGGTCTCCTCCGAGCCGCCCGTGCCCGGATAGAATGGGTAGCGGTGAATGCTCGCGTAGAGCACGCTGGGGTCGTCGTAGAACGCCTCCTGAGTGCCGTTGCCGTGGTGAACGTCCCAGTCCACGATCAGCACCCGCTCCAGCCCGTGGCGCTTCTGGAGATAGCGAGCGGCGATGGCCACGTTGTTGAACACGCAGAAGCCCATCGCGTTCCCTGGCCGCGCGTGGTGCCCCGGCGGCCGCACCAGGGCGAAGGCATTTCGGATTCCGGATTCCGGATCTCGGATTTCAGACTCACAATCCGCAATCCGCAATCCGCAATCCGCAATTCCCAAGACGGCGTCGCAGGCCGCCAGCACACCCCCCACCGCCAACAACGCCACGTCATACGAATCTCGGCAGACGGGCGTATCGCCCTCGTCGAGCATCGCGCCGCCCTGCTCGCACGCCTCGGCCACCTCGGCAATGTAGGCCGTCCTGTGCACCAGCGCCACCTCTTCCACCGTCGCGGGCCGCGCAGGGATATGTGACACCTGGTCCCACAGCCCGACCGCCTTCAGGTGCTCCACGATGGCGCTCAAGCGCTCCGGACGCTCCGGGTGCCACGACGGCACCGTGTGCCTGAGATAGTCTGGATGATAGACGATGCCCGTGGTTCCCTTCACCGGTGTTCCCTTCGTCATTGTTCCCGGCTCGCGGCTCGTGGCTCGAAGCTCGCGGCTTTCTTCTCACGCGTCACGGGTCACGCGTCACGGCTCTCAGCCCCACCACCTTCCCCGCCTCAACCGCCTTCCAGAACTCGCCTTTCACTTTCTCGTAGGCCCCGAACAAGCCGCGCGCATCGGCGTCGCGGTCAATCTCGATCCACACGTCGGGCTTGGGGATGACGCGCTCGGCGGCGAGCTTGGGGCCAAACTCGCGGATGACCTTGGTCACGGGCCTGTCGGTGCCATCGGGGTTGATGATGCCGTAGTCGCTCCGCTCGTTCACGCGGTAGCCGCCGGGATACCACCACCAGGCCACGCCGTTCGAGTGCGACGCGAGCATCATGCGACAAAAATCGCGGTAGAAGCGGGCCTGGAAGTCCAGCTTCTCGGGCGTCGCGGCCATCGCCTCCTCGTCCCAGGCCGAGACGCCGGCCTCGGCCCAAAAGACCGGCTTGTCGGGCGCGCAGGCCCGCGCGTAGGCCACGGTGAAGAGGCCCGCCTTCACCTTCTCCCAGTCGCCGATCCGCCCGTAGCCCTCGGGGGCCAGGAAGTCCATCGCCTTCGCCACGCCGGGGAAGTCGTAGGGCATGCGGCTCGGGTCGTTGAACGTCGGGTCGCCCGTCACCGTCATCCTGAAGCTGATGAGGTGGTTGGGGTCAATCGCCTTGATCTTCTTGTAGGCGTCCAGATAGCGCTCGTGAACCAACTCATCCGCGAAGCGGCGATAGTCGGCCACGAACTTGCGATGCTCGCCATCATTCGTCAACTGCCACCCCGTCGGCCCGGCAATCTCTTCTTCGGCTTTCTTTGTGGGCGGGATGTCGCCATCCCGCGTCTTCATTCCCCACGCCTTCTTCGCCCCATCGAGCGAGCCGTGCTTCTTCGTCAGCCACTCGCGCCAGAGAGGGTCGTATCGCTTCCTCTCCGCCTCGGAGCCGAAGAACGGCTCCCACGCGATGTCGTAGGCCCAGATGACATCCTGCTCCCACAGGCGGTTCTTCTCGATGATCTCCTTCCACTGTTCCCACTTGTAGTCCATCGGCGTGCCTGGGCGGAGGGAGAGATTCACCTTCAGCCCCAGCTCGTCGCACCGCCGCAGGAAATCGAGCAGATTGTTCGCCGGCAGCGACCGATGGTAGATGAAGATCGAGACGCTGTTGAAGCCGATAGCCTTGATCCGTTCCAGGTCGCGCTGCACGAACTCCGGGTCGTACGGCTTCGCATCGAGCCAGTACTCGAAATACTCATTATCCTCGACCCCGATCCCCGTCGAGGGCATATAGTTCACCCCATGCGGATACCACTTCTTCCCATCCAGCCAGAAATCCCCATCTAGGGCGGTGACGAACCGGCGCGGTCGCTCCGCGCGGCGGTCAACGACGACCAGGTCCTGACGCGTCGCGTCTACGGGTTGTTCTTGGCCCTTCTCATGAAGGACGGCATGCAGGAGCCATCGTCCAGGGGTGGTGACAGGAGGCAACGGGTGCTCGACGGCCTCGCTCCCATTCGCGATGACTCCGAAGAGGGGGCTTTCGAGCGTCCGGTGCGGTCCAAAGGCGCGCTCCCTGGGGACCAGCAGCCACTCGATTGACATCCCCCTGCGTTCCCGCCGAGAGAGGTTTACCACGCAAGACCGGAGCTGGATTCCCTCCCCCAAGTCGAAAGTGTAGCGATCGGTGCCTGCCTCTTCGAGGAAGGCGCCGAGCGCCATGCGGCGCACCCACCCCTGCACAGAGCTCAGGGCCAGGCTTCGCCGATACCAGAATCCGTCCTCCGAGCCAACCGCCAGCCGCACACTGCCCGTAGAGCAGTCCACGTAGAGCGATGCGAACGTCCCAAACCAGTTGCCGTCGCCTCGGATCACGTTGAGAAGAGGAACCCATCGCCACGTGCGGCCTTTGCCATAGCCGGCCCCGGTGGGACGCGGATGATGGGCAAAGGCCCCTGGGGGCACAGGAAGTTCGCTTGCCGGCACGCCCCAGGCGAACTCCCGGAAGAGCTTGCCAACGTGGTCGATTGCGTGGAACTTGTAGCTCGGGCTGAAGTTTTCGAGGATGGGGGGAGGGAGGAATTGGGGGGTAGTCAGGCCGGCGGGAGCGGGGGTGGTGCCGATGTCGTCAATGAGGAATTCGTAGCGGCCGGGGCGGGGGCCGGTGTGGGTGTGGGCGACGCCGAGGACGAGTTGCTCGGCGTTCTCGGGCTTGAAGCCGTCGCCCGGGCCGCCACGGGTCGGCACCGATTGCCAGAACCTGAAGTCGCTGGGGGCCAGGACGATTCGCTGCCATTCTGGCCCGACGCGGAAGACGGCGATCCAGCGGGAGCCGTCGCGCTCGCGCCATTCGAGCATCAGCTTGTCAGTTTCCCCAATGCCCTTCGCCCAGAGGCAGGTGAGGGCGTGGCCGGCGGGGAAGTAGCCGCGACCGTCCCGGTTGCGGTCTGCCCTCGGCGAGGCGAAGCCGTCCCAGCCCGTCATGTTAGGGATGACGACTCGGAGTGCCTTGCCCTCTTTGCCTGGCACAAGCTCGCGGGTGATGGGGGAGCTCGGGGCGTTGGTGTGGCGCTGCCACCTGGTCAGGTCCTCGGCATCGAAGTCGAAGAGCATGTGGGCGGTGGGCTGGGCGGCCAGGAGCTTGCGCCAGTCGTCCTTCGAGAGCCACTTGCCGCCCGCCTTCGCCAGCGTGTTGCGGAATGCGGGGGTGCCGAGTGCGGCGAGGTCGCCCCCCTTGTCGCAGTATGCCTTGATGATCGGCCCCGCCTCGCCGGGCAGGGTGTGGCAGGCGGGGAGGAAGAGCATGTCGAAGCGGGCGGTGGTGATGAGGTAGGGGTTGCAGAGCTGGTCGGCGTTGATGAGCGTGACTTCGTGTCCGCCCTTGCGGAGCAATTCGGCGAACTCGTCGGCTAGCTTGGGGTCATGGTTGGGGAGCGAGTCGTCCTTGAGAAGGGCGATGGCATACTTTTCGGCGGGGAGGGGGCCGAGGGGCTTGAGGAAGGCATCGGCCGCGGCGCGCTGCTCGGCCTCCGCCGCCATCGCAGCAGCGGACCAACATGCAGCCAGAAGCCAGCACCGCACCGCTTTCATCTTTCGCCTCCACCACAGAGCCTACGCCAGCGGCCCGCCCAAGTCAAGCGCCACCCGGACAGAATGCGTGAGCCTGTTGGAGTGCGGCGGCTTGACGCCGCTGTTCAACAGGCTGTCGCATGGCACCAGGCCCTTGACCGGCGCCACGGGGGTGGGGTAGACTTGTGCGAGGGGTAGTCGAGAGGAGTATGGTCATGCAATCGCTTCGGCTCATCGCGTGCGTGGTGCTGGCCTCGGGGGTGGAGGCCGCGGCGCCGACGCGGAACGTGAAGGTGGCCGCCATCTCGCTCGTGTGGGACGCGGGGCATTGGACGCTTGAGAACGCGCTGAAGGCGCTCGACGAGGCGGGGGCGGCGGGGGCCGACCTCGCCGCGCTGCCCGAAGAGTGCGTGTATCAGCCCGCCGAGCCAATCCCCGGCCCGGCCGCCGACGCGATTGCGAAGAAGGCGGCGGAGCACAAGATGCTCGTCGTCGCCAACCTGCGGGAACGCGATGGGGAGAAGACCTTTGTGACCTCGTTCCTCTGCGACCGCGCTGGGAAGCTGGTGGGCAAGTACCGCAAGAGCCACAGGCTGCCCTACGAGGAGGGCTTCGCCCTGGGCGACGACCTGCCGGTCTTCGCAACCGAGCCCTCGACTTCGCTCGGGCCAGGCATCGGGGCCATCGGGCTGAAGGCCGGCACCGACCATTACTTCCCGGAGATTGACGCGGTGCTGCGGCGGCGGGGGGCGAGCCTCGTCGTCTGGTCAACCTCCCCGTTCCCCATCCGGGATGAGCACCTGGAGACCCTGACGCTCCAGGGGCGAGCCGTTCACAACGGACTCCACATCGTCGTGGCGCGCTATGCGGGGAAGGAGGGCTACGGCGGCTACAAGAATGCGTTCTCGTGGACGGGCACGTGGCCGCTGGGCCGCGCGCAGGTGTTCGACCCCGACGGGCACACGCTGGCCGACAGCGGCCACGCGGGCGGCGTGGCCATCGCCACGATTCCCGCCTCGCGGCTCGGCGGCTCGCCCCACAACGGCGGCTACGAGACGGCGGGCAAGTACGCCGCCATCACCGCCGCCGAACTCCCGCCGCCACTGCCGCGCAAGGAGGGGATGAAGCGCGTCATCAGGGCGGCGGCAATCGAGTGCGATGGCGACATCAACCGCCTCATCACGAAGCTCGACGCCTGCGGCAAGGCCGGCTGCGACCTCGTGTGCCTCTGGGAATACGTCTGGTACAACAACGACGCCGAGGTCGAGAAGCTCAAGGAGCGGAACCGCGGCTACCTGGCCCGCATCGCGGAGGCGGCGAAGCGGCACAAGATGTACGTCGGCATCGCGGGCGAGCTCGAACGCGGCTTCAACGAGGCCATCCTCTTCGACCGCGAGGGGAAGGAGCTTGGCCGCTACACGAAGATCAATCAGACCACCGACAAGAAGTCCAAGTACTACCAGGCGGGTGACAAGGTGGGCCTCTTCGACCTCGATTTCGGGCGCATCTGTGTGAAAATCTGCGCCGACGTCTATTCCCCCGAGCTCGACCGCGTTGCCGCCCTCCACCAGGCCGACTTGATGCTGCTGCCGACCCAGGACGCCGGCCCGTTCACCGACCACACGCGCATCCGCGACCTGAGCCGCTGCGTGGACGACGGCTACTTCCTGCTGCGCGCCGCCGGCGGCACGGCCCAGACCGACCACCGCACCTACATCGCCGACCCCTGGGGCTTCGTCCTCGCCGCCTCACAGTACGCCACCGGCAACGAGCCCCTCATCGTCACCCTTCAGCTCGACAACCGCCCCAAGTATCTCGAATGGCCCGAGGCCGTCCGCAAGGCCGGCCCCTATCCCGACCCCGTCCTTCGCGGCATCAAGCCCGAGGCCTTCGGCCAAATGTATTCCGGCCGCAACCACCCCCAGCCCAAAGGCGACCTCCGCGCCGTGCTCCTCAAGCAGCGCCGGCCAGAGCTGTACCGGCCTCGGACGGAGTCGAAGTAATAGGGCTTTCAGGAAACGGCAGCCAGTTGATAGGAGAACTCACCGACATCGGTCTGTTGCTTCGCGTGTTCGATGGTCATGCTCACCACGCGGCCCTCCTCATCGAGCTCGACCAGCACGTCTTCGTTCAGATCACGGGTCTCCACGATGGGCCTCTCACTGAAGTTGACCAGCAGTGTATCCGTGTCCGGGAAGTACTTCACCTTCATTGCTCACCTCCTGAAATCTCGGTCGAAGAAGGCGTTGTGGACTGTCTCGCCGTCTTTGAGCAGGACAACGCGCAGGTACTTGCCGCCTGCCTCCGGAACCCGGCCCCACTTCCTGATGCGCCCATCGGCTTGAGTCACCTCCCGCACCGGATTGGCGACGACCCGCTCAATCCACTCGAGCTTGATCCAACGGCGGTCGGGGCGCTCGTGGGTATGGCGGAAGTACCCTGTGCTCTTCATGAACGCATCATACACGACGGGGCTGCGTTTGTCCAGTTCAGAGGAACCCTCATGGTAGCGGCTACCGAGGCTCCGCGGCCCCCGCCCTCCTGGCGAACGAGCGGGCCGCGAGGATGTCCAGATATGCGGTGCTGATCCGCTTCTCCGCCAGGGCGTCGAGGAGCGAGCCGCGGGCATTCTGGGCATCGCGCGGCCCCACGTGCGCCCGGCCGACGATGAGGACCCCTGTCTCTGAGGGACGGAGCGCGGCGTCAATCACGCCTGCGAACTGCCGGTTCCGCGCCGCGAGGGTCAACCGGGCGTGAAGGCCCTTCGCCTGCTCGACGAGGCGCTTGTGCTCCTCCTCGCTCATCTGCGGTGGGTAGTCGCGCACGGGGAAGTCGGGCGAGCCCGCCTGCTTCGCGTAGCGGTTCACCACGCCCTCGATTGCCTTGTCGAGCGCGCCGCCGCGGTAGAGCATTTCCACGTGCGTGACCAGGCGCGAGAGCGCGAATGCCTTGGCTGCGCTCTCGGGGTCCTCGAGGCCGATGACGGGACACTCTCTGCTGAGCCTGTAGTAGCCCGACTGGTCCTCGTTTCTCAGCTTGTCGGCAAGGGCCTCCTGCTCCGCCTGGGTCAGTGGCCTGTCGCGCCTGATGCGCTCCACGTCCAGCCAATAGGCCACGTGAGGGTCGGGAGCGCCCGTGGCGTACACGCCCTCCATGAAAACCCTGTCAATCCTCACTCGCCCCTCAAGCTTGTCGAAGAACTCGCGGATGACCTCCCGCCGTCGGGAGAGGTTATGGATGTCCCCCACCACCAGAAGGGTCCGGTCGCCCCCGGCGTCCCGCACGGCAACCCTGACGCCGTGGGCCTCGAAGAACGCCGCGAGCTCGGCTGTGGTCCGACAAGGCGCCGTAGGGCCAGGCTTGCGCAGCGCGCGCAGCAGCCCCGCCACCGCGCCGCATCCCCAGAGCTCCAGCGCGACGTCCACACCCACCACCAGAGCAGCGGCCGCGATCAAGAGCCTAAGTCGCCTGTTCTTCCAGAGTCCTCCGCGGCTTGGTTGGGCATCCCCGCCGGCTATCGTCACATCGCGCCCGCCAGTTGGTATGAGAACTCCCCCACATCGGTCTGTTGCTTCGCATGCTCGATGGTCACCATCGCTCACCCTAATCTGCGGTACTTCCTGCGAAGCTTCGCAATGACCTTATGACCCGGGATCATCTTGACCTCTCCGCGTTCATCCTCCGCGATGCGGCGCTCCACCTCCTTGGCCCAGGCTTCCTCCACCTCTTCTTGCGGAGGCGAGTTCAGGCTTCGCAGAAGCTTGTCAACTAGCCGCACCCTCGCCTCCACGGGGAGCGAGAGAGCATCATCCATCACGGCCATCTCTGTCTTGCCCATAGTTAGCCTCCTGGTGTCGGGCTTTCCTAACGCTATTCTACTCTCAACCTCCAATGAGTCAAGAAGCGACTGCGTTGGCCTCAAGGCGTAAGCAGGGCTTTGATGCAGGACCACTCGCCGGTGGCGAGGGCCACGAGGTCGGCGGGAGCAGACTCAAGGCTCACGCGGCGCTCGGCGAGGAGGCTCGCGGGCACGCGGCCCTCCGCGACCAGCTCCAGGCCTCGGCGGAAATCGGCGTCCGTGTAGCCGTAGGAGCCCATGAGCGTCCGCTCGCCCTGGACGATTGCGTGGAGGCTGATGCCGATGTGCGGCTCGGCGTTGCCGATGAGCGTCAGGTGTCCCGCCGGGCGCGTCAGGTCGAGCGCAAGGGCCACAGTCTCCTCGAACCCCACGGCCTCGATGGCCCAGTCAACCCCCTTGCCGCCGGTGGCTTCGCGGACGGCGGCCCGGATGTCGTCGCGGCCGGCCAGGAACGTGGTCGCGCCGAGGGAGCGCGCGAGGTCGAGCTTCCACGCCACCTTGTCCGCGGCGAACACCCGCTGGGGCTTGAGGGTGGAGAGGGCGACCAGGGTGAGGAGCCCCACCGTGCCAGTGCCGATGACGGCGATAGTCCCTGCCCCGGAATGCTGCGCAGCCGCGCCCTTCTCTTGGTGGCACAGGCCTCTGGCCTGTGTCGGCCACAGGCGGGACGCCTGTGCCACCACCGCCTGTGGCACTTGCGCAGGAACTGGCCCTCGGCCCAGGGCGTGAAGGGCCACGGCGAGCGGCTCGCCGAGGATGGCGAGCTCGAAGGGCACACCGTCCGCGATTGGAAAGCAGCGGTCCTCTGTAACCACGGCGCGCTCGGCGTAGCCGCCCGGCATGCCCCAGGTCATGCCGTAGAGCGTGCGGTTCGGGCAGGCGTTCGGCCGCCCGCCGCGGCACAGCTCGCACGCCCCGCAATGAGTGAGGGGCTGGACGGCCACGCGGTCCCCCACGCGGACGCGGCTCGCCTGCGTCCCGACCTCGATGACCTCGCCCGCGAACTCGTGGCCCATCACGATGCCCGGCCTGCGGCGTTCCTGCGCCTCGAGGACGGCGTGCAGCTCCGAGCCGCAGATGCCGCAGGCCCGCACCGCGAGGCGCACGTCCCGCGGGCCGAGCGGCGGATCGGGGCGCTCCTCAATGCGCAGGTCGCGCGGGCCATAATAGACAAGCGCTTTCACCAGGCTCCTCCTTTGAGGAAAGCCGGATGCCTGACGCGTGACGCGTGACGCGTGACAGGAAAGAGAAAACCATGCCGCTCTTGTCTGATCACGCGTCACGCGTCACGCGTCAGGAACCGACCCGGCCCTTAGCAAGCTCTCTGCCTCTCTGGCAATGTGTGGCGCCGTGAGTCCATGCACCTCGAGCAACTCATCGGCCGTGCCCGATTCGCCAAAGGTGTCGCGGATGCCGAGGCGGCGGACTGGGACATGGCGGTCGGCGCGTTCGGCGATGGCCTCGCACACGGCGCTGCCGAGTCCGCCGATGATGCTGTGCTCCTCGATGGTCAGCACGCGGCCGGTCTTCGCGGCAGAGGCGAGGATGGTGTCGGTGTCGAGGGGCTTGATCGTGTGGACATCGAGGACCTCAGCGGAAATGCCCTTCTCCGCCAGCAGGTCGGCGGCGGCGAGGGCCTCGCCCATGATGACGCCGCACGCCGCAATCGTGATGTCGCGGCCCTCGCGGAGGCAAATGGCCTTGCCGATGGCGAAATCGCGGATGCCGCTGGTCCACGCTGGGGTTTCGTAGCGGCTCAGGCGCAGGTAAATCGGGCCTTGGTGCTTCAGCGATGCCTCGACCACCCGTTCGGTCTCCGACCCGTCGCAGGGCACAATGACCGTCATGTTCGGCAGGCTGCGCATCAGGGCAACGTCCACCACGCTCTGGTGCGTCGCGCCGTCGGCGCCCAGGGTGAGGCCGGCGCTGGAGCCGCACAGGCGCACGTTGAGGGCGGGGAGCGCCACCTGCTGGCGCACCTGATCAAATGCCCGCCCCGTGATGAACACTGCGAAGCTGTTGGCGAAGGCGATCTTGCCCGCCATCGCCAGGCCCGCCGCCGTGCTCACCATGTCCTGCTCGGCGATGCCCATCTCGAAAAAGCGGTCGGGGAACCGCTCGGCGAAGAGACTCGTGCGGGTCGAGCGGAAAAGGTCGGCGTCGAGCACCACGATGCGCGGCTCGACACCTCCGAGGCGCGCCAGAGCGCGACCGTAGGCGTCGCGGGTGGCTTCCTTTGCGGTGACACTCATAGTGACTCCAGTATCGCAGGACGACACGGACTGACACGGACAGGCACGGACAAGGGCAGGGTGTTCGTGTTCGTCCGTGTCAGTCCGTGTGTTCCATGCTCTGTTGCCCCAGTTCCCCCAAGGCCCGCGCCACCTCGTCGGCGCTCAGCGCGGCGTTGTGATATTGGTAGCGTCCTTCGAGGAATGACACGCCCTTGCCCTTCACCGTGCGGGCGATGAGGACGCTGGGCCGGCCGCGGACAGCGGTCGCTTCGTCGAGGGCGGCGCAGAGGGCGCTCAGGTCGTGGCCGTTGCACTGAAGGACATTCCAGCCGAAAGCCGCCCACTTGCCCACGATGGGGTCGAGGCGCTTCATCGCCTCGGTCGCGCCCTGGGCCTGGAGGCCGTTGCGGTCAACGATGGCCGTGAGATTGTCGAGGCGGTAATGAGCCGAAGTCATCGCGGCCTCCCACACTTGGCCTTCGTCAAGCTCGCCGTCGCCGAGGAGGACGTAGATGCGGTGCGCCGCCCCGTCGAGCCGCGCGGCGAGGGCCAGGCCGTTGGCGAACGAGAGGCCCTGACCCAGCGAGCCGGTGGGGGCCTCGAGGCCGGGCGTCTTCCGCACGTCGGGGTGGCCCTGGAGCCGCGAGCCGAGGGTCTTGAGCGAAGGGACTTCTTCGGGCTTCAGCACGCCGAGCGCCGCGAGGCAGGCGTATTGCGTGGGCACGGCGTGGCCTTTCGACAGAATCAGCCGGTCGCGGTCGTCGTGCCCCGGCTCGCCTGCCTCGTAGTGCATCTTGTAGAAGTAGAGCGCCGTGAGAATCTCGACGCACGACAGCGAGCCGCCGAAGTGATGAGCTTTGCCGGCACCCATCATGCGAAGGAGGGTGAGGCGGATTTCTCTGGCGCGAAGGGAGAGGACAACGAGTTGGTCTTGGCTGATCATTCTGCCGTTCCCTTGCGAGATGGTTAGCACCGGACGCGTGACGCGTGACGCGTGATCAGAACAAGAGAGAACGCGCCTCTTCCTCTTGTCACGCGTCACGCGTCACGCGTCCGGGCAACCCTCTACTCTCTGTAGAAAACCACCTTATCCAGAGTCAGATTCCTGTCCTCCCCCCCCACATTCAAGTCATTGGTGAACGCGAGCGCCAGCTCGTGCTTGCCCGCGGGCAGCTCGATGGCGATGGGATAGGGGCGGAGCCCGCCGCTCGTGAGCTGCACCTCGCCCGCCTTCTTGCCGTCAATGCGGATTTCGACGTGGGGATACACGCCCTGGCAGGGCGTGCCGCCGGCCATGAGTTCCATCGTGTAGCGTCCCGCCGCGGCCACCTCGATCGGCGTCTTGATCCAGCCGTTGCAGCCGAAGTTGGCAGTGGAGCCTTGGCGGCTGAACCAGGGCATGTCGGGCTGCGGCGACATGGTCTCGCACTCGATGGCCCAGCTCGGCCTGTCGGCGAAATCGCCGCCGAGGGCCGCCAGAAGCGTCGAGGCGTAGCGGGCCGCCTTGCGCGCGTTCCGCTCCTCCGTGTCCCAGCGAAGCTGGTCAATCACCACGAGGCCCTTGCCGATGCGCTTGGCGACGACGGCCGGCGGCGTGGTGAGGAACACCAGGTCGCCCTTCTTCTCGTGGCGGGCGATGAGGAGCTTGTCCACGTAGAGATTGCGGTCCTCGCCCTTCGCGGGGTCACTCGCGTCGTTGGTGAAGGCGACCGAGACCTTGTGGCGGCCCTTGGCCACCTCGCCGAACGTCGTGCGGGTGCAGGTCTGAGGCGAATCCACCGACACCGCGCCGACCGGGCGGCCATCCACGGCGACCGACGCGATGGGATAATCGCCGTGGCAGGGGGTGCCGCGTCCCACGATGCCGAAGACGTAGAGGCCGTCCTCCGGGAACTCGACCTCGCCCGTGGCCGAGCCGACCGTGGCGAAGATCACGTTGCCGTCGCGTCGCTCCACGATTCCGCCCTGAAGCGCCCAGCCCTCGACCTCATAGCTTTTCGCCTTCGCGGGGTCGAGCGAGAGGCCGAGCACGGAGTCGGCCATGTTCCCCGCCCGCGGCGTCTCTGCCCAACTGATCCCCCGATGCTCGCCCAGCCAGTAGAGGTCTTCGCGGAGGATCCACCTCGACTCCAGGTGATTGCCCTCTGCCTTGCTGACGATACCTGAGTAGGGCTGAAGGTCCAGTTCGAGGTTGAACTCCTTCTTTACCGCGGCAAACGCCTGCGGTGAGATGCGGTGCAGGATCAAGATATGGCAATCCTCAACATAGCGGCGGAGCCTCGCCGCATCACCAACCTCGCCACGGCAGATGAGAAGCCAATACTTCTCCAGATCGCCATCGGTTGGCAGGGCATCGAAGCGAAGGCCAAGGCTGCGGAGATGAGCTTGGTACTCTTTCGAACCCCCAATCACGGCGGCCCTCCGGAAGTCGCGCGGGTCGTCGTCATCGGGCTGGGAAGGCTGCAAGTCTTCGAGAAGTTTGGCGAGCTCATACGCGGCAGCGGGCTCGGAATGGAACTTCTCGATCAACTTGAGTTGGGAGAGTACGAGGCCACCCCGGCCCACATGGCGATAGAGCAAAGGCGCGCACTCCAACCCTGTCCCGCAGCCTGACACGATGTTGGGATACCAGCCGCCCGCCGCTGGCCGCGGCGGCAAGTTCTGGCTAACAAGGTGGTCGCCGCGCCAGAACAGGAGGTCGGCATCCCGACCATCGCCTGAGAAGTTGATCTTCCACTGCCGGAAGGCCATCGTCGAGCTTTGAGGCGTGAGCTGGATGCCGAAGAGTCCCTCGGGGTATCCCTGCTGTTCCAGCACGAGGACGTGCCCGCCTCTTTCCTGGAACGCCGCCAATGCCGCGCGCCGAGGGTCAACGCGGCCGATGACAGGTCCGCCTTGCTTCTCAGCAGGGAAGGCACCCGCTCCTATGATCACCACGTCCAAATCAGCGGGCAGCTTGTCAAGCGCCTGGACGGGGCGGGTGGTGAAGCGCACGGAATCGAGGATCTTGCGCGTGGAGCTATTTGGGTCGTAGAGACCGAAATGCCCCCTGAAATCGGCCAGGATTGGACGCGGGAAGACCGCGTAGTCGTGGGTCTCGTCGAAGACGCGGCGGCCATCGCGGTCAAGGGTGATACGCCACTGTGCCGGCGTGCGCTCGTCCACACTCGGCATGGGCACGGTGATGTTCAACACCTGTTGCCCAGCGGGGCCGAGGTCAACCTTCTCGCTCCCCTCAGCGACGGACTTCCCGTCGAGCGACAGAGTCCAGGCGAGAGTGAGCTTGGACGGCTCCAGGATGTCGTTGAAGACGGCGACGCGGCGGTTCACTTTCTCGCCGGCATAGAAGCGGGTGTCGTAGTCGAGGCAGTAGGCGGCGATGGGCTGGTAGGCCCACTTGTGGGCGCGCCAGAGGGCGTTGGTCTCGTCGAGCGGGCCGCCCTCGGTGACGGTCCAGGGGCAGATGCCGCTGACGCCCTGGACGCGGTAGGCGAGGATTTGCATCTTCCACGATTCGGCCTTGGCGAGGTTGCGGTAGTGGTGGTAGTCGCGGTAGGCGTCGTCGCCGAAGAAGATGGTGTGCGGCGCGGGGTCGCTGGAGGGGACCCAGAGGAACTCGCCGATGTAGAGCGGCTTGTCGCGCTTCCAGAGGAACTGCTTTTCGCCGTTGAGGAAGATGCCGCCGCCCCCGCTGCCGGGGCTCGGCTTGTCGAGCCAATAGCCCTCGTTCGGCCAGCAGGTGTAGTCGGGATACTCGTGCGGGTAGTGGATGCCGATGACGTCGGCCACGCCGCCGGGGTCGCCGTCCGATTCATACAGGATGGGCCGCGTGGGGTCGAGCTGCTTGACGATCTTGCCGAGTCGGATGAGCTGTTCTTTGGGATAGGGCGTGTTGTCGTTCACGCGGCCGCCGGTGAACTCGTTTTCGAGGCTCCACATGACGACGGAGGGGTGGTTCTTCAGGCTGCCCACCATCGCGGTGAGGTGGGCGGCGTAGTTGTCCCAGAAGGCGGGGTCGTTGACGCGGTAGACATCGTCGTCGTTCCACACGGCGCCTTCGGGGATGATGAGGAGGCCGAGTTCGTCGGCCACGTCGTAGTAGGCGGCGGGCCAGGGCTGGGTGTGGGTGCGGAAGGCGACGCA
>VGYW01000088.1 GCA_016872875.1 Planctomycetota bacterium | reverse complement strand
CGGGTCGGCAGCCCGCGGCAGGTGCTCCTCTCGGGGTTGCTCTACACCGTTGGGCGGACTCTCGCCTACGTGGTGCTCGCCGCGCTCATCGTGGGCGGCTTGCTCTACAAGGTGGACGTGGCCGCTGCGCTGTCGCGGTACATGAACAGGCTCCTTGGGCCGATTCTCATCCTGGTGGGCATCGTGCTCCTGCGGCTGGTGGAGTTCAGCTTTCGGGGGTTTGCGCCGGGGGAGGGCACGCAGCGGCGGGTGGACGCGATGGGGGTGTGGGGTGCGGGGCTGCTGGGGATGCTCTTCGCGGTGGCCTTCTGCCCGGTGTCGGCGGCGCTCTTCTTCGGCAGCCTGCTCACGCTGGCGCTGCGGAGCCAGTCGTCCGTGCTGCTGCCGTCGCTCTACGGGGTGGGCACGGCGCTGCCCGTGGTAGCGGTGGCGGTGGTCCTGGCCTTCAGCGCTCAGTCGGTTGGCAAGGTCTTTCAGCGTCTCACCCAGTTCGAGCGCTGGGCGCGGTGGACGACGGGTGCAGTTTTCATCCTGGTCGGCGGCTACTTCTGCTTCACTTACATCTACAGCGCCCTGTAGTCGTCCGCATCCAGCCCACGTCTTCCACCAACCGGCCCGGCGCCGCGGGAACGATAGGGTCCTGCCGTCGGCGTAGGCCGCCGGAACGGGCCGGAGGAGAGCGCAGCCCCGTGGGGCCGAGGGAACCCACCGAGGTGTCGCCACTTCGGACGTCCAGAATCGGCCAATCGTGCCAAAGAACGGTTCTGCGAGACATGATTGCAGAGTCATATGACTCTGCAATCATCGTTCCGGCAGGCTCCCCGCAGGGGAGGCAGGCTCGAGGCGTCGAAGGGACCCCGCTCACGCGCAGGTTGGTGTGTCTTGAGGATTCCCTCGACGCCGATGCGCTTGGCGACGCGACCGGCCGCGATGGTTCTCGTCGTGTCGGCGTGCTGAACCTGATCTTCGCTGTGTGCCTCGTGGGCATCAAGCTGAGGATGGGCCTACCGGGGTCAGAAGCAGGGCCCGCGAGGAGGATTGCAGAGTCATATGACTCTGCAATCCTCCTTTCAGCGCACCCTTCGTGAGACAGGCACTCCCGCGGCACGGCAGGGGGCCACGACGATCTTCATCGGCTTCCTGCCGATGGCCATCGCGTTGGCTTCCCTCTCACAGCTTCTGGCGGCGGAGCGGCGTATACGTCGGCCCCGATGGGGAAAGGACGCTCTGGATCAACAGGAGCTCCGTGATCGTGCACGAGCCGAAGTCGGTTGCGGCCGCGGCGGTGAGCGGGCCGCGGAGGGCATTGGCGCCGCGGGGGTCTTTGACCCGGCCGATGGTCAGGTGGGCGCTGAAGGGGCGGTCCTCGGGCGCGAAGCCGAGATGGCGAACTCCCGTCTCGAGCCGGCTGTTGAGCGTGGCCAGGCTCCCATTGTCGCGGATGCCCGCCCAGAGCACACGCGGTGCGCCGCGCTCGGGGAACGCGCCGAGGCCGGCCACGGTAACGCCAAACGGTGCGATGCCCGCGGCGCCGGAGGCCATCGCCTCCTCCAGTTGTGGGATGCGCCCCTCATCCACTTCGCCCAGGAAGCGGAGCGTGAGGTGCATCAGCTCGGGCTTGACCCACTTCACGCTGCACCGCGCGGCGCGGAGGCGTTCCTGGGCCTCCGCGAGCTTCTTGCGGATTGCCTCGTCGAGTTCCACGGCGATGAACAGCCGCATGCGTCTCCCCATCTACATGGCGATCATCTTGATGAACCGCTTGCCGCGCTTGAACACTTCCGCCGACCCCAGCGTGCGGAGGCGCTCGACGCCAAATGCCTCAACGTTGAAAGACGCGATGACCGTGGCCGCGAACAGCGCGCGGCAGAGCGTCCGGCGGGTAGTGCGGCCGGCCCACGCCAGGAAGCCCATGAATGCCCCGGCAAAACAGTCGCCCGCGCCCGTGGGGTCGCGGACCTCTTCGACTGGGAAAGCTGGGAGGAGGAAGAGGTCATCGCCGGCAACCAGCATCGAGCCGTGCGCGCCCTTCTTGACGACGACGAAGCGCGGGCCGAGGCGCGCCACGCCGCGCGCCGCGGCCACGAGGTTGCCGCGGCCCGACAGCATCCGGGCCTCCTCGTCGTTCACCATCACACCGTCCACCCGCCGCAGCAGGGCCAACACCTCATCGCGGGCAGTTTCGATCCAGTGGTTCATCGTGTCGGCCACGACGAGCCGCGGGCTGCGAAGCTGGTCGAGCACCCGCTGCTGGATGGCCGGCGCCCCGTTGGCCAGGAAGCAATAGCCGGCGTCGCGATAGGCATCCGGCAACTGCGGGTCGAAGTCCGCGAAGACGTTGAGCTGGAGGTCGGTCGTCTCCCGCACGTTCATGTCGTCGAGGTAGCGCCCGGCCCAGCGGAAGGTGCGGCCTGGCACCCGCTGGACGCCCGCGGTGTCAATCCCGCGAGCGCGGAAGGCGGCGAGGTGGGCATCGGGGAAATCGTCGCCCACTACCCCCACAAGGCCAACCGGGCCGAGCAGGCTGGCGGCGAAGCCGAAGTGCGTCGCCGACCCGCCCAGAACGTCCTCGGCACACGCCTCTGGCGTCTCGATGGTGTCGAAGGCGATGGTGCCGACGCAGATGAGCATTTTCGATTCTTGATTTGCGATTTTCGATTGCTCCTGAATCGTCCTCGTCGTCGTCCTCGTCGTCGTCGTCGAGATTCCTGCGTGGTTCAGTTGCGGCAGGGGACTCGACGACGAGGACGACGACGACGACGAGGAGGACGATTGCTAGCGGATGATGATTCCGGCGTATCCCACGACCTCTTCGGGGCCGGCGAGGCCGCTGTCGGCGCTGGTCTTGTAGTCAATCAGCTCGGCGTCGGCGGCGCCGCGTGCCTTGGCGTAGACCAGCGCCGCCGCCACGGGGTCGTGGCCGCACATCGAGATGTCGTGGCGGCGAATGGTCTCCCACATCGCCCCCTCGTTGAGCGCGAGGATTCGCTCGATGACCAGGTGGTCGCGCTCGCGCGCCGCCTTCTCGGGCTCGAAGTGGGTCATGTCCGTGCTCGCCACGAGGAGCACCGGGCGGCCGAACCGGTCGGCGGCACACGCCAGCGCGAGGCCAAACCCGCGGAGCGCCGGCAGGCTCGAACGCATGATGTTGATCGGCGCCACGTGCACGTGGGGGTTGCGATGCCTGAGGAAGGGGAGGTGGACCTCGCCCGAGTGCTCGTAGGCGTGGGCGGCGGGGTCGGAGCGCACCATCGGGCACTCGGCGATGATGGCGGCCACGAGCTCGGTGGCGACGGGCACGTCGCCCAGGGGGGTCTCCCAGCGCCCCTCGTCGAAGAGCGCGAACTCCGCCCCCGGGCTGCGCCCGTGGTTGACCGACAGCAGGATGACGTCGTTGGGCACGATCACGCGCGAGTAGACCGCGCCCGCCACGCCGCCGGAGAAGACGTAGCCCGCGTGCGGCGCGACCACCGCTACCGCGGGGCCGGCGTCCTCGCGTTCCGGCAGGAACCCCTCCAGCATCTTCAGCAGCACCGCGCGATTCGACGGATAGAAGCCGTGGTCGCTGGCGAACACCGCTCTTCGCACTGGCATGGCAACACCTCCGCGCCCGCGGGGGCGAATGCCGGGGGACAACGCTCTCTCCTCGCTAGTATAGCCGCCACGTCCCTGCGGTCAAGCGCCACGAGCCGCCTCGGCACTCTACCCAGCGAAAGGCGCCCGATGGCGTGCGACAGCCCGTCGGAGTGCGGCAGCTCGATGCCGCTTTCCGACCAGCCGCGTGTGGGGAGCGAGCCTGGTGGAGTACCCAAAGGCTCATGAAAAGCGGCGTCAAGCCGCCGCACTCCAACAGGCTCACGCATGAAGACGAAGTGCCCACCGAGGGCCCTCACGGCTGGCCCACACCTACGCGCAACCTGTCGAGCCGTCCGTCCACGATGTTGCGCGGGATGAGGAGGAGACGGTGAGGGCCGGCGGGGAGATCGAGCTCGCCGCTCACGCGGGTGACGACTTCCTCGGAAAGCGTCCTGGGCTTCTCCCTGGCGTAGGAGGGCAGGGTTTCGATGGGCACGTCCTGCGTGGCGGTGGCGGGCTTGTCGAGCTTGCCGGCGGGCTGGCCGTCGAGGATGAGTTCGAAGCACATCGGGCGGCGCTCCTTGGGCACCACGGCGTCGCGGAGGGCCAGGATGTCCTCCCAGTTGGCTTGGCTCCGGGGCCTCCGGTCGGAGTAGCGGAAAAGCCCTTCGGCCACGATGGCCGTCTTGCCAGGCTTCTTCACGTCCACCACGAGCAGAATGGCGTCGGCGAAGCGGAGGTCGGACTTCCAGTTGCCGCCAGGCGTCCAGGCGTCCTCATAGCCCTTCGGCGCGCGAAGCTGGGGGATGAAGTCCTTGCACTCGATTGTGGCCGGCACCTCGAGGGGCTTGTGGACGAAAGGCGGGATGGGCTTGACCTCGTCCGGGGTCGGCGGCTTCTTGTCGAGGAACCTGATTGTGAAGGGCTTTGGCTCGTGGCGGACCGTGAGGCCGCGGGAGGTGAGCCAGCGGCCCCTCGCCTGCTCGGGCTTGCCGCCGACATGGAACTCGCGGAAGAGGGCCTCGCGTGCCGAGGCGACGCTTTCGCCGAGCCAATCGTCGCCGGGGCGGCGAATGGCCTCCACGCCCGCCATCAGACCGGCGAGATCAGATGCTTGAATCACGATGGCCGACTTCTGGGGGTGGAACGCCTGGGGAATGCAGTGGACGATCGCTCGGCCGGGGCCGGGGAAGTCGCGCGAGGCCTCGGGCCACAGCGCGCCCATCTTGGCCAGGTGCTCGGCCATCTCGTTGTCGGGGCGGGTCGCAAGGTCGAGCAACACCACGGTCTCGCCCACCTGGTGGCCGCCGAGAGTGGCGAAGTAGTCGTTGCGGTTGACCGTCGTGACCTTGAGCCTGCCAATGGTCTCGCCCTTGTCGGCGCGGGCGTTCTCGGCGAGTTGTTCGGGCGTGGGGTCGTAGGCGAGCCAGTAGGCCGTCATTTCGGGCTTGCGGCGAATCTCGGCCTCGATGCCCAGGCGGCCCAGCACCTGCTTGAGGCGTTCGGCGGCGGGCAGCAGCTTGATCGTGTGCGGCGTCTCGAAGAGCGGCACGATGGCCTTGCCCTTCGCCGCCAGCGCCTCGCGGAGACGGTCGCTGTTGCGGAAGAGCACCTTGCCGTCGAGCGCCTCGGCGAGGGGGCGGAGGCGGCGGGGCGGCCTGACGGTGACGGGCAGTTCCGCCACGTCGCCCGTCAGTTGCGAGCGGACGGCCACCTTCCACTCGCCCGCCGGGGCATTGAGCGGGAGCGGGTAAGCCATGCCGAACGTCCCCTCGCGCGACGTGCTTCGGTACAGCTCCGCCTCCGCCTTCCCATCCGGCCGCACGATGGTCAGGCAGAACGGCAGCGCCGCGACCAACACCTTCCCCTTCTCGTCCTCGAAGCCTACGCGAATGAGAAGGTCATCTCCTGCGCGGAGCGACTGAGTGGCTTTCAGCGCGGTCTCGCCGAGCCTGCGTGGCAGAATTGCGCACACACGAGCCGTGGTCTCCTCCAGATCGTAAGACCCCGCACATGCAACCTTGTTCCCTCCGGGAACATGGAAGGCACCCTCTTCGGAGTTCAGATCATAGATGAAGCAACCATTCTCGGTTCGCGTGTAGCCGAGGATAGCGCGAACCTGGAACCAATCGCAGTGAGTCCTGACTGAGGAGTCGTTCACCACCGCGAAGTACAGGGCATCCCGGCCGCCATCGAACTGCTCTATCGTCAACGGGTGCCACCTGTCTGTTAGCAGGAGGGCGCGACCTGTGTCGCCCAGAGCTTTGGTGAGCGCGGGTGAGAGTTGCTTGTGCCAATCCTCGGCCAGGGCGATGTGGCGGATTCCCTCGGGGGTGTTGGGGCTGGACCAGTTGTAGGGGCGGGCAGCCTCGACGAAGGGGAGGGTGATGCCAAGCGGCTTTGCGCCCACTAGCTTGATGGTTGACGAGCCGTCAATGAGGACGAGTCCGCCGGACTTGGCGAAGGCTTCGATGCTCGCGACGACCTTGGGCGGGAGGGGGAAGGTCTGGCCCGCGACGACGAGGGCTTTGACGCCCGTGACGCCCTTCGCCTCGGTCTCCTCCTCGGTGACGAAGCGGGGGGTGTAGCCGAGGCGGGTGAGGCTCACGAGAAGCTTATACATCGCCGTGCCGAAGCCCTGGCAGACGTGCTGGCGGGCCATCTGGCTCCGCGAGTAGAGGATGCCGACGCCGTAGTCGCCGCGGCACTCGGTGGCGAGGAAGGCGAAGCGGTTGAGGAAGTCGCGGCCGGCGTGCAGGTCCTCGGCGATGGGTTTGCCCTTCATCTCGCTCCAGTGGGTCTGCTTGTTCATTCCGCCGAGGACGGTAGAGAAGCCTTCGAGTGCGAAGCCGGCGCCCGAGGCGCCGTGGGCCAGGTTGTGGGCGATGGCGCGGACGAACTTGCCCGGATACTCCGCCTGGCCGTGGACCATGCCCAGGCTTGTGCCGACCCAGATCGGCTGGTTGGTCCTGTTGGTGTTGAGCATCGCGGCGCTGAAGAGCCACTGATAAGCGTAGTCGGGGCCGGCCACCTGGTCGTTCCAGGCCGTGATGTAGCGAAGGTCGTAGGGGCGATAGGCCCAGGGCACGTACTGGCCGTCGCGGACGGCGGCGTGGTCAATGTTGATGGTGCCCGTGTGGCGCATCGAGGGGGCGATGGGGCGGAGGGAGGCGATGTGGCCGCGGTCGCTCTCCTCATAGATGCCCATCAGATAAGCCGCCCAGGCGTCAATCCGCTTCTCAAGCTCCGCCAGCTTGGCGGGGTCGAGGGGCTTGAGGTGCTGGGCCATCTCCTCGATCCAGCGGGCGGTCGGCAGGTCAATGGCGGGGGCGAACTCGGGCCGGCCGATGGCGAGGAGGTAGGTGATGTATTCGTCGAGGCGGGGGGCCTTCAGCCCCGTGCGGCGGGTGGACTCGTCGAAGACCGCCTGGTCGCTTCGGGCGATGTAGTTGCGGAGGGCGGCCTCCTGGTTGCCCCAACCCCAGTAGACTATCAGCATCTTGCGGGTGAGGAGGCCCACGGGGTCGAAGTCGAGGCAGAAGCCTGCGAAGCTGGGATAGCGGCTGTTGGCCTGGGCGGAGAGGGCGAGGCGCTGGCGGAACG
Organism: Planctomycetota bacterium; assembly: GCA_016872875.1. Next base: position 16,583 of record VGYW01000088.1, on the reverse strand, counting down.
TGGCCAGCTCCGGTTCCCAGATGCGGGCGACGTTGAAGCTCATCGGGCGTGTGTAGGGGTTGGCGTAGAGCATTGCGGAGGCGGCGGTGAACTCGTCGAGGAGCGGTTCGCGGCCCATCTCTGAGGCGCACATCGAGAAGGCCACGTCGATGCCCGTCTCGCGGAACGTCTGTGGCACCGCCTTGCGCCAAGCGGCGAGAGCGGCTGCCTTCTTGACAGGGTCCCGGGAGACCTCGGGCGGCAGTTGCGGCGGGCTGGGCATGCTCTCGTCGGTGATCGCCCCTGGGGATTTGCGGATGGGGCTGGCGAGGATCAGCTCGACCCCCGTCGGTTGCCCGTTGAGGTGAAAGACGTAAGTTCCCGCGGCCAGGCCCTCGGTGCTCATCACGAGCGCGGCCGGCTTGCCCCTGTAGACCAGCAGTGGCGGGCCGCTCTCGCCTGCCAGCTCGATCTTCACTTCGCCCTCGGCGCCGGCGAGGGCGAGGGGCACTTCCTCGCCAATGATGTAGGCGGCGCGGCCGAGGGGGAGGACCACGGCCGGGTCGGCGGCCAGGGAGGCAACCGAGAGAATCGAGAGAATCGAGGAACAGAGCGCGGGGGAGCGAAGCATCGGCGTCATCCTTAGAGGGTGAGGCACGCCTCGGCCGCGAGCCAGAAGAGCTTCTCGCGGGTGGAGGCGCGGTGCCACCAGTCGCGGTGGTCCCAGTCGGCGCCGCTCACGTCGTCGCCGCCATAGAGGAGCTGGGCGAACGCCACGCCACGAAACTGTGCGACGGCGAAGAAGGCGGCGGCCTCCATCTCGACGGTCAGGCAGCCCTCGGCCCGGCGACGCTTCACCATCTCGTGCGTCTCGCGGTAGGGGGCGTCGGTGGTCCAGGTCTTGCCGACCAGGTAGTCCACGCCGTGCCGGGCGAGGGTGGCTTCGATGGCGGCGACGCCCTCGGGGCTGGCGGCGACCTCACGGCCGGGGGGCAGGTAGTGGTAGGACGTGCCCTCGTCGCGGACGGCAGAGGATGGGACGAGGACGTGGCCCGCGGCGATGGAGCGGTCGAGGACGCCGGCCCCGCCGCAGGCGATGAACTTGCGGCAGCCGCGGGCGATGACCTCCTCGAGGAGGCCGGCCGAGAGTGGCGCGCCCACGCCCGCCTGGTAGAAGGCCAGGCGCTTGCCCTCGACGGCAATCTCGTAGAGCAGGTGCGAGCCGTGCTCCCACTTGTGCTCGGCGAGAACCCTCGCGGAGTGGTCCCTGGCAACCTTCACAACCACGTCGCGGAAGAAGCAGGGGACGCAGTGCTCGGGCACGTCGAGGCGCTCGGTGACCTTGGCCGGCTCGATGACCGCCCCAGGCGCTGGGTCGAACTCGAGGATAGGGAGACTGCTGTCCACAACTTGCTCCTGTCGTCCACAGGATAGACGGATGGCGACGTTGTGTCAACAAGCTGACAATCTGGCCGTGCGGCTTTGAACTCCCCGCTGGCGCGGGTTACACTGGATGTGAAAGGCGATTGAGATGGCGCGATGCGAGGTCTGCGGGATAGCGAGTCGGCTGGTGAGCGCGCCGCTGGGTGTGTGCGCGGGGTGCTTGAGGGCGGAGGGGCCCGGGGCGCTGGAGCGCGCCCGGGCGGTTCACAGGCGGTGCCGAGAGGAGTTCGGGCTGCCGGCTGAGCCGCCGCGGGAGGGCGATGCCTGCGGGTGGTGCGCGAACGGGTGCCGTGTACCGCTGGGCGGCCGGGGCTACTGCGGGGTGAGGCACAACGCCGCCGGCACGCTGCGAGGCGGCACGAGGGACGACGGCTTGGTGTCGTGGTATCACGATCCGCTCCCCACGAATTGCGTGGGCGACTGGGTGTGCGCGGGGAGCGGGGATGCGGGGCGGACGAATCTGGCGGTCTTCTACGAGTCGTGCTCGTTCGATTGCCTGTTCTGCCAGAATTGGCACTATCGGAGCCGGAGCCTTGGGTCAGCGGAAGTGACGGCGGAGGAGCTGGCGGCGGCGGTGGACGAGCGGACGGGGTGCGTGTGCTACTTCGGGGGGGACCCTTCGACGCAGATGGGCCACGCGCTGGCGGCGTCGCGGCTGGCGGTGGAGCGTGCCCGCCCGCGCCCGTTGCGGATATGCTGGGAGACGAATGGCTCGATGTCGCGGGGCCACCTGGAGGAGGCGGCAAGGCTGTCGCTGGAGACCGGCGGCTGCATCAAGTTCGATCTCAAGGCGTGGAGCAGTGGGATCCACGTGGGGCTGTGCGGGGTAGGGAATCGGCGGACGCTCGAGAGCTTCGCACGGGTTGCGGAACTGGCGAAGGGGCGGCCCGAGCCGCCGCTGCTCATCGCCAGCACGCTGCTGGTCCCGGGCTATGTGGATGCCGAGGAGGTGGGGGCGCTGGCACGATTCATCACGGGGCTCGACCCGTCAATCCCGTACTCGCTCCTGGGCTTTCACCCGGACTTCCTGATGACGGACCTGCCTCGAACCTCGCGCCGGCACGCCGAGGAGTGCCTGGAGGCTGCGCGGTCGGCGGGGCTGAGGCGGCTTCACGTGGGCAATCCGCATGTGTTGGGGAAAGGGTATTGATCGGCTTTCGTGCCGCGGCTACATTACGTTGTTCTGTCGTCGCTTGCGCGCGCTTTGCGCGCGTGCGGCAGAAGGAATGTTGAATGTCGAACGCTGAATGTTGAATGTCGAATGACCAACCAGGCCAAGAGCCCCTTCTGTTCCTCAGAGTTCGACATTCATCATTCAGCATTCAGCATTCCCGCCCTTTGGTTGCGGCCAGCGGCCGCGTTAAGAGAAGAGTCGAGGACGAGGACGACGGACGAGGACGATTGAGGAGCGGGGTCAGGTGTATTGCATGCCGCGGGGGACTATGACGATGCCCTTGGTGGTGATGGTGTAGCGGCGGGCGTCGGCGTCGCGGTAGAGGCCGATGGTGGTGCGGTCGGGGACGTGGACGCCCTTGTCAATGATGGCGCGGTGGATGGTTGCGGCGCGGCCGATGGTGCAGTCGTCCATGATGATGGACTCGGTGACGCGGGCGCCTTCCTCGACGCGGACGTTGGGGGAGAGGACGGAGCGCTCGACGTGTCCGCCGCTGATGATGCAGCCGGGGGAGATGAGGGAGTTGAGGACCTCGCCGCGGCGTCCCTTAGGCCCCTCCTCGTTGAAGACGGTCTTGGCTGGCGGGAAGGGGAGGGGGGCGGTGCGGATGGGCCAGTCGTGGTCGTAGAGGTTGAATACGGGGTCCACCTCCACGAGGTCCATGTTGGCCTCCCAGTAGGCGTCGCGGGTGCCGATGTCGCGCCAGTACTTCTGCGGCTTCTTGTTCTCGTCCTTGAAGTCGTGGGCGTAGACCATCTTCTCCTTGATCATGGCGGGGATGATGTTCCTGCCGAAGTCGCGGTCGGTCTCCGGGGCAGTCTTGAAGTTCCTGTTGACCTGCTGGACGAGCTCTGGGGTGTTGAAGAGGTAGACGCCCATCGAGGCGAGGCAGAAGTCGGGGTTGGTGGGCATGGTGGGGGGGTCGGGGGCCTTCTCCTTGAAGTCAATGATGCGGGAGTCGCGGTCGACGACTGCGACGCCGAAGCGGCTGGCCTCGGCCTTGGGGACGGGGATGCAGGCGATGGAGAGGTCGGCGCTCTTCTCGATGTGGAAGTCGAGCATGGCGCGGTAGTTCATCTTGTAGATGTGATCGCCGGAGAGGACGAGGGTGAGGTGCGGGCGCTCTTGTTCGAGGGTGTAGATGTTCTGGTAGATGGCGTCGGCGGTGCCGAGGTACCAGGAGGTTCCTGCGCGCTGCTGAGGGGGGACGGAGCGGATGAACTCGCCGAGCTCGTGGCTGAGGATGTCCCAGCCGAAGTGGATGTGGTAGTCGAGGGAGCTGGACTTGTATTGGGTGAGGACGAAGACGCGGCGGATGCCGGAGTTCACGCAGTTGGAGAGGGTGAAGTCGATGATGCGGTAGATTCCGCCGAAGGGGACGGCGGGCTTGGCCCTGTCGCGGGTGAGGGGGTGGAGGCGCTGGCCCTCGCCGCCGGCGAGGACCATGGCGATGACCTTGAGGCGCGGGCCGTAGGAGGCGATGAGGGACATGGGGGTGCTCCCTGACTAGCTGGCGGCCTTCGGTGGGCGCTTGGCGAGCGCGCGCTTGATCTCGGCCTTGAGCTCCGTGAGGTCAGAGGACTTCACGACGTAGGCGTCGGCCGACCAGGCCATGAAGTTGTCCTTGTAGGTCGCGTAGGCGGTGTGGAGGACGACGGGGATGCGGTTGTCCTGGGCCAGGATGCGGCCCAGGGCCTCGATGCCGTCCATGCCGGGCATGGCGATGTCGAGCACCACGAGGTCGGGGATGACCTTCTTGACCGCTTCGAGGGCCGCCGTGCCGCTGCCGGCCACGATGACGTCGTGCCCGTCTTCGCGCAGCTCCTCCGCGAACAGGAGCTGCTGGTTCTGGTCGTCTTCGACGAGCAGGATGGTGGCCATTCGAGTGTCTCCGCAAGACGGGGTCAGGAGTTGGCCTTGGCCGGGATGGGGAGGCAGACCGTGAAGGAGCTGCCGGCCCCCGGCTTTGAGCGTACGATAATGTCCCCATTATGATCGTGGACGATTTTCTGTGTGACTGCAAGTCCAAGCCCTGTTCCGCCGACCTTGGTGGTGAAGAAGGGCTGGAAGATGCTCTCCTGGACGCTTTCGGACATGCCCTGGCCGGTGTCGGCGACGACGATTTCGACGTGGCCTTCGAGCGCGCGGGTCATGATGGTGAGCTCGCCGCCGTGGGGCATGGACTCGATGGCGTTCTGGCAGAGGTTGAGGAGCATCTGGCGCACCTGGTCGGGGTCGAAGCGCAGGAGGGGGCACTTGGGGTCGAGGCTCCTGTGGAGCCTGATGTGGCGCTCGGCGAGGATCTGCTCGTGGAAGGCGCAGAGGGCCTCGACCGATTCGTTGACGTCGCGGTCGCGCAGCACCGGGCTGCCGGGGCGCGAGAAGTTCATGACGTTGGCGAGTATCTTCTCGAGGCGCTCGACCTCTTCGAGGATGATCCTGGCGTTGCGCTCGACCTTCGGGGTGTCGTTTGGGTTGCGCAGCATGGCGCGCGAGAAGCCGCCGATGGTGGCGAGGGGGTTTCGGATCTCGTGGGCCACGTGTGCGGCGAGGCGGCCGACGATGGCCAGGCGCTCGGAGCGGACGAGGCGGTCGCGCGTCTCCTCGAGCTCGTTGAGCTGTTCCTCGAGGCGCTTGTAGGCGGTGGCGGCGGAGAGGGCGAGCCCGGCCTGGCCCGCGAAGGTCTGGAGCATCTCTACCTGCCGCTCGCCGATCGGCTGGCCGGTGAAGACGTTGTCGGCGACGATTGCGCCGAAGGGCACGTCGCGCGCGATCAGTGGCACGCAGACGAACTGGTGGGTCTTCAGGAGGGAACGGAGCTGGGGGCTGACGCCTGGGTCGGCCCCGGCGTCGGCCACCACGATGGCCTCCTGGCGGCTGAGGGCCTGGACCGGCACCTGGCTGGCCTCGGAGAGCGGGATGCGGATCTGCTGCGCGAGGTACTGCATGGCTGCGTCGGCGGGCGGCTGCGGCTGGCCGAAGGGCGCGAGGAGGTCTTCGAGCGTAGGGGCCTTGCGAGAGAGCTCGCTCCAGATGCGGGCGGCCTCCTCGGCGGAGGCCGGCCCGACGCCGAGTCGCCCCTCGAGCATCGTGCGCTCGTCGTTGACGAGGAGGAGGATGGCCCGGTTGAAGCCGAAGCCCGGGCCAGCGGTGACGCAGGTGAGGATGAGACGGAGGAGGCGGTCGAGCTCGACGACCCCCTGCATGACCTGGCCGAGCTTCTGGAGGAGTGCGAGCTGCTCGACGTTTCGCGCGTGCTCGGTGACGTCGAAGGTGAGGAGGAGGGCCTGGGTGACGGCCCCCGTGTGGTCGTGGATGGGGGCGAAGATGCTCTCGAAGTGGCGGGCGCCCAGCGGGGTGTCGCGGCGCACGTGGATGTCGGCCTGGGCCTCGCCGGTGGCCAAGGTGGCCTGCGCTTTGCAGTCGGGGCAGGGGGCGGCGGGGTTGGCGTGGATGACGTGGCAGGGCTGGCCGACGACGCTGCGGCCGCCGCCGAACCACTCGTTGATCCGCTTGTTGCACCAGGCCACGGTGAGGTCGCGGTTGATGAGGGCGACGCCGGCGCCCATGGCCGACACGATGTCGTCGAGCTTCTGCTTCTCGCGGAGGAGGGCCTCCTCGGCGATGCGCCGCTCGGTGATGTCGTTGAGGAACAGGAGTGCGCGGCGCTGGGCGCGGCGTGCCAGGGGGCTGAGGTGCACGTCGGCCACGCGCGTGAGGCCATTGGGGAGCTTGAGGCGGACCGCGGGGAACGACAGGCGCTGGTCGGCGTCAATGACGGACTCGATGGCCCGATGGAGAGCGGCCGCGACGTCGGGCTCGAACTCCAGGAAGCGGTCGAGTGGCGCGCCGACCAGCTCGGCGGGGGGCCGCTCGACCACCTTGCTGCACGTGTCGTTGACCGACACGATGGTGCGGTCGCGGTTGAGGACGAGGATGGAGGCTGGGATGGAGGCGAGGATGCTCTCGTCGAGCTCCTTGAGGTAGCGCATCTCGTCGTAGAGGCGCACGTTCTCGATCGCCTGCGCCATCTGGTCGGCCAGGGTCTCGATGGCGTTGGCGTCTATGCTGTCGAAGGCGCCCACGTCGGTGCACTCGATGTTGATGACGCCGACGATTTCGCCGCCGAGCTTGATTGGGACGGCGAGCTCGGCCTTGGATGCCCGCTCGCCCTCGAAGGCCACGATGTAGTGGGGGTCCTGCGCCACGTCGTTGGCGAGGACCGTCTGGCCGCTCCTGGCGGCGTGGCCGACGATGCCGACGCCGACCGGCTGGCGGTAGCCGATGGCGGACGCCCCGGAGTAGGCCCCCGCCTGCGCGCGCAGCACCACCTCGTCCGTGGCACGGTCCACGAGGAAGATCGAGACGTCGTAGTAGGCGAACTGCTGCTGGATGAGCGAGGCGGTGCGGCGGAGAAGGGTGTCGAGGTCGAGCACGGTGAGTGCGTGGCGAGCCACCTGGTTGATGATGGCGAGGTGGTTGGCGCGCTTGCGCTCGGCGGCGAAGAGGTTGGCGTGCTCGATGGCGATGGCCACCTGCTCGGCCACGCTGCGAAGCATCTCCGCCTCGGTGTCGGTGAACGGCCTGGGCTCGCGGCGCGCGAAGGCGAGGGCGCCGAGGACGCGGCTCCCGAACATCAGAGGGAGCGCGGCGACGGAGATGACGCCTTCCTCGATGAGGGCGCGGTCGCCGGCGAAGCGGCCATCGGCCCGGAGGTCCGGGATGGCGAGGCTCTCGCGCTTGCGAACGACTTCGCCCAGGATGTGGCCGTCGAGGCCGATGAGGGTGCCGGTGGGGCGGGTGGTCTGGGGGGCGGAGACGGGCACGAAGAGGCGCAGCCGCTCTCCGCTCTCCTCGAGGACGCCAAGGACGAAGCGGTCGAACTCGATGAGGCGGCGCGTCTCCTTCGCCACAACCGCGAGGATGTCGCCCAGCTCGAGGATCGAGTTGATGACCTTCGATATCTCGTAGATCCCGCTCAGCCACTCGCGTCTGACGGCCATCTCAAACCGCCTGATGAGGCCCTCGGGCGCAACCAAGGGGGATGATCGGATGGGTGGATGAATGGATGAGTGTCAGACACCCATCCACCCATCCACTCATCCATTCATCCCGCACACATGCGCTTGCCACAACCGAACACCCTATCGGGCGAGAGTCTTCCTGTAGAGTTCAAGGTACTCGCGCGCGCTGGCGTCCCACGACCAGTCCTGCCCCATGCCGACGAGCATGATGCGTCGCCAGGCGCGGCGGTCGCCGTAGACGCGCAGGGCGCGGCGGATGCACTGGAACAGGGCGCCCGAAGAGTAGGTCTCGAAGCTGAAGCCGTTGGCCGTGGCCTTCGCAAGGCTGGTCGGGGTGCAGTTGGCGATGGTGTCGGCCAGGCCGCCAGTCCTCCGCACGAGGGGGACGGCGCCATACCTGAGGCTGTAGAGCTGGTTGAGGCCGCACGGCTCGTAGCGCGAGGGCATCAGGTAGATGTCGCAGCCGGCCTCGATCTGGTGGGCGAGCACATTGTTGAAGCCGATGTGGATGCCGAGCTTGTCGGGGAAGCGCTTGCCCAGCTCCGCGAAGCGGTCCTGGAGCGCCGCCTTGCCGGTGCCCAGGAGGACGAACTGGACGTCGAGCCGCGCGAGGTCGGGCAGGATTTCCGCCACGAGGTTGAGGCCCTTCTGCTCGTCGAGGCGCGAGACTATGCCCAGGAGCGGCACGTCGCGGGCGGGCAGGCCGCAGAGCTCTTGGAGCTTGCGCTTGCAGGCGGCCTTGCCCGAGAGGTCCTCCGGGCTGTAGTGGGCCGCGATCAGGGGGTCGGTGGCGGGGTTCCAGGCTGTGTAGTCAATGCCGTTGAGGATGCCGTGGAGGTGTTGGCTGCGCGTGGCGAGCGCGCCTTCGAGGCCACAACCTAGCTCCGCGGTCTGGATTTCGCGCGCGTAGCGCTTCGAGACCGTGTTGAGCCTGTCGGCGAACACGATGCCGCCTTTGAGGAGGTTGAGCTTGCCGTAGAACTCGAGCTCGCGCCAATTGAAGAGCGCCTCGGGCAGCCCTGTGAGCGCGAACGCCTCGCGGGGGAAGACCCCCTGGTAGGCGAGGTTGTGGATGGTGAGCAGCGAGCGGCTCGCGCGGTAGAAGGCGTCCCCTGAATGGGTCGTCTTGAGGTAGACGGGCATGAGGGCGGTCTGCCAGTCGTTGCAGTGGAGGATGTCTGGCGGCCAGCCGAGGGCCTTCGCGGCGGCAAGGACGGCCCTCGAGAAGAAGATGAAGCGCTGGGCGTTGTCGGGATAGTCTCCCTGCGGCGTGCCGTAGAGCTCGTCGCGGTCGAAGAAGGCCGCATGGTCCACGAGGTAGACGGGCACGCTGGAGCCGGGGAGGGTGGTGCGGAGGAGGGCGGCGGCGTGGGCCTCGGCGCCCAGGGGCACGGCCAGGCGCAGGCCGGTGTCCGCCACCTGCGCGGCGAACTTCTGGCGCGCCTGGCGGTAGTAGGGGAGGATGATCGCCACCTCCTCGCCGAGCGCCTGGAGTGCCTTTGGCACGGCCCCGGCCACGTCAGCGAGGCCGCCCGTCTTGGCGAACGGCACGGCCTCGGCGGTTACGAACATGATTCTCACAATCGGCCTCCGAATCGGGTTAGGACGGAAGTGGCTTGCAGCATTGGCGCAGCCCCCGTCGTTTGCTCTCTCGTGCTCGTCGTCGTCCTCGTCGTCGTCGTCGAATCACGCGGGGCAGGGACGCCCCGCCTACAGCATTCGACGACGACGACGAGGACGATTCTGGTCAGACCTGGACGTTTCGCAGGAACTCGGCGGCGGCCTCGGGTGGGACGGGGTTGATGTAGAAGCCGGTGCCCCACTCGAAGCCTGCGACCTTCGTGACCCGCGGGATGATCTCGATGTGCCAGTGGTAGTGCTCGATGGCCCCGACGTCGAAGGGGCTCGTGTGGATGATGTAGTTGTAGGCCGGCTGGTTTAGCGCGGTCTCGATCTTCTTCAGGGTGGTCTTGAGGCAGTAGGCGAGCTCCTCGGTGCCCAGCTTCGCAATGTCCTCGTAGTGCGACATGTGGCGCTTGGGCACGATCCAGGTCTCGAAGGGGAAGCGCGCGGCGTAGGGCTCGTAGGAGAGGAAGTTCTCGCCGTCCAGCACCACGCGGTCGCCGGCCTCGGTCTCCTGGCTCACGATGTCGCAGAAGATGCAGCGGCCGCGATAGTCGTAGAATGCCTTCCCGCCGCGCATCTCGTCGGCCACCGTGCGCGGCACGGTGGGCAGGACGATGAGCTGCGAGTGGGTGTGTTCGAGGGAGGCGCCCGCCGTCTTGCCGACGTTCTTGAACACCATGCCGTAGGTGAAGCGGATGTCGCGCTTGAGGTCGGCCAGGCGGTCGCGGTAGGCCCAGAGGACGTCCTGGATCTGCTGGGCAGTGAGGGTGGTCAGCGAGACGGCGTGGCGGGGGGTCTCGATGATCACCTCGTGCGCGCCGATGCCGTTCATGCGGTCGTAGACGCCGACGCCGCGCTTGTCGAGGTTCCCCTCGATCTGGAGCGCGGGGAACTTGTTTGGGACGACGCGCAGGCGCCAGCCCGCGCGGTTGGGCGCGGTGCCTGGGGCGCGATAGGCCACGATCTCGGGGGGCGTCTTGTCCTCGTTCCCCTCGCAGAACGGGCAGAAGGTGGTCGCCGGCTCGGGCGGCTCGCCCTGGAAGTCGGTCGGGCGCTTCGCCCGCTCCGTCGCGATGATCACCCAGCGCCCCATGATCGGGTCCTTGCGGAGCTCCGGCATCAGCTTCTCCTCAGGAGGGAAGATTGAAAGTGAAAGTGAAGGTGAAAGGGCGAAAGAGAATCACCCTCACCCTCACTCTCACTCTCACTTTCACTCTCCCCTTCACTCTCACTTTCCCTTTCCCCTTCACTCAGACCTGCCACATCTCCCGCTCGAAGTCGGGGGTTGGCACCTCGAAGGCGATGTTGCCGGCGCGCGGGGCGCGCTCGACAAGGGTGTCGCCGTGAAAGAGCTTGACGTGGAACCGGGCGGTCTGGCGGGGCCGGAAGCCGAGGTCATTGAACGGGCAGGCGGCCTCCACGAGCTCGACCGCCGCGGCGCGCCCGCCCGGGCTCTCCTGGCCCCCAATCCGCAGCCGCGGCGGCGATGCCTTGAGGGAGCTGACCTCAAGCTGCACCTCGCGCGGCTCACTGAAGACGAAGGCCAGCCGCGCCGAGTCCGGCTGCTTGGCAAGCGCCTCATTGAGGAAGTCCACGCGCAGGAAGAGCTCCTGGTCGTTGAAGCCGAACTGCACCGCCTGGATGAGGTCGGGCGCGTCCTTCGCGATGGCGCCGGTGTCGCGCCCGCGGCGGTACAGCCCGGCGCAAGACCAGTCGAAGTAGCCGCCCCTGCGCCCGTCCACCTTGGGCCACATGAAGGCCGTCGGCTGCGTGTAGGGCGCCACGCGGGGCTGCGAGACCGGCTCATCCAACACGTCGGGCGGCCGCTCGCCCACCAGCTCGTAGACGTTCTTGAGGTGCAGGCGGAACAGGCGGTCGAACTCGGCGTCCTGGGCCGACGAGCGATCGTCGCCGTACCACCAGAACCAGTCGCTCCCCTCGGCCACGAAAAGCTCCTCCCACGCCTGCGCAGTGCCCGGCGCGCCCTGGGGCCTGGACGCCAGGAACTGCCGCGTCTTCGCCAGGAGCTCCCAGGCCCGGCGGTCCTCATCGTGGCCGATCCAGACGGCGAAGTCGCTGTTGATCCACGAGCCCGAGAACAGGCGTGGCACCGTGGCGGTCGGCGGGTGGCTATCGAGGTACTCCGAGACTGTTGTCGTGGCGACGCCCGGCAGCGAACCCAAGCGGCGATACAGGGCATGGAGGAACGGCATCCCGCTGTCCTGGTAGAACTCCCAGGCGTTCTCGCCATCGAGGATCACGGCCACGAAGGCGTCCCTGCTCCCCGTGGCGGCGCCGATGGCGAGCAGCCGCTGCGCGAAGTCCTCCGCCGCGTCCTCCGCCTGGCGGTGGTAGTAGTGGAACCCGATCAGGTCGGAGAGCGCCCGGTCGCGGAAGACCATCGCCACCTCATTCCGGATTTCGGATTTCGGATTTGCGATTTCGGATTTCAATCCGCAATCCGCAATCCGCAATCCGCAATCGGCGCTGCTCAGATCGATCCGATAGGGCTTGTACAGGGTCTCCCATTCCTGCACGACGCCGCGCTCGTCGCGGTGGAGGGTGCAGCCGAGCGAGCGGGAGAGGATTCCCTCGTCGGTGGCGAGCCAGCGGATGCCCGCCTCTGCCGCCAGGAGCGGCACCTCGGGGCTCACCGAACCCTCCGATGGCCACATTCCGCGCGGCGCGCGCCCGAAGTGCGCGCGGTACGACTCCACGGCCCGCACCACCTGCGTCCGTGCGTCATCCCCGAAATCCGCCACGCAATGAGGCATCGGGACTTTCGGCATCGCCTCCCGCGCACGCTCCATCTTGCACAGCAGCGGCAGAATCGGGTGGTAGTAGGGCGACACGGAGAGCTCGGCCGTGCCCCGCTCCTGTAGCTCGCGGTACATCGGTATGATGGCGGCGAGGACCTCGCGCTGCTTGGCGAGCATGGCCGCCTTGTCGTCCTCGCTGAACCCGCGCCCCTTCTGCGCAAGCCCCGCCAGCACCGCGTCGCTGCGCAGCAACTGGGGGAAGAACCAGGCGAGCGTGGCCCACACCTGGAGGTCGAGCATGTCCTGCCGCGAGAACTCGGCGGCCGCCTGCGCCGGCGTGCGCCGCCCGAACCGCCGCTTCAGCAGCAGCTCGTGGTATCGCGGGTGCGGACGCACCATCGTGTCCCAGTTCGCGCTGAAGAACTCGCTCAGGACGAACTGCGCCTCGGCCGGCTCGAGGTCCGCGGCGCGCTTCGCGGTCAGCCTCAGCCACTCGTCCTGCGCGCCGCCCTGCGCGTAGTCCTCGAGTTGCACCAGCAGGCTCGGCACGAGGTTGAAGGTCAGATGGACCTCGGGGTGTTCCCCTGCCAGCCAGGCCATCCCGTAGTAATCCTTGATCCCGTGCAGGCGGGTCCAGGGCATGGCATAGCGCCCTCCGGGGCCTTCCCGGTAGCATGGCTGATGATGGTGCCAGAGCAGGGAGAGGTACACTCTACCCATCGTGGGGAACCGTCCAAGCGCCCTGCCCCGCCCCCCAGCGCGGGGTCGCTCAATCACGGAAACGCCTCTGGTTCAAGGATACCAAGACGCCTGGAAGGTGTCAAGCAACCGGTCGGGCGAAGCGTGCTCTACGGCCGCGTCGAGTGCGAACTCGGCCATGAACTGCTCGATGAGAGCGTCCTCCACCTGGTGGTGGTCCGGCGCGTGGCCGAGGACGCGTGCCATCGAGGTCACAGGGCGGTCGGCGATGCCGCAGGGCACGATCAGCTCGAAGGCCGTCAGGTCGGGGTCGAGGTTCAGCGCGAAGCCGTGGTGAGAGGTCCATCGGCTGAACGCGATGCCGATGGCGGCCACCTTGGCGCCGCCCACCCACACGCCCGTGTAGCCGGGGACGCGGCAGCCAGCGATTCCGAAGCGGGCGAGCGTCGCTATGAGGACCGATTCGATGGAGCGAAGGAAGCGATGGACGTCGCGCTTCCCCTCAGGCAGATAGACGATTGGGTAGCCGACGAGTTGGCCCGGGCCGTGATAGGTCACGTCGCCGCCGCGGTTGGTCTCGTGCAATCCAATGCCGCGGCGTGCGAGCTCCTCAGTGGACACCCGCAGGTGGTCCCGGCCCCCTCGGCGGCCGATGGTGATGACAGGCTCGTGCTCAAGGAGAAGGAGGGCCGCGTCCTGCGCCTGAGCCTGCCTGACCCGCTCGAGGATGCGTTGCTGGAGTTGGAGCGCGTCAAGATAGCCGATGCGCGGGATGCGGAGGACGTGGCACGTGGGCATGCGGAATCCCAGATTCCAGATTACAGATTACAGATTGGGGACAAGATAGCGCCGGGGCGAGCGGGTTGTCAAAAGGCGCTTGACAGCGCCGGCGTGCGCCAATACCATGAGGAGAAGGCGGCAACGCCGAGGAGAACCGCGATTACCGATTGCCAACTGCCGACTGCCGACTGCCGACTGCCGACTGCCGGGTGCCGACCGGCAAGACGCTTCCCCCCCTGGCTTCGCAAGCGGCTGCCGCCCGAGGGGGCCACGGCGCCCGTGCGGGCGCTCCTGGGCGAGTTGCGCCTCCACACCGTCTGCCAGAGCGCCCACTGCCCGAACCAGGGCGAGTGCTTCGCCCGCGGCACGGCGACCTTTCTGATCCTGGGCAACACCTGCACGCGCTCGTGCGGCTTCTGCGCGGTGGACCGTGGCACGCCGGCCGCGCCCGACCCCGCGGAGCCGCGCCGCGTGGCCGAGGCCGCAGCACGCCTGCGGCTGCGCCACGTGGTGGTCACGTCGGTCACGCGGGACGACTTGCCTGACGGCGGCAGCGGCCAGTTCGCTGCCACGATCGCCGCCGTCCGGGCCGCCTGCCAGGCGACGGTGGAGGTCCTGGCGCCCGACTTCCAGGGGAGCGACGAGTGCCTGGCACGGGTCATGGAGGCCAGGCCGGAAGTGTATAGCCACAACGTCGAGACCGTGCCGCGCCTCTACCCGCTCGTGCGCCCGCAGGCGAGCTACGAGCGGTCGCTCGAGCTCCTCCGCCGCGTGGCGGCCCACGGGCACGGCATCCTGCCCAAGAGCGGCCTGATGGTTGGCCTGGGCGAGAGCCACACTGAGGTCGTGGCCGTGATGGACGATTTGCGTGGCGCGGGGTGCGAGGCGCTCACCATCGGGCAGTACCTCCGCCCCTCTTCCGCCCACCTGCCCGTCGAGCGGTTTGTGCCGCCCGAGGAATTCGATTCGTACCGCGAAGAGGCCACGGCGCTCGGCTTCGGGGCCGTGGCCGCCGCACCATTCGTCCGAAGCTCGTACCACGCGGACGCCCTGCTGAAAGGAGTTGGAGCCGACCGTGTCCAGATTTGAGCTCAGGCTGCCGGACCTCGGCGAAGATGCCGGCGACGTGGCAACCGTGTCGTTCTGGTACGCCGAGCCCGGCGAGCCCGTCAGGGCGTCCCAGGGCATCGTGGAGATGATGACCGACAAGGCGACCTTCGACGTCCCCTGCCCGGTCTCCGGCAGGCTCGCCGAGATTCGCGCGCGCGACGGCGCGAAGGTGAAGGTCGGCGAGGTGTTGGGCATTATTGAAACCAGTGGATGAATGGATGAGTGGATGGGTGGATGGATGTCATCCATTCATCCATACATCCATTCATCCCCTGTGTGGACGCAGCCCTCTGCTTGGGGACAAACGTGGCCTGGTCACGGATCATCGGCCATGGGAATGTGGTGAACCGCTTCCGCCAGGCGCTGGAGCGCGGGCGGCTATCGCACGCCTACCTCCTCGTGGGGCCTGAGGGCATCGGCAAGGAGCTCTTCGCACGCGAGCTCGCCAAGGCCGTCCAGTGCGCAAGCGGACCCGTCGAGGCCTGCGACCGCTGCCCTGCCTGCCAGAAGGTGGAGCACGGGAACCACCCCGACGTGGCCTTCGTGCGCCGCAGCGAGGGCGGCGCGCGGGGCGAGCGCAAGGCGCAGATCCTCGTTGACCAGGTCCGCGAGCAGGTGCTCGACGCCATCGCACTCAAGCCCTTCGAGGGCCGCTTCAAGGTCTTCGCGGTCGCCGACGCCGAGCGGATGACGGAGGAGGCGCAGAACTGCCTCCTGAAGACCCTCGAGGAGCCGCCGCCCCACTCTCTCCTCGTCCTGCTCGCGTGCCGGCTGGAGCCGTTCGTGGACACGGTGGTCTCCCGCTGCCAGATCGTGCGGTTCCGGCCGCTGAGCCTCGCGGACGCCGAGCGCATCCTGACGGCGGGGCACGGGCTAGACGCCGAGCGAGCGCGGGAGCTGGCCAGGCTCGCGGAGGGCAGCCCAGGCCGGGCGCTCCGCTACCACACCGGGAGCGCCTACGAGACCGCGCGCTGGCTCCTCGGCGAGCTGGCGAAGGTGCAGCCGGGCGGCGAGTTCGTCCTCGCCGCCGAACTGCTCGACAAGGGGCGCGAGGAGGGCGGCTCGCTCGAGGACGCGCGCGAGCGCCTCAGGCCCCTCCTCGACCTGCTCGGCCTGGCCTGGCGCGACCTCCTGTTGCGCTCCGGCGGCTACCCGCAGGAGCTCCTCACCTGGGGCGCCTCGCACGCCTCGGCCCTCGACGCCCTCTGCCAGGGCCTCTCGCCAGCGGCGGCCCGCCGCCTCGCCGCCCTCGCGGTCGAGACACGCGACCGGCTGGACGCTAACGCCAACATAAAGCTCCTCGTGGAGATGCTCATCCTTAACACGGTCGCGCTGCTGCGGAGCCGCGCGGCACGGAGTGCTTAGAGAGAGGTCGTGCAATGTACCACATGATCGCCTGCTTCGGGGCGATGAGGCATATCGGGGTGTTCCGCACGGAGATTCCCGACCTGCACCGCGGGGAGAAATGCATCCTGCGGACCGAGCGCGGGGTCGAGCTGGGCGAGGTGGTGTGCCGCTCGGAGCCCAGCCCGACGGGTCAGGACGAGACGCCCGTGGGCCAGATACTGCGCCGCGCCACCCCCCGCGACGTCGCGCGCTGCGATGAGATCGAGGAGAGCTTCGCCTCGCAGGAGTACAACTTCTGCCAGGCCAAAATCCGCGAGCACAACCTCCCCATGAAGCTGGTGAGCGTGGAGCACCTCTTCGGGGGCGACAAGATCATCTTCTACTTCCTGGCGGAGGGGCGGGTGGACTTCCGCGCTCTGGTGAAGGACCTCGCCGCGCAGTACCGCACCCGCATCGAGATGCGCCAGATCGGCGTGCGCGACGAGGCACGCCTCCTGGCCGACGTGGAGCACTGCGGCCGCATGCTCTGCTGCAAGAGCTTCATGAAAGACCTCGCGCCCGTGACCATGCGCATGGCCAAGGCCCAGAAGACCACCCTCGACCCCGCCAAGATTTCCGGGCGCTGCGGCCGCCTCATGTGCT
>VGYW01000087.1 GCA_016872875.1 Planctomycetota bacterium | reverse complement strand
CCCCGCTCGGGCTCGACGGAAGGCAGACGCTGAGGCCGCGTGAGGCAGGCTTTCGATGACGGGCCACCGGTGTGCACGCGGGGCGCTGGCCGGCACGGGGGCTTGAGAAGATGATTGCAGAGTCATATGACTCCGCAATTATCTCCGTGCCGGCAGGCGGCCCTGTTCCGGCCACGTGCCCACCTCGGGCTCGACGATGGGCCACCGGCATGCATGCTGCGCACTAGCCGGCATGGGGGCTTGAGAAGATAATTGCAGAGTCATATAACTCTGCAATTATCTTCGTGCCAGCAGGCGGCCCTCTTCCGGCCAAGTGCCCCCGCTCGGGCTCGACGGAGGGCGGAAGCTGAGGTCGCGCCCTCGCGGATGATGACGGGTAAGGCCGCGGAGTGGCGGCCAGCCTTGGCCCCAGCAAGATGCGTTCCGCGGAGGCAATGGGGTGGCGTTCGGTGGCGCGTGCAAATCCGTTACTGCGCCCGTTCTGGCGACACGTTGCTCTTATGCGCTCTTGGGGTCAGGGACGGAGGAATCTGCCGATGGCGGCGGCGGCCTCGCGGCCCAGGGCGATGGCACGGACGACGAGGGAGGCGCCCAGCACGCTGTCGCCGGCGGCGAAGACGCCCGGGGCGGTGGTCATGTGGTTGGCGCCTACCTTCAGGGCGCCGCGGTCGCTGACCTCGAGGCCGAAGTGCTCGATGAGGGGGCCATGCTCGACGCGGATGAAGCCCATCGCGAGGAGGGCGAGCTCGGCCTTGATCGTGAACTCGGAGCCGGGGACCTCGCTGAAGCTGCCATCCGCCCATTCGAGCTTGACGCAGCGGAGGCCCGTGAGGCGGCCGTCCTCGCCGATGAACTCCTTCGCGCCGATGCTCCAGAGGCGCTCGCAGCCCTCCTCGTGCGAGGTGGAGGAGCGGATGGTGCGGGGCCAGGTGGGCCAGGGGTTGTCGGACGGGCGGTCGCGGGGCGGCTCGGGGAGGAGCTCGATCTGGACGATCTCCTTCGCGCCCTGGCGTCGGGCCGTGCCGATGCAGTCGGCCCCGGTGTCGCCTCCGCCGATGACGACGACGTTCTTGCCCGCGGCGTGGATGGCGTCGTCGCCGTCGCGGAAAAAGACACCCGCTGTCTTTTGCCGGAACGGCCCTCCGGGTGCTTCGCACAAGAGACAGCGGGTGTCTTTTTCCGCGTTGCGGCGGTTCTGCTGGGTGAGGTAGCGCATGGCGAAGTGGACGCCGTCGAGGTCGCGGCCTGGGATTTTGAGGTCGCGCGGAACACGGGCGCCGGCAGCGATGAGGATGGCGTCGAACGTGCGGCGGAGGTAGCGGGGGGAGACGTCGAGGCCGGCCTCGACGTTTGTCTCGAAGACCACGCCCTCGGCGCGCAGTTGCTCGAGGCGGCGGTCTATCACCCACTTCTCCAGCTTGAAGTCGGGGATGCCGTATCGGAGGATGCCGCCGACGCGGTCGGCCTTCTCGAAGACCACCACCTCGTGGCCCTGGCGGGCGAGCTGCTGGGCGGCGGCGAGGCCAGTCGGCCCGGAGCCAATGATGGCGACCTTCTTGCCGCTCTTGACGGGGGCGGGCTCGGGCTGTACCCAGCCCCGCTCGAAGCCGCGCTCGATGATCTGAAGCTCGATCTGCTTGATGGAGACGGGCGGCTGGTTGATGGCAAGGGTGCAGGCGGCCTCGCACGGGGCGGGGCAGACGCGGCCCGTGACCTCGGGCAGGTTGTTCGTGGCGTGGAGGAGGTCGAGCGCCCGCTGCCACTGGCGCTTGTAGACCATGTCGTTGAAGTCGGGTATGAGGTTCCTCACGGGGCAGCCGAAGGAGTGGCAGAAGGGCACGCCGCAGTCCATGCACCGGGCGGCCTGGGTCTCCAGCGCGCGGACGGGCAAACGCTCCTCGATCTCCTGGTAGTCGTGCACCCGCTCCTCGACAGGGCGCTTGGGCGGGTCCTGACGCTCGAATTGCAGGAACCCGGTCGGCTTACCCATTGGGTGTCCAATCAAGAGAGGAAAGGCAAAAGGCAAAGGGCAGAAGGCAAAAGTGGTAAGTCAGAGCAAGAAGGACGCCAGGCAGAGTCCTTCTGGCCTGCGTCTTCTCCTTCTTGCCTGTTGCCTTCTGCTTCTCCATTCTTCCGCCTTGCCTTTTGCCCTTTGCCTTTTGCCTTGTCACTTTTGCCTTCTGTCTTTTGCCCTCTGCCTTTTGCTTCTTGCCTTATGCATGATAGACCTCTTCCGTGGCCGAGACGGTTTCCTTTTCGGTGTCTTCTTCCATCCGCATGCGTTCGAGGACGCGGCGGTAGTCAATGGGCATGACCTTGACGAAGAGGGGGAGGCAGGCCTCCCAGTTGTCGAGGATGCGCTTGGCTCGGGGGCTGCCGGTGAGCTTGAGGTGGGTCTCAAGGAGCGCGCCCAGGTCGCCCTTGTCGGCGGGCGTCCACACGCTCTCGAGGTCCACCATGTCCAGGTTGCAGCGGGTGTCGAAGAGGCCGGTGTCGTTGAAGACGTAGGCGACTCCGCCCGACATTCCGGCGGCGAAGTTGACGCCGGTGGTTCCAAGGACGACGACGGTTCCGCCGGTCATGTACTCGCAGCCGTGGTCGCCGACACCCTCGACGACGGCTTTTGCTCCGGAGTTTCGGATGGCGAAGCGTTCGCCGGCGATGCC
The DNA here is from genome assembly GCA_016872875.1 of Planctomycetota bacterium. The sequence goes on along the minus strand of VGYW01000087.1, from coordinate 21,417 downwards.
GTGTATGTAGACCTCGCCGCGCGTGGCGCCGTAGAGGCAGACGTTTCCGGCGATGACGTTCTCGCCTGGGGCGAAGGTGGCCTCGGCGGGCGGGACGACGATGATGTGGCCGCCGGAGAGGCCCTTGCCCAGGTAGTCGTTGGCGTCGCCCTCGACGCGGATGGTTACGCCAGGGGCCAGGAAGGCGCCCAGGCTCTGGCCAGCGGAGCCCTTCAGGTGGACGGCGATGGTGTCCTTCGGCAGGCCCCTGGCGCCAAACTGCCTGGTGATGGCGCCGCTGAGCATTGCGCCGATGGTGCGGTGGACGTTTCGGACGGGCAGCTCGATGGCCACAGGCTTCTTGTTCTTTAGAGCCGGCGCCGCCAGGCGGACCAGCTCGTTGTCGAGGTGCGCCTCCAGCTCGTGGTCCTGCGCGCGCGTGCGGCGGACGGCGCCGCCGTTCGCCGCCTTCGGCACGGCCAGGAGAGGGGCAAGGTCGAGGGTCTCCGCCTTCCAGTGGCCGGCCAGAGGGGCGGCCTCCAACAGGTCGCAGCGGCCGACCATTTCGTCCACCGTGCGGAAGCCCAGGGCGGCCATGTGCTCGCGGAGCTCCTGGGTGATAAAGCGCATGAAGTTCATCACGTGCTCGGGCTTGCCGGCGAAGCGGGCGCGCAGCTCCTTGTCCTGCGTGGCGACGCCGACGGCGCAGGTGTTGAGGTGGCACTTTCGGAGCATGACGCAGCCGAGGGTGACGAGTGCGATGGTTCCGAAGCCGAACTCTTCGGCGCCGAGGAGCGCGGCGACCGCCAGGTCGCGCCCCGTGCGGAGCTGGCCGTCCACCTGCACCCTGATGCGGTCGCGGAGGCGGTTGGCGACGAGGGTCTGCTGGGTCTCGGCGAGGCCAAGCTCCCAGGGGAGGCCCGTGTGCTTGATGGCGGTGAGGGGAGATGCGCCCGTGCCGCCGTCGTGGCCCGAGATGAGCACCATGTCGGCCTTGGCCTTGGCCACGCCCGCCGCCACGGTGCCCACGCCCGCCTCGGAGACGAGCTTGACCGAGACCCGCGCCTGGGGGTTCGCCACCTTGAGGTCGTAGATGAGCTGCTTGATGTCCTCGATGGAATAGATGTCGTGGTGCGGCGGGGGCGAGATGAGGGTGACGCCTGGCGTGGTGTGGCGGACGCGGGCGATGTCCTTCGAGACCTTGTGGCCTGGGAGCTGTCCGCCCTCGCCTGGCTTGGCGCCCTGGGCGATCTTGATCTGGAGTTCGTTGGCGCTGGTGAGGTATTCGATGGTCACGCCGAAGCGGCCGCTTGCGACCTGCTTGGTGTGGGAGTTCGCATCGTCGCCGTTGGTGCGGGGGTGGTAGCGGTCGGGGTCCTCGCCGCCCTCGCCCGAGTTGCTGGCGGCGCCGAGGCGGTTCATCGCAATAGCGAGCGTCTCGTGCGCCTCCTGGCTGATCGAGCCGAAGGACATCGCGCCCGTGGTGAAGCGGCGGACGATGCTCTCGACGGGCTCGACCTCCTCGATGGGCACGGGCGCCGTGGTCTTGAAGCGCAGGAGGCTGCGGAGCGTGACCTCGGCGGCCGACTGCTCGTCCATGATCCGCGAGTAGTCCTTGAACGCCTTGTAGCTTCCCGTGCGGACGGCGTGCTGAAGGAGGTAGATGGCCTCGGGGCAGAGGCGGTGCTTCTCGCCGCCGATGCGGACGTGGTAGACGCCGCCGACGTCGAGGAGGCGGGACGGCTCGCCGTGGGGCGGGAACGCCTTGCGGTGGCGGGCGTTGGCCTCCGCGGCAAGCTCATCGAGGCCGATGCCGCCGACCCGCGAGACCGTGCCCGTGAGATAGCGGTCCACCAGGGCGCGCCCCAGGCCGACCGCCTCGAAGATTTGAGAGCCCTGGAAGCTGCGGATGGTGGAGATGCCCATGCGGGAGAAGGTCTTGAGCAGGCCCTTCTTGATCGCGGTGATGTAGTTGTCGAGTGCCTGCTCGGGGCTGACGGGCGCCTCCAGAAGCCCCTCCTCGGCCAGTTGGCGTGCGGTGGCGAAGGCCAGGTAGGGGCAGATGGCGCTCACGCCATACGCGATGAGAAGAGCGAAGTGGATGACCTCGCGCGCCTCGCCGGTCTCGACGATGATGCCGGCGGAGCCGCGAGCGCCCTTGCGGATGAGGTGGTGGTGGAGCCCTGCGGCGGCGAGGAGGACGGGGATGGGAGCGCGGGCGGCGTCCGCTCGCTGGTCGGTGAGGACCAGGATGGTCGCGCCCTCGGCGACGTGCTGCTCGGCCTGGGCGAAGAGGCCGTCCATCGCCGCCTCCAGGGCCTTCCCGTCGCCCCCGGCGGGGAACAGGATGTCGAGGTCGCGGCAGCGGAAAAAGACTCCAGGAGTCTTTTCCGCGGAGAAAAGACTCCTGGAGTCTTTCTCCGCGCCCCGCAGCCGCAGCATGTCCTCGGGCGTGAGGATGGGGTGGGGGAGCTTGAGCTGGCGGCAGTGTTCGGGCGTTTCGTCCAGGAGGTTGCGCTGGCGGCCGACGAAGCTCATCAGCGACATCACGAGCTCCTCGCGGAGCGGGTCAATCGGCGGGTTGGTCACCTGGGCGAACAGTTGCTTGAAGTAGGCGAAGAGGAGCTGGGGTCGTGAGGAGAGGACGGCGAGCGCGGCGTCGTTGCCCATCGAGCCGACGGCCTCCTGGCCGTGCGAGGCCATCGGCGAGATGACCATCTTGAGCTCCTCCTCGGAGTAGCCGAAGGCGTGCTGGCGCTGGCGGAGCACGCGCGGGTCCTCGGCGGGCGGCTGGGCGGGGGCGAGGAGGCCCCGAAGCTCGATGCGGTTGTCCTTGACCCAGTGGCGGTAGGGCCGCTGGCGCGAGATGCGGCTCTTGCTCTCGTTGTCGGGGATGATGCGGTGCTGCTGGAGGTCCACCAGGAGCATGCGTCCTGGCTGAAGCCGCCCCCGACTCTGGATGCGGTCGGGGGGAATCTCCAGGGCGCCGGTTTCCGAAGCGAGGACGACGAGGCCGTCTCGCGTCACGGTGTAGCGTGCTGGGCGGAGGCCGTTGCGGTCGAGGGTTGCGCCGATGTAGCGGCCGTCGGTGAAGGCCAGGGCGGCGGGGCCGTCCCAGGGCTCCATGATGGCGGAGTGGAACTCGTAGAAGGCGCGCTGGTCTTCGCCGAGGGTGAACTTTGCGCCCCAGGCCTCGGGGACGAGCATCATCATGGCGTGTGGGAGGGAGCGGCCGCCGAGGACGAGGAGCTCGAGGGCGTTGTCGAGCATCGCCGAGTCGCTCCCCCGCTCGTCAATCACCGGCTTGAGCTTCTCGATGTCGGCGCCGAACAGCTCGCCTGCGAGCATGGCCTCGCGCGCCCGCATGCGGTTCACGTTGCCCCGCAGGGTGTTTATCTCGCCGTTGTGGGCGAGCATGCGGAAGGGCTGGGCGAGCCGCCAGCTCGGGAACGTGTTGGTGGAGTAGCGCTGGTGGAGGAGTGCGAATGGGCTGGCGAACCGCGCGTCGCAGAGGTCGGGATAGAAGACGGGCAGTTGGGTGCCGACGAGCATGCCCTTGTAGACGATGGTGCGGCAGGAGAGGCTTGCGACGTAGAATGGCTCGGCGGGGTCGCCCCCTCGACTTGGCTCGGGGCAGGCCCAGGCGTCGGCCTCGCGCTCGGCCACGCGGCGGATGACGTAGAGCTTGCGCTCGAAGGCGTCGCGCGGCACGAAGCCGCGCGCGAGGAAGAGCTGGCGGATGGCGGGCATCGTGGCGCGGGCGAGCTCGCCGAGGGGGGCGGGGTTGGTCGGCACGTCGCGCCAGCCGAGCACCTGGCAGCCCTCGGCCCGCGCGATGCGCTCAAGGGCGCTCATCGCCCGCTCGCCCTGCGCGCGGTCGGCGGGGAGGAAGACCATCCCGACGGCATAGTTGCCCGGCTCGGGCAGGTGGAAGCCCTCGGCCGGGCAGTCGGCCCGGAAGAACTCGTCGGGTATCTGCACCAGGATGCCTGCGCCGTCGCTGGTCGCCTTGTCGCCGCCCACGGCCCCGCGGTGTTCGAGGTTCACGAGGATGCGGACGGCGTCGGCCACGATCTGGTGGTGGGGCTGGGCGTCGAGTCGCGCGATGAAGCCAACTCCGCAGCTATCGTGGTCGAAGGCGGGGTCGTAGAGGCCAAAGGGGTGGGGTTGCCAGGCGGGGTCGCTGCCTTGCTGGTTGGCGTCCTGTTCCGGGCTGCCTGCCATTGAGTGGCCCTTCTATCGGTCCGCTCGGTCGGATCGGTCGGATCCGTTCTATTTTTTCTCCGCCTGTGCCGCGGCCTTCAGCCTGCCATTGCCATAGCGGTTGGTGATGGGCAGTCGCCAGTCGCGCCCGAACGCCTTGGGGGTGATCTTCACGCCTGGCGGGGCCTGGCGCCGCTTGTACTCGCTGGTGTTCACGCGGCGGAGCACGTCGGCCAGGCGCGCCACGTCGGGGCAGAGGGGCACGAGCTCCTCGGGCGCCTTGTCCTCCTCCACGTAGGCCTTCAGGATCGGGTCGAGCACGCGGTAGGGCGGGAGCGAGTCCTCGTCCTTCTGGTTCGGCTTGAGCTCGGCGGTGGGCGGCCGCTCGATGATGCTGCAGGGGATGACGTCGCGGCCCGCCTTGCGGTTCACGTGTTCGGCGAGCTCCCAGACGAGGGTCTTCGGCACGTCCTTGATGACGGCGAAGCCGCCCGCGGTGTCGCCGTAGAGCGTGCAGTAGCCGACCGCGACCTCGCTCTTATTGCCCGTGGTGAGGACGAGCCAGCCGTGGCGGTTTGAGAGCGCCATGAGAATGTTGCCGCGGATGCGCGCCTGAAGATTCTCCCGCTCGATGCCCGGCGCGCCAGGGCCGAACGCATCCTCAAGGGCCTCCAGGTAGGAGGCGAACATGGGGGCGATGGGGATCGTGAGGAGGGAGATACCCAGGTTCGCCGCCAGACGCATCGCGTCCGAGAGCGTCTCGCTCGACGTGAACTGGGACGGCATCGTGACCCCCACAACGTTTGCCGGGCCGAGCGCGTCCACGGCGATGGCGGCGGTGAGGGCGGAGTCCACCCCGCCACTGAGCCCGATGGCCACCTTCTTGAAGCGGTTCTTGCGCACGTAGTCGCGCGTGCCGAGGACGAGGGCCTTGTAGACCTCCTCCGTGCGGTCGAGCTCGGGGGCCACGCGCGGCGGCACGGGGTCCAGCCCGCGGCTGTTGGCCGACTCGATGGCGAGGCGGCGGCCCCACTGGCCGCTGGTGTCGCGGGGCGAGACCGGTTCGCCCTTGCCGAACGGCGCGAGGTCCACCAGCAGCATGTCCTCCTCGAACCTTGCGGCGGATGCGGCCAGCTTTCCCCGGGGGTCAATCACCAGGCTTCCCCCGTCGAAGACCAACTCGTCCTGGCCCCCCACAAGGTTATTATAGCACACGTATGCGCCGGTCCTTCGTGCGAAGGCGGCGAGGACCTCGCGGCGCGTGGCCAGCTTGCCGGCGTGGAAGGGCGAGGCCGAGATGTTCACCACCACGTGCGCCCGGTTCCGCTGCGCCAGCCGCTCCGCCAGCCCCTCCGCCACCCACACGTCCTCGCAGATGGTCACGAACAGCCGCACGCCGTTGACCTCGAAGAGGAGCGAGCCGGTGCCTGGGGCGAAGTAGCGCTTCTCGTCGAACACCCCGTAGTTGGGCAGCTCGACCTTGCGGTAGACGCCGAGCAGGTGGCCGCCGTGGATGAGCGCGGCCGCGTTGTAGGCCGACCCGTTGGCGAAGTCGGGGAAGCCCACGATGGCCGCGATGCCGCGTATCTGCCCGACGAGCGAATCGAGGGCCGCGCGGCAATCGCGCAGGAAGCCGGGCTTCAGGAGCAGGTCCTCGGGCGGGTAGCCGCTCACGGCCAGCTCGGGGAATGTAACCAGGTCCGCCCCTGCCTCGCGGGCGCGCCGCATCGCCTCCGCGATCTTCGCGCCATTGCCCGCCAGGTCGCCAACCGTGGGGTTGATCTGCGCCAAAGCGATTCGAAGGGTTGCCATAGGCACTTCCCTCGCGGCTGTGGCTGCGACCCCCTCTCCCTCGGGGAGAGGGCCGGGGTGAGGGTGCTTCGCAGAGCCATCGCCCCACGCTCCAAGCACCCTCACCCTAACCCTCTCCCCAAGGGAGAGGGAACGGAGCAGGCGGCTCAACTGTCGTAGTACAGGTGGAACTCGTACGGCACCGGCCGCAGCCGGATGGGGTCAATCTCCTTGCCCCTCTTCCACGACACCCAGGCCTCCACGAGGTCCGCGGTGAACACGTCGCCGGCGTGGAGGAACTCGTGGTCGGCCTCGAGGGCCGCGACGGCCTCCTGGAGGCTCCCGGGGGTCTTCCGCGTGCCAGCCAACTCCTCGGGCGTCATCTCATAGATGTCGCGGTCCAGCGGCTCGCCGGGGTCTATCTTGTTCTTGATCCCGTCAATGGCCGCCATGAGGATGGCGGAGAAGGTGAGGTACGGGTTGCAGCTCGGGTCGGGGCAGCGGAACTCCACCCGCTTGGCCTTGGGGCTGGCCGAGTACATCGGGATGCGGCAACTCGCGGAACGGTTGCGGGCCGACATGCACAGGTTCACGGGGGCCTCGAAGCCGGGCACCAGGCGGCGATAGGAGTTCGTGGTGGGCGCCGCGAAGGCCAGGATGGCCGGGGCGTGCTTCAGGATGCCGCCGATTGCGTGGAGGGCCAGGTCGCTGAGGCCAGCATAGCCCTTGCCGGGGAAGAGCGGCTTCCCACCCTTCCACAGGCTGAAGTGCGTGTGCATCCCGCTCCCGTTGTCCTCGAAGATCGGCTTCGGCATGAACGTCACCGTCTTCCCGTGCCGCTTCGCCACGTTCTTGCAGATGTACTTGTACCACATCAGTTGGTCGGCCATCTTCACGAGCGGGGCGAAGCGCATGTCGATCTCGCTCTGGCCCGCCGTGGCCACCTCGTGGTGGTGGGCCTCGACGAGGATGCCGACCTTGCGCATCTCCTCGACCATCTCACCGCGGAGGTCCTGGAAGGTGTCGGTGGGGCTGACGGGGAAGTAGCCGCCCTTGAAGCTCGGCTTGTAGCCCAGGTTCGGCTCCTCGAACCGAGCGGAGTTCCACGCGCCCTCCACAGAGTCGATCTTGTACATCGCCGTGTTCTGGCTCTGCTCGAAGCGCACCTCGTCGAAGATGAAGAACTCCGGCTCCGGGCCGTAGTAGGCGGTGTCGGCGAGCCCGGTGCTCTTCAGGTACGCCTCGGCCTTGCGCGCCACGAACCGCGGGTCGCGCGTGTAGTCCTCGCGCGTCACCGGGTCCACGATGTTCGCGATCACGCTCACCGTCGGCTTCGCAAAGAACGGGTCCAGCACCGCCGTCGCCGGGTCGGGCACCGCCATCATGTCCGACATGTGGATGCCCTGCCAGCCCCGAATCGAAGAGCCGTCGAACCCAAGCCCCTCCGTGAACGTCTCCTCGTCCAGCACGTCAATCGGGAACGAGCAGTGCTGCCACGTCCCCAGCATGTCCACGAACTTCAGGTCCATCGTCTCCGACTTGTTCTTCCTCATGAAGTCGAGGAACTGCTTAGGCGTCATCAGTTTCCTCCTGAATCACGCCTGTTGGGGCCTGAGGAACAGGGGACGTGAAGGCCGGCTCCACGCCTTCGCGCCCGCTCACGCCTGTAGTGCAACGTCTGAAGGAGCAATTCCCGTGCCAAGAGGCGTCGGATGGGCGTAACCGCAACGGCGTCCGCCACTTGCGGCAATCCCTGCCGATCCCTGCCCTGCCACGAACCTACCGTACCGTAGCTTTCCGGCGCAAGGGGGTTACGGTACGGTAGCCCATGCCGATGCTAGGAGATGCGCTGCCGAATTAGCGGCAAGCCTTGCCCAACGAGGGTGCCGGCCGGCGAAGTGACCACACAGGAACGGGGAGGTGTCTGGGCCACTCGCGACTGGAGGAGGCATCAGTTCAGGCGTTGCCGGCCGCCAAGACCGCGTTGCCGGAAGTCAACATCGCCGCATGTTCTGACACTGCCAGAGCTTGACATGTGCCGAGGGCGGTCAATCGCCAGCACATGCTGCCGGTTGGCAACATGCGGTCTTTCTGGAACGCGACCCCTCGTTCGGGGTGATGAGCAGGGGTGAACACAAGTGTCGTGATAGCAGCATGATGCGGTGAATCACGGCGGGTGCCGTGAGAGGGCGGACTTTGGTACGAGTCTTGCTTGTAGTGTAGAGAAAGGAGTGTGTATGCGATTGGCAGAGAGAAGAGGGTCGCGCCTGCTTCGCTTTGCGGGTTTCTGCCTTGCGGTGCTGTTTGTGGGCAGGAGCGGTTGGGCGGTCCTGCTGCCGGCCGATTTACCCGGTGTTGCGGCGGACTTCGGCACAGCAGCGTCCCGGCAGCTCCAGGCGAACGGGCTATTCTACCTGGGGCGAGGCCCGGCTCCCGCGGTGCTGGCGCTCCGCGCGCCCGCGAACATCATTGCAGCGGACACGACGAATACCGACCACCTCTGGACCGGCGGCGGCATGGGCCTCAACCTCAGCGGTCTGGGCTACACCGTGGGCGTGTGGGACGCCGGCGCCGCCCGCGCCACTCACCAGGAGTTCGGCGGCCGCCTGACCGTCGTGGACGCCGTGGGGCTACAGGACCACTCCACCCACGTGGCAGGCACCATCGGCGCGGCCGGCGTGAACCCCAGCGCGCGAGGGATGGGCAATGCCCTGGCCATCCGCAGCCGGGACTGGGGCAACGACTATGCCGAGATGAACGCGGATGCCGCACTCATCGTTGCTTCCAACCACTCCTATGCCAACATCGTTGGCTGGGATACCCGGATAGACTGGGGCATCGGCTACGTGGACACCTGGGTCGGTGACCGGAGCCTATACGCCGTCGAACCCGCCGAGTTCGGGAAGTACGACACCGATTCGCGCCGGCTGGACCAGGTGCTCTACGACAACCCACGGCTCCTGAGCGTCTGGGCCGCCAGCAACGAGCGCGGAAACCGCTTCTTCGATGTCCGTGGCGACAACCAGTACGTGACTTATTTCTCCGCGGCAGTGCCGCCCGGCTGGTACCTGGTCCCCAACTCGGGAGCCACGGTCGCGCCGCCCAGAGACGGCAACGGCGGCACGGGTTACGACTCCCTGCCCATCGGGCCACAGGTCGCCAAGAACGGCCTCGTCGTGGGCGCAATCGGCGACATCACCCTGGACCCCTACACGAGCGCCAACATCGTCATGACCAGCTTCTCCTCCTGGGGGCCGACCGATGACGGCCGCCTGAGGCCCGACGTGGTGGGAAACGGCGTTGGCCTCTTCTCGACTCTCTCGGGGAACGACGCCGCCTACGGGAGCATGTCCGGCACCTCGATGGCCTCGCCCAACGTGGCCGGCACTGCGGCCCTCCTGATCGAGCACTACAACAACCGGTTCGGCTCCGCCCCCAGGTCGGCCACCACCAAGGACCTCCTCATCCACACCGCCTCCGACGCAGGCACCATCGGCCCCGACTACGTCTACGGCTGGGGCCTCGTGGACGCGGCTCGCGCCGCCGGCTTCCTCGCCGAAGCCACCTCCGGCCCCAACCCCAACGCCAACGTCATCGAAGACGCCTTCGCAGGGATCGAGCAGACGCTGCGTGTCCTCCTCGATGGCACGGAGCCGTTCAAGGCTACCCTGGTCTGGACGGATCCCCCCGGCCCCGCCCAGTCGGGCCTCCTCGACGACGTCACGGCCGTCCTTGTCAACGATCTCGACCTCTGGGTCACCGATGCCCTAGCCAACATCTACTATCCCTGGACCCTTGACGTCCTCAACCCCTCCAACCCCGCGGTCCGCACACAGCTCAACCACGTGGACAACGTCGAGCAAGTGCTCATTGACAGCCCCGCCGCCGGGTGGTACACGATTCACGTCGGCTACACCGGCCAGGAGCCCCTCTACCAGGACTTCAGCCTGCTGTTCAACGGTCGGCTGAGCGAGACGCAGGAGGTCATCCCGGAGCCGGCCACGTGCGTCCTCCTGCTCGTCGGCTGTGTGGCATTGGCCGCGCGGCGCCGACGCCGCTCCTGACCCGCCGAGGGCCGGCCTCACTCCCCAGACGGCTCACCGGGGTCTGCCCGGCTCAGGGCGCGGGGGCAGCGGCTCGCTCCGAGGGGCGAGGAGGCGGTTGCGGTGCCGCTCGACCAGCGCCTGAAAGTCGGCGTCCGCGCGGTAGCGGTCGAAGTCCACCTCCGTCGCCAGATAGGTGAGGACGTGGCCGGTGGTGCTGAGCTCGAGCACCTTGGCGAGGTGGTCGAGGAACTCCTTTCCGGGCGGAGGAGGGTGGCGAGCTCCATTGCGAGGGCGGCGGCGGAGAAGTCGCGCTCCGTGCGATAGGAGTCGGACATGGCCCCGAGCACGGCGTTCTGGGCGCTCCTGGGCGCCAGGGCGCAGCGTGCAATGGCCCGTGGCTGGCCTGCCGTCAGGGGTAGGAGTAGCCTGGGTTGTGGAGGCGGCTCGCCACGCGGGCCTCGGGGTTCAGGGCAAGCCCCTCGAAGGCGTCGCGCGCAAATGCCTCAAACCCCGCACGGTCTATGATGTAGCCGAGGTGTTCCTTTGGACGGGATGTGTCAATGTGGTAGTGGATGAAGGCATAGACGTTTCGGCATACGCCCAGGACGACTTCCTCGCTGGCGTGTTCGATGAAGGTGTTGGCGAGGCGGGGGTTCTTCTTGCCGGTCCGCCCTCCGACGATGAGGCGATAGAGCTGCTTTCCGCGCGCCTGGGCGCCGGCGGGGCACTTGAGGGTGCACTCGCCACAGAGGATGCAGCGCGCCGCGTCGCGGCTCACGCGGCAGTTCTCGATGCGCAGGGCGCCAGTGACCCGCTGGGCGCAGTTCTCCACGCAGGCCTCGCACGCTATGCAGCGCTCCTCGTCGTACTCGGGGACGACGGTGCTGATCACCCCGATGTCGTGGAGGTGGGCCTTGATGCAGTCGTTGGGGCAGCCTGTGACGGCGATCTTGAGGTGGTAGTGGCTGGGGTAGACGACGGCTTCGAGCTTCTGCGCGAGCCGCGTGGTGTCGGAGTTGGCGAACTGGCAGACCCGGTTGCCGATGCAGGCGACGACGTTGCGGGTGCCGGACGCCGGGTAGCCCTGGAGCGGGTCCTCGAGAATTGTGCCGCACCGTTGCTCGATCTCCTGGATCATGTCGGCCATCCGACGCTTCACGCGGTCCATGTCGGACAGCTTGATCCCCGGTATCTCGAAGCCCTGGCGGGTCGTGAGGTGGACCGTGCCGTTGCCGAACTGCTCGGCGATCTGCTGGACGGCCGCGAGGTGGCGCGCGGCCAGGTGGCCGCCTGGCACCCGCAGCCGGGCCGCGGTCTCGCCACGGGTCTTCGTGATGCGAAAGGCGTTGCGGACGACCTTGCTGACGTGGTACATCTTCAGTCCAGCAGGAGCTTGGCCTCGTCGTAGCGGAAGACCGGCCCGTCGGTGCAGACGTACTTGTCGCGGATGCGGCAATGGCCGCACTTGCCGATGCCGCACCTCATGTGGCGTTCGAGCGAGAGCCAGATGTTCTCCTCCCGGATGCCGTGGCGGAGGAGTTCCCTTACCGTGTTGGCCATCATGAGCGGCGGGCCGATGAGGACCACGCGCGTGTGCGGGCCGAGGTGCTCGACGTGCTGCACGTAGTCCACCACGAACCCGATTGCGCCCATCCACTCGTGGTCCTCGTCGTGGTCCACGGTCACCACGGTGGAGCACCGCTTTCCCCAGCGGCGCAGGTCGCTGCGGAAGAGGATGTGCTTGGGCGACCTGAAGCCCACGAGGAGGTCGAGGCGCTTCACCCCAGGCGGGTTATCCCCGAGGCAGTGCTCGACGAGCGGCTTGGCCGCGGCGAGGGCCGAGCCTCCGGCGATGATCAGGACGTGGTGCCCCTCGAGCTCGGCCAGAGGGAACCCGCGCCCATAGGGGCCGCGCAGATACACGGAATCGCCCTGCCTCCGGCGGAAGAGCTCCGAGGTCACGCGTCCGACGTTTCGCACCGTGACCTCGATAGAGGAGCCAGCGAAGCCGCTGATGGAGACCGGGAATTCGCCGGCCATCGGCAACGAGAGCATGACGAACTGCCCCAGGCAGCCCTCGACGGCCCTGGCAAGCTCGAACGAGCGCTCGGTGGGGGTGTGCTTGTGGACCCGCAGGATCTCGGCTGGGGCGCCGGCGTAGGGATTGGGCGGCGAGCTCAGGCGCTCCTGCATGCCTCGCCTCTCCGGCTCCCCGCCAGCGCGTTGATCCTCTCCACGCAGCGGAAGAGGCTGATGTACTCGGGGCAGACGTCGTCGCAGCGGCCGCAGCCCACGCACATGGGGCGCCCGGCGCGGGCGGCGAAGTCGCGGACCTTGTGCAGCACTCGATACCGCATCCTGTCGCCCTTGGGCACCCTGAAGTCGTGGCCGCCGGCGAGAAGTCCGCCCAGAGGTCGGCGTCGCGGACCTCCACCTCGTAGCCCTGGGGGGTCTTGCGCACGAAGGCCGCGTAGTCCGACGTGCGGTTGGCGCCCAGGGGGACGCAGTGGCAGTTCTCGAACGGCTCGGCGCACTCGATCAGGACGAACCTGGTTGCCTCGCGGCGACGTTGGTAGTAGGTGTCCGGGCACGCGCCGTCCCTCAAGAAGTGGGTGTCAAGGATCGAGAAGGCCTGAATGTCGCACGCGCGGGCGAAGAGCAAGGTGGGGACGGCCCGTTGCACCACCTCCTCCGGCGCCCCGTCCTTGAACTCGAACAAGGTCTCGCGTATTGGCAGGAGCGCGGCTTTGGCGGAGAAGAGGGTCTTCTTAGAAAACTCGACCTCCTGGATGCTCGCCACCTCCTCGTAGGTGACGAGGCTGGTGCCGGAGAAGCGGCCTGCCCCCGCCTTCTCGACGGGAGCAAGGATTCGATAGCGGCGCGACAAGCCTTGAAAGGCCGTTTCCGCCTGCGGTGGCGTGAGCCTCAATGTCTTCACGCGAACGCTCCTTCCGGACTCTCCACGCTCGCCACGGTCCCTGCGGCAGGCGGCCGCGGCTCATTTCGCACTGGCTAAGCCCGAGATGGGAATCGGAGGGTCAGCCTATGGCCACGCCGCCGGTCTCGCCCGTGCGGATGCGGATGCACTCGGGCAGGTCGAGGATGAAGATCTTGCCGTCGCCGATCTGCCCCGTGCGGGCGCCGCGGATGATGGCGTCAACCGTGGGCTTGACGAAGCCTTCGTTGACGGCGATCTCGAGGCGGACCTTCTTGAGGAGGTTGACCTCGATGTCAACGCCGCGGTATGCCTCGCGGTAGCCCTTCTGCTGTCCGCAGCCGAGGGCGTTTGTGACGGAGACCTTGAAGACCTCGGCCTTGTAGAGCTCCTGCTTCACGTCGCTGAGCTTCTCGGGCTGGATGTAGGCGATGATGAGCTTCATAGGCTAACTCCTTGGTTGGGGCCTGCGCCAGACGCGTGACGCGTGACTGATGCGATCGAGGACGAGGACGACGACGAGGACGAGGACGATCCGGGTCAGGTGGTGGTGAAGACCTGGAAGCCGGCGTAGGCCTCCATGCCGTGTTCGCCGATGTCGAGGCCGCGGACCTCTTCTTCGCGGGAGACACGGAGGCCCATCGTGGCCTTCATCAGGAGGAAGAGGGCGGTCATGAGGACGACCGCGAAGGCGATGACGACGGCGTTGCCGAGGGCCTGAACGCCGAGCTGTTCGAGGCCGCCGCCAGTGAATAGCCCGTCGCGTGCGAGGCCGAGGGATTTCTGCCCAAAAAGGCCGACCGCCAGCGTGCCCCACGTGCCGTTCATCGCGTGCACGGGCACCGCGCCGACCGGGTCGTCAACGCCAATCTTGTCGAGGAGCAGGACGCCGAGGACGACGATGACGCCCGCGACCGCGCCGATGGCGAGGGATGCGGCCGGAGAGACGTAGTTGCACGGCGCCGTGACCGCCACGAGGCCGGCCAGGCAGCCGTTCATCGTCATCGAGAGGTCGGGCTTGCCGGCGACTGCCCAGATGGTGAGCATGGCGGCGATGGCGCCCGTGCAGGCCGCGAGGTTGGTGTTCATCGCCACCAGGCCGATGGCCGTGCCGTCGCCCACGGCGAGGGTGGAGCCGGGGTTGAAGCCGAACCAGCCGAACCAGAGGAGGAAGACGCCCAGGGAGGCGAGCGGGATGGAGTGGCCTGGGATGGCCTTGGGGCGTCCGTCGGGCGCGAACTTGCCGATTCGCGGCCCGAGGATGACCGTGCCCGTGAGCGCGATGTAGCCGCCGACCGAGTGGACCACGGTGGAGCCGGCGAAGTCGCCAAAGCCCATCTGGGCCAGCCAGCCCTCGGAGTTCCAGATCCAGTGGCCGACGATGGGGTAGACGAGCGCGCTGACGACGGCGGTGTAGATGAGGTAGGCGGAGAACTTCATGCGCTCGGCCATTCCGCCGGCCACGATGGTGGCCGCGGCGCCGCAGAAGGCGGCCTGGAAGAGCCAGAAGGCGAAGAGGGCGACCCCCGACGGGTTCTCGGCGCCCTCCATCCCGAAACCGGTCCAGCCGATGAGGCCGTTGCCCTTGCCGAACATGAAGGCGAAGCCGACGAGGAAGAACATCACGCAGGCGATGCAGTAGTCGAGGAAGTTCTTGGTGAGGATGTTGCAGGTGTTCTTGACGCGGATGAAGCCGGCCTCGACCATACCGAAGCCGGCCTGCATGAAGAAGACGAGGAAGGCGGTGACGAGGACCCAGAGGGTGTCGAGCCCCCTGGCGCTGGCGGGCGGGGGCGCCGCTGGGGCGGGCCCCGCCTCGGCGCCCAGCGCCCCGCCTGCCAGCAGCACGAACACCAGGCTGGCAACCACGAACACCACCATCCAGAACCCGTTCCGCGTCATCACGCTCTCTCCTTTCAACACAGGCTCAGCAGTTTCTGTCTCAGAAATTGATGTCCCACTGAATCGTCAGCTTCGGGCCGCCGTTGAGCCCGCGGTCGTTGAACCAGACGGGTCCGACGAGGACGCTGATGTCCTTTGTGAAGAAGTAGTAGACGCCCACTCCGCCGCCGCCGAGGGCGTTCTTGCCGGTCGCGTAGTCGGCGGCCAGCATGACCTTGTCCTTCACGAGCCACCTGTCCCAGCCGATCATGAGGCCCTTGTTCTCCTTGTGGCCGCCGGAGCTGACGAGGGTTCGGCTGTTGCCGATGTAGGCGCCGAGGTGGAGGCGGCCCAGGTCGTGCGGGAGGGTCTTCGTGACGTCGACGTGCCAGACGTTCTGGTCGGTCACGCGCTTCTTGAAGCCGAGGTTGAAGATTCCGAAGGCGAGGGCGGGCGAGCCGTCCCACAGGGCGCCCTCGGGCGTGCCGAGCTTGGCGTTGAAGAAGTAGAGGCTCCTGCCCGGCTTGAAGACGTCGAAGCCGATCTCGGCCTGGAGCTTCTCCCAGGGGAGGATGCCCACGGTGAGGCCGTAGTCGGCCGGGAAGTTCCCGCGGTGGCCCGGGCGGTCGAAGGCGGAGAAGTAGTTGTCGTAGGTCACGTGGAACTTCCCGAACGCCTGGATGTCCGCCGTGCAGGGCGTCCAGTAGGTCGTGCTCGGGGTGGCCCCCACGCGGGCGCACAGCCCCGCCAGGCACAGCACGACCGCCAGTGACCCCAGAGCCGTTCTTCGCATCTCGTGCTCCTCACCCCCGGCCCTGGCCGTGCCGGGCTCCGACCTCCACTGTTCGCGCAAGGGGAAGCAATGGGTGTGCCAGATGGCGGACCACGCCTGATTCCGCGACGTAAGTGTGGGATTCGCAAGAGGTTACGCTGACTGCCCGTGGCGGCGCCGGCCGGGCACATAGCTACCGCTGGGTCGGCTTCATAGCCTGCCCATACCGAACGGTACGAATGAGGGCGCGGGCGCTTCCCTGTGCCCGCGAAGCGGCTGGTGGAGACCTTGACGGTGGCCGGAGGGCTGGGGTTCAGGCGCGAAAGCGCTTGGGCTCGATGCCGTGCTTTTTGACCCGGAGGCCCATGAGGCGCTCGGTGAGGCCGAGGGCGCGGGCGGCCTTGGCCTTGTTGCCGCGCGCCGCCTTCAGGGCGTCCACGAGCATGTCGCGTTCGATGGCGTCGAGGGTGGCGTCCAGGGTGCCCTTGCTCGCGATGCGGCTGGGCACGGGCAGTTGGAGGGTGGGTGAGAGGTGGTGTGCCTGGATGACGTCGCCCTCGGCGAGGAGGACGGCGCGCTCGATGCAGTTTTCGAGCTCGCGGACGTTTCCCGGCCAGTGGTAGGCCACGAGCATGTCGATGGCGGGGGTGGCGATGCGGGTGACGGCCTTGTGGTTGGCCTGGGCGTAGCGCTCGACGAAGTGGTCGGCGAGGAGGAGGATGTCGGTCTTGCGCTCGCGGAGGGGCGGGATGTGGATGGGGAAGACGTTGAGGCGGTAGTAAAGGTCCTCGCGGAATTGGTTGGCGGCGATGAGGGTCTCGAGGTGGCGGTTGGTGGCGGCGATGAGGCGGACGTCCACGCGGAGGGTGTCGGTTCCGCCGACTCGCTCGAACTCGCGCTCCTGGAGGACGCGGAGGAGCTTGATCTGGGTGGAGGGCGAGATGTCGCCGATTTCGTCGAGGAAGACGGTGCCGCCGTGTGCGAGTTCGAAGCGCCCCTTTCGCTGGGCGATGGCGCCGGTGAAGGCGCCGCGCTCGTGGCCGAAGAGCTCGCTCTCGATGACCGTTTCGGGCAGGGCGCCGCAGTGGACGCGGACGAAGGGCTTGTCGGCACGCAGGCTGTTGTAGTGGATGGCGTGGGCGACGAGCTCCTTGCCCGTGCCGCTCTCGCCGCGCAGGAGCACGGTGGCGCTGCTCCTGGCGACCTGTGCGATGAGGTCGTAGACCTCTTGCATGGCTTTAGAATTGCCGATGATGTTGGCGGGCCGGAAGCGCTCCTTGAGCTCCTCCTGGAGGCGGGCGTTCTCGTCGAGGAGCCGCTGGCGTTCCTCCTCGGCGGCCTGTCGGACCCTGACGGCTTGGGCGATCATGGAGGCGACGATGGTGAGGAGGCGGAGGTCGTTGTTGAGCTCGCCGTGGCCAGGGAAGGGGCGGTCGGCGCTCAGCGCCCCGATCACCTCGTTGCCCAGCTTGATCGGTACGCAGATGAACGAGGTGTCCCCCTTGTCGAGCGCCGTGCGTGCGCCCGTGCGGTCGAGGAACTCCGGCTCCTCGGAGATTCGCGGGATGACGGCGGGCTGGGCGGACTGGACGACACGCCCCGTGACGCCCTCGCCGAGGCTGTAGCGGCCGCGCTCGCGCTGGCTGGCGGAGAGGCCGTGGGCGGCCTCGATCGTTATCTGCCCGGCCGTGCGGTTCAGGAGTGCGATGGTGCCGCGCACCATGCCCAGGTGCTTCGCCAGCGCATCGAGCAGCGGCTCCACCACCTCGCGGAGGTCCAGGCTCCGGCTGAGGGTCTGGCTGATGTCGAACAGGAAGGCCAACTCGCGCACCTCGCGGCTGACGGCAGGAAGCTCGACCTCTCGCACCATGTGCGCGCCTCCGGTAGGGATGGCCCACCAACAGGTGGCTTCGCCTCGCCTGACCTACGCCATTGTAGGCGAACCTCGCCGAGGCGTCAAGCGACGGGCCTGTCCCCGGTTCTTTCGTCCTCGTCCTCGACTCCTCTCCTGCCCCAGATGAAGAGAATCGAGGACGAGGGACGAGGACGATTGCGCCCTGCTGTCCAGTGTTGCCTTGTGGCGGCATTTCTGGTAGAGTCTGACGCGTCGGCCCCTCGGCGGCAGTGTGTGGCGACCCCTGCGGAGTGGAGAGCCAGCCATGAGCCTGATCGGCGAGCTATTCGGGAGGTCACCCTTCGGCCCGCTCGTGGAGCACACGAAGAAGGTCCACGAGTGCGTGAAACTCGTCAGGCCGCTCCTCGAGGCCTGCGTGCGGGAGGACTGGGCGGAGATTCACCGGCTCCAGGACGCGGTGACGAAGCTGGAGTACGAGGCGGACGTTGTGAAGCACGAGATACGCGACCACCTGCCGCGGCGGTTCTTCCTGCCGGTGGCGCGGGCCGACCTCGACCGCTTCCTGCACTGCCAGGATGACATAGCGGACGCCGCCCAGGACTTCGCCGTGGTGTTGATGCTGCGCAACACGAGGATTCACCCCGAGATTGTCGAGGAGTTCCGGGCGTTCGCGGGCCAGGTGCTGCTGGTGAGCGAGACGCTGATGGGCGCCGCGGCAGAGATGGAGGCGTTGGCCGAGACCTCGTTCGGCGGCGCCGAGGCCGACAGCGTGCTCAAGAAGGTCGGCGGCCTGGGCGAAGGGGAGTGGAAGGCCGACCGCATGCAGCGCAAGCTCTCCCAGCACATCTACCGCATCGAGAAGGAACTCGACCCGATCACGATCCTGTTCTACGAGAAGATGCTGGGGACTCTCAGCAAGATAGCCAATGCGGCGGAGAACACGGGCGACATGCTGCGGACGATGATCGTCAAGAGCTGAGGCCGTCTGAGGGAAACCTGATGACTTGGCTGGTGATGGGCAGTGTGGTAGCCGTCTGCCTGTATATGGCGTGGACGATTGGCGCGAACGATGTGGCGAACTCGATGGGGGACGCCGTCGGAGCGCGGTGCATCACGTTCAGGCGCGCCATCTTCCTCGCCGCCTTCTGCGAGTTCGCCGGCTGCATCCTCGTCGGCACGGATGTCACCGACACCATCCGCAAGGGGATCGTGAAGCCGGAGGCCCTCAGCCAGGTGCCCGAGATGCTCTGCCTGGGCATGGCGTGTGCCCTGTTGGCCTCGGCCCTCTGGCTCCACGTCGCCACCTGGCTCGGCATGCCGGTCTCGACCACACACTCCATCGTGGGCGCAGTGGCGGGCCTCGGCATCGTGGCCGCCGGATGGCAGTCAGTTTCCTGGCACAGGATGGGCGGCATCGTCCTGAGCTGGTTCATCTCCCCCGTCGCCGGCATGATCGGCAGCTACCTCCTCTTCAAGCTCATCCTACGCGCGATCCTGGGGAAGGAGCGCCCGCTAGCCGCCTCCGTCAGCATGACCCCGGTCATCGTCTTCCTCGTGGTGATGATTGTCGCTCTAGCCACGATCTACGATGGCATGAGGAACCTGATTGCCCGCGGCAGCCCGCTGATGAAATACCTCAGCGGCCCTCGCGCGCTGGTGGTCTCGGGTGCGATCGCGCTCGTTGCGGCGTTCGTGGCTTGGCTCCTCGTGCGGCGCACGGCCCGAGCCGGGGCCGATCTGTCTCTCCCTGAACAGCTTGGCCGGGTCGAGCGGGTCCTCAGCCCCCTCGTCATCCTCACCTCCTCGTGCGTGGCGTTCGCCCACGGCGCCAACGACGTGGCCAACGCCGTCGGCCCGGTCGCCGCCGTCTTCGACATCCTCAAGTCGGGCACAGTCAAGATGAGCGTCGAGGTCCCCTCCTGGGTCCTCGCCCTCGGCGGCGCGGGCATTGTCCTCGGGCTCGCCACCTACGGCCATAAGGTCATCCGCACCATCGGCAGCAACATCACCGAGCTGACGCCGTCGCGCGCCCTGGCCTCGGACATCTCGACGACGGCCACAGTGCTCGTCTGCACGCGCCTTGGCCTCCCCATCTCCACCACCCACACCATCGTCGGTGCCATCCTTGGCGTTGGCCTCGCGCGCGGCCTCGGCGCCGTCAACCGCCGCGTGGTCCGAAACATCTGCGGCTCCTGGCTCGCAACCGTCCCTGCCGCCGCGGGAATGTCCATGCTCCTCTTCGTCCTCGGCCAATCGCTGGGCGTCCACACCCTCCTCAAGCAGCTCATGCCCCAGGCGTCCCCTTGATCCGCTAGTCGTCTGGCGTGGGCGGCCCCGGCACGTATCTTCCCTCCTTCTCCGAGTATTCCCAAGTCCTGACACCCGGGATGCCGCGCCTCACCTTCCGGGCGGTCTCCGCCGCCTCCGCGCCAATCTCCTGCGGCGCGAGGTCCATCAGGCACCAGCCGAACGACACGTTGCCCACGCTCTTCCTGGGGATGCGTACGGCGTATAGCTTCCCCTCCTTCAAGTAGTAGCCGAGCGGGTCGGCGAGCGGGCCGTCCCAATGCGCCGCTATCAGCTTCCCGGCATACTCCTTCGGGGCGACAATCTGGAACACGAACCCCGGCATGCGCCACGGGTTCTCCTCGCCTCCCTCCTCGGCGACCCATTTGTCGCGAAGGTCCTTGTGGAGGCGGATGACCGCATCCACATGCTCGGGCGCAGGCGGGAACGTGAACGCGCCTCTTGCCACGCGCACCCCGCGCCACTTTCGCTCCTTGCCGTCGCGGCGCTCGACCCCCTCAATCTGGTTGCCGCGCACCGCGCCATCGAGATACCACCCTTTGTCCAGGGTCGAGAGAACCGCGTGGAACTTGTCTGCCAGGGCCTCCCACCGCGAGCTGTTCGTCGGCACGAGCCACCCCTGCTCCCCATCCACCGACACTCCTCCCTCGGGCCAGAAGCGCACGCGGAGCAACTCCACACCCGTGGCGTCCTCGAACACTGCCAGCCACTCGGTGCCCGCGAGGTCGGTGGGTCGCGCAGGCGCCGCCGGCATGCCCTTCGCCGGCACGCCTGGTGACGGAGGCCCCGAGTGCCTTCCGCAGCCCACGGCTACTGCACCCAGGAAGACCAGCACCAGCCTGGCCCCCATCGCACGGGCCTCCGCGCGCATCTCTCACCTCCTCTTCCCATAGTATAGCGCGCCGAGGGCGGCACTCAGGTCGCCCGTCGTTCTGACATTCTTGAGAATGTGAGAACGACCCCTCACACAAACCCCTCAGAACACCTGCCCAAGAGAACAGTGTGCCCGAGTAGCCCGGCTCTCCGAGGCGGAGGCCTCCCGCCCCAGAGGGGTAGACAGCCTCAAAGGCAGCCTCGCGCCGTTCGGCCTCGCGGAGCATAGCGCGTGCATGCCGGCACTCAAGTGCCCCGTCATTCTCACATTCTCAAGAATGTCAGAATGGCATCTGACACATTCCCCACCGAGCGCACGGCAAGAGGACATCGAGCCCGGGTAGCCCGCCTCTCCGAGGCGGATGCTCCCCGCCCCGGAGGGGCGGACCACCCGGGACAGAGCCTCACACGTCGCCCCTGCGCGTGGCATAGCGCGCGACAGGCCGCACTACAGTTGTGCGTCATTCTCACATTCTTAAGAATGTGAGAATGACGCCTGGCCCACCCGCCTGCCCCGCACGCTCAGCGACGGGCGGGCCGGGGGTGCCGCCCGCTGTAGCTGCCAATCACTATCCCACTGGGACAAGCCCAGTGGTGACGTGGAGCTTCCGCCGGCTGAAGCGCTACCCCGCAACAAAAGCCCCTCAGTCCCGCGTCCGGCGATAGGTGACGAGGTCGGAGCAATGGCGCCCCGGGATGCTCAACTGGAGGCGGCCCATCAGCTCCGCGCCCTTTGCGTGGGCCACCGCGCCGCTGGCGTCAGACCGCAATTCGT
>VGYW01000086.1 GCA_016872875.1 Planctomycetota bacterium | reverse complement strand
TGTTCTGCTCGAGGCTCCAGCCGGACTGGAGGACGGCCTGCGGCTTGCCCATGTGGTCCTTCGGCGTGTACTCCCAGCGGATCGTGCCGAAGTTGAAGGTGATCTCCTCGATGGGCCGCACGAAGATCTGCTCGTTGGCCACCCCGCTCGGCTTCACGGAGCTGACGATGACGTCGGTCATCGTGTAGCGCATGAAGCAGTGCTTCTGCTCGGTGGCCTCGCAGAGCTCGACGATGATCTGGGAGATGTGCTTGCCGTTGCAGCAGTGGAGGTGGAGGTTGGGGGACGACTTGTCGACGACCTTGGTGCAGCAGAAGTCGCGGACGTCCACCCGCGCGCCGGTGCGGCCGCCGATGCGGCTCGTGGACGAGCCGCCCGGCTGCGCGACCTCGTGCTTGAATGAGATGATCTCGATCCAGCCCGCGTGGGCCTGGTCCGTGCTTTCGCCCGGAATCCCGTCAATCTTCAGATACCCGTCATATGCCATAGCATGGTCTCCTTGGGACGGCTGGCGTCACGCGACGCCAAGCCGGTGGAAGTCTCGGCGCCTGGCTGAGACGCCCGAAGTCCCCCAGACGTCGGGAGTCCCGGTCATGGCGCTCAGAGGGCGATGTTCTGCTCGAGGCTCCAGCCGGACTGGAGGACGGCCTGCGGCTTGCCCATGTGGTCCTTCGGCGTGTACTCCCAGCGGATCGTGCCGAAGTTGAAGGTGATCTCCTCGATGGGCCGCACGAAGATCTGCTCGTTGGCCACCCCGCTCGGCTTCACGGAGCTGACGATGACGTCGGTCATCGTGTAGCGCATGAAGCAGTGCTTCTGCTCGGTGGCCTCGCAGAGCTCGACGATGATCTGGGAGATGTGCTTGCCGTTGCAGCAGTGGAGGTGGAGGTTGGGGGACGACTTGTCGACGACCTTGGTGCAGCAGAAGTCGCGGACGTCCACCCGCGCGCCGGTGCGGCCGCCGATGCGGCTCGTGGACGAGCCGCCCGGCTGCGCGACCTCGTGCTTGAACGAGATGATCTCGATCCAGCCCGCGTGGGCCTGGTCCGTGCTTTCGCCCGGAATCCCGTCAATCTTCAGATACCCATCATAGGCCATACTCAGACCTCCTCAGCAAACTGGTGTCCAACGACACCAGACCCAAGGGGACAAGGCGGGCCGTCGTGCGGGCGCGCCACATCGGCTGCCCAAGCACGCCGCGCCTGCCACACGTGGGCGGGGCGTCTCTGCCCCGCGGGGGACGGAGCCCCCGCCCACAGCGCGGAGGCCCCCGCCCACAAACGCCTCACTTGCCCTTCGCCGACGGCAGCTTGGAGACGAGGCGCAGCGAAGCCGTCAGCCCCTCCAACTGGTAGTGGGGCCGCAGGAAGAACTTGGCCGTGTAGTAGCCGGGGTCGCCCTCGACGTCAGCCACGGTAACCTCGGCGGCGGCCAGGGGCCTGCGGGCCTTTGCCTCCTCTGTGGCATTCCTCGGGTCGGGCTCAACGTACTGCATGATCCAGTTGTTGAGCCACTTCTCCATGTCCTCGCGCTCTTTGAACGAGCCCACCTTGTCGCGCACGATGCACTTGAGGTAGTGCGCGAAGCGGCAGGCGGCGAAGAGGTACGGGAGCCTGGCGCTCAGGCGCGAGTTGGCCGTGGCGTCCGAGTCCTCGTACTCGGTGGGCTTGTTGACCGACTGTGCGCCGAAGAAGACCGCGTAGTCGGTGTTCTTGTAGTGGGAGAGGGGGATGAACCCGTTGTCGGCCAGCTCCTTCTCGCGGCGGTCGGTGATGGCGATCTCGGTGGGGCACTTCATGTCCACGCCGCCGTCGTCGGTGGGGAAGGTGTAGCAGGGGAGCCCCTCGACGAGGCCGCCGCTCTCCGTGCCGCGGATGCGCGAGCACCAGCCGAAGAGCTTGAAGGCGCGGTTGATGTTGACGGCCATGGCGAAGGCGGCGTTGCACCAGACGAACTTGCTGTGGTCGGCGCCCTCGACGTCCTCCTCGAAGTCGAACTCGTCCACGGGGTTCGTCTTGCCGCCGTAGGGGAGCCGGCCGAGGAACCGGGGCATGCACAGCCCGAGGTAGCGGGAGTCCTCGGAGTCGCGCAGCGAGCGCCACGGGGCGTACTCGGCGGTCTGGAAGAACTTGGTGAGGTCGCGCGGGTCGCCGAGCTCCTGCCACGTTTCCATGTTCATCACGGACGGGTCGGCCGCGGCGAGGAAGGGCGTGTGGGCGGAGGCGGCGATCTGGGACATGCTGGCGAGGAGCTCGACGTCGGGCGGGGTGTGGTTGAAGGAGTAGTCGCCGATCAGGCAGCCGTAGGGCTCGCCGCCGGGCGTGCCGTATTCCTGCTCGTAGAGCTTCTTGAAGATGGGGCTCTGGTCCCAGGCCACGCCCTTGTAGCGCTTGAGGTTCCGCGCGAGCTCGCGCTTGGTGATGTTGAAGACCCTGATCTTGAGGTGTGCGTCGGTCTCGGTGTTGGTGATCAGGTGGTGGAGGCCGCGCCAGGTGCCCTCGAGGGCTCGGAAGTCGTTGTGATGGATGATGACGTTGAGCTGCTCGGTGAGCTTGCGGTCGATCTCGGCGATGATGGCCTCGATGCTCTTGACGGCATCCTCGGAGACGAGCTGGGTGGCCTCGAGGGCCGAAGCGGCGAGAGTCCTGACGGCCTGTGCGACGGCCTCGCGGGCGCTGTCGGTCTTCGGCTTGAACTCCTTCTGAAGAAGGGCTTCGAACTCGTTCACCTCGACGGCCGCGGGAGCGGCTTGGGCCTGTGCTTGCTGGTTCGGGTCAGCCACTGGTTACTCCTCTTGGGCAGGGGCCTTTTCGGCCTGCGGCTTGGGGGCGGACGAGAGGGCCTGTAGCAAGGTCGGGTCGTTGAGGAGCTTCGCCACGAGCTCCTCGGCCCCACGCTTTCCGTCCATGTAGGTCAGCAGGTTCGAGAGCTGGGTCCTCGCGGTGAGCAGCTTGTTGAGGGAGTCCACCTTCTGCGCCACGGCCGCGGGCGAGAAGTCGTCCATGCTCTCGAACGAGACGTCCACGGCGAGCTCGCCCTCGCCGGTGAGGGTGTTGGGCACGCGGAAGGCGACGCGCGGCTTGGCGGCCTTCATCCGCTCGTCGAAGTTGTCAACGTCTATCTCGAGGTACTTGCGGTCGGCGACGGCGGGCAGGGGCTCGGCGGGCTTGCCCGAGAGGTCCGCCATCACGCCCATGACGAAGGGCAGGTTGATCTTCTTCTCCGAGCCGTAGACCTCCACGTCGTACTCGATCTGGACGCGTGGGGCTCGGTTCCGCTGGATGAACTTCTGCGCGCTCTCTTTCTTGGGCATGAGACCCCCTTTCGGTAAAGAGCCGAGGACGGCGGCACGCCGCCTCTACGCTGCGCCCGCGTGTAGAGATTCTACCTTTGCGCACCCCCGCTGTCAAGGCCCCCGAGGGTTTCTATGGCCCGCACGGCCTCCGGCGTGAGGTCCCTGATGATCTCCACGAAGCTCTTGGAGACGAGCCGCTGCGCCCGCCGCAGGAGGAGGGGCACCGGGCTCGACGGCTCGTTGAGCTCGTAGTAGCGGCAGACCTTGTCGAGCGCCGCGATGACGTCCTGGGGCGACCGTATGTCGCCCGAGAGGGGCTGGCCTGTGGGCGGGGCCTCCGTGCCCCGCGTCTGCGCTTGGCCAGGCGCGCCTTCGCCGGGCGCCGGGGGAGCGCCGTAGCCACGCTTGGCCAGGTTCTCCTGGAGCTCGCGCGCGACCTGCTCGAGCATGGCGCGGAACGGGGTGAGGTCGCGCGCCAGGCCCGCGCCGAGCTTCTCGGTGAGGAAGGCGTCGAGCGCCCGAACGTCGGCGAGTCCGTCGGCCACGGCCTGGGCCTCGGCCTGGAGTTCCTCGATCGGGGTGTCCTTGAAGGCGGCCTCGATCTGCCCGCTGTCGGCCGCCGGATGGTCGGGGCTGGGCTTGGCGGCGAGCTCGCCACGGGCCACGCGGATGTCGCGGAGGCTGAACCGCCCGAGCTGGACGGAGCGGCACAGGGGCGTCTCGCGCAGGCGGCGCAGGAAGGTCTGGGAATCCACCAGCGACGCAATGATGTTCACCCGCTCGAGTGGGTCGGGCTCCTCGGGGTCGGGCTGGGGGTAGACGTGGTCCCAATAGCGCTCCGCCACGCCGCGGAGGAGGGCAAGCCCGTCGCGCAGGCCGGGGAGGCCCTCGACCTGGAGGGCGGCGAGCGTGGCGTGCATGACGATGCGGAGGTCCCTGGTGCGGGTGAGGAGTTCGGCCGCGGCGTTCGCCACGTCGCGCCAGTTGGGCTCCTCGGCAGGGATGATCGCGTCGCCCACCTGCCGCTCGGGGGTGCCCTGGGCCAGGCGCTCGAGTTCGAGGTAGGCGGGGTCGTAGGTGAGGTCCGGGCCGCACGGGGCGTCGGGCGAGAGCTCGGCAAGAAGCTTCGCGACGTCCAGAATGGCCATGGCGCTCCCCCTGCCGCTGAACCTCCCGCGGGTTTCAGAACCCGCGGGAGGTTGCTCATTGCAACGCTCACCGCACCTGCGCCAGACTGGCCGCGGGGCGACCGCCTCGGACCTTGGCCTTCAGCGCGACCTTGGCGCCGCCGTCGCCGCCCTCGATCGCGCGGATGAGCTGGTCGGGCGTCGCGCCCGCGGGCACGATCTGGCGGACGATGGTCAGCTTGGCGTTGCGGAGCTGGACATCCGTGAGGCCCAGGTTGGCGATCTGGACGAAGAGCCTCCGCGTCCCGTCCATCACCCTGAGGGCCTCTTCGTGGCCCTTCGTCTTCTCGACGAAGCGCCGGAACTCCAGCGGGTCCACCTGCTGGGCCGTCCCCTTGTAGGCCTCGAATGCCTTCTGGAGAGGGCCCTTGACCAGGTCGGGTTGGAACTTCCCCTCCTTGCTGTAGAAGATGCCCTTGAAGTTGTCCGCGACCTCCTTCACGAGGTCGCCGGGGAGGCGTGCCGCGGCCATCGTGTAGTCGTAGTCGCGCGGCTCGTCGTTCTTCACCGTGTCGTCGAAGGCCACCACGGGCACGCGCGCGCTGAGCGCGGCCTTCTCGTCCTCAGAGCTCTCACGGGCGTAGATGCCGAGCAACTGGAGGAGCTCGCGCAAGGCCGGGCTCAGTTCCCCGGCCTCGCCCGCCACGGCGATGATCGGCGGCTCCTCCGTGAGGGCCAGGATCGGCAGCACGGGCGCATACCCTGCCAACAGATCAAGGGCCGTTCCCGCTGGGATCTCCGGGTAGGTTGCATCTCCTGCGATCGTGCCTCTAACGGTGGGCGAGAAAATGATGCCGGGGATGGGAGTTATCGTATAGCCGGTCCCGCTTACCGTGATGTTGGCAGCCGTGGGTTCCAGGGTTGATAGGAAGACTGGGTTGCCTGGTGTCTCCAGGCTGACCCCGGTGGCGGCCAGCAACCTGATCTCACGCGCCACAATGTCCATGTTCGTGTCGGTTCGCGGCGTTAGCGAGACACCCTGGTAGACGAGGACTTCGCTGAGACCGCGGCCGCGGAAGTATATGTGGTTGGCCTGAACTGTGATGGTGCCGCTGGCAGACAGGTCGCCCACGTATGCATCGGCAGCACCAGTGTTGATGGTGAGGTTGCCAAGCGGGTTGTACACCTGCGCCACCGGCACCGCCGTGGGGTTGGTGAGACGGCCGGTGACCGTGAGCTTCTGCCCCACCCCCATGCGGAATTCGTTCCCATTCGTGTTGATCACGAGGTGGGAGTCGACCACCTCACCCGGCTCGCCAAAGGCGTTCGGGTCCGGGTCAACCAGCACCTGGGAGCGCTTGTAGATCCTGGCGATATTGGGGGGGAGGAACAAGTCGGTGCCGAGGGTCACGGCGCCGTTCACGTTCACGTTCGACATGAACTCGATGTCGCCGGTGCTGCCCGCGGCCGTGTTGACGAAGAAGTGGCCCGCCGCGGTGTTGCCGATGTCCTCGTGGAAGGTGAGCTTGCCCGCGCCCGTCTGGAACGTCGTGTTGCCGGCGATGTTGAGGACCCCGAGGTCGGCCGGTGCGCCGACGGTTGTGATCGTGGCGGCGGTGCGGGTCTCTGCCGGGCCGCCCACGGTGGTGAAGCCGTCGGTGAACTGGATGGAGTCCGCAGCGTCGCCGCCGTCGCCAAGCCTCAGGAGCGTGCCCACACCTGTGTTCAGGAACGTGGTCAGCCCGGCGATGGTGTTGGTTGTGCCGAGGATGTCAATGGAGTAGGGCTGTGCAGTGGTCGTGAGGCCGCCGGCGCCCACCACAAGGTTGCCCTGGAAGGCGATTGTGCCGTTGGTGTCGGTGAGGGCGACCGCGTTCGCGCCGACCGGGCCGGCGAAGGTGGCGCCGCCGCTGTCGAGCAGGGTGAGGGTGTTCACGCCCGCGGCCGAGGCGATGGCCATGTCGGCCGCGGCGTTGTGCCCCGAATCGAGCGTGAGGTCGAACCCGCCGCCGGTCACCGCCCCGACGTTCATCGTGCTGGCCGCGCCCGTGCCGGTGTCGAGCGTCGAGGCCCCGGCCAGTGTGACTGGCCCGAGGTTCATCAGCGCGTCGGTTGTCTGGACGGTGCCTGCGACGTTGGTCACGGACGGATTGGTCACGTTGCCGGCCGTCCGCACGCCGCCAACGAACGTGATGGTGTCGCCGCCGTTGCCGAGAGTTACCTGGCCGGTGTTCAGGAAGTTGGTGAGGCCGGCGATGTTGTTGGTCGTGCCCGTGAAGGAGACGCTGTAGCCGACGCCCGCCGTGGTGAGGGCGGTGTTCACCGTGGTGTCGCCCTGGAAGGCGATCGTGCCGTTTGTGTTCGTGAGTGTTACCGTGTTGGCGGCGACGGGGCCGAGGAACGTGGTCCCGCCGCTGTGGGCGACGTCGAGGGTGTCCACGCCGGCAACGGACTGGACGCTGACGGCGCCGGCGGTGCCGCCGTTGAGGGTGAGGCTGTTGCCGCCGCCGGTGACGGGCCCGACGGCGAGAGGGTTGCCGGCGGCCACGGTGTTATTGGTGGCGAGGGTGAGGGTGCCGGCTGGGCCGGAGAGGGTGAGGCTGCCGCCGACGCCCGTGCCGACGCTCATCGGCTGGCCGTTGGTCTGCACGGTGCCCTGGGCGGAGACGGCGTTGGTGCCCGTGCTCACGCCGCCCACGAAGGTCAGGGTGTCGGCGTTGCCGTTGCCGAGCGTCAGGCCGCCGGCGTTGAGGAAGGTGGTGGCGGTGGTGATGGTGCCGCCGCCGAGGAAGGCCACGCTGTACCCCTGGCCGAACGTGGCGAGGCCCGTGATAGTGACTGGGCCGCTGAAGGTCACGGGGCCAGTGAAGCCCGCCGTGTTCTCCTGGAGCGAGAGGGTGAAGGCGCCGGTCATCGAGGCGACGTTGAGCGCCGCGCTGCCGCTCTTGAGGGTGGCGTTGGCTGTCATCGTGGTCGCGCCGAGGTCCATCTGATTGTTCGCGGTAGCCACGGTGCCGGCGAGGTTCGTGCCGCTGGGGCCGCCGGTCGTGTCGAGGCCGCCCGTGAAGGTCAGGCTGTCGCCCACGTCGTTCCCGAGCGTGACCGCGCCCGTGCTCAGGAAGTTCGTGTCAGTGGTGATCGTGCCGCCGCCGGTGAAGGCGACGCTGTAGGGGTTGGCGGTCGTGGCGAGGGTGTTGGCCGTCACGTCGCCCGTGAAGGCGAAGGAGGCGGCGTTCTGGAGGGTGAGGGTGCCGCCGCTGGCGAGCGAGGCCACGGTCACGGCCCCGCCGGCGCCGGCGTTGAGGGTGAGGTTGTTGCCGCCGGCGGTGACGGCGCCGACGGTGAGGGTGTTGCCGGCCGGGACGGTGTTGTTGGTGGCGAGGATGAGGGTGCCGCCGGGGACGGTGAGGCCGCCGCCGAGGCCGATGCTCATCGGCTGGCCGTTGGTGCGGACGGTGCCCTGGGCGCTGACGGCGTTGGTGCCGGTGTTCAGGCCGCCGGCCGCGCTGAAGGTCAGAACGTCGCCGTCCCCGTTGCCGAGGGTGAGGCCGCCGGTGTTGGAGAAGGTGGTGGCGGCGGGTCCGGCCACGTTGGTGGCGCCGCCGGTGAAGGAGACGGGGAATGCGCCGCCCGGGACGTTGAGGGCGGTCGTGATGTCCGCGTTGTCCTGGAACGCTACGGCGCCGGTGTTGGTGGCCTGGAGGTTCACGGTGGCGGCGTTGAAGGTGTTGGTGAAGGTGAGGCCGCCGGTGTTCTGGACGTCGAGGGTGTTCAGCGGGGTGGCGTTGCCGACCTGGCCGGAGAAGGTGGTGAGGCCGGCGCCGTTCAGGGTCGCGGTCTGCGCGCCGTCCACGGAGTTGGTGAAGTTGACGGGGCCGGAGTTGGTGAGCGTGAGGGCGGCGTTCAGGGTCACGGCCCCATTGACGTTAGTGGTGCCGGCGCCAGTGATGGCGAGGGCGGCGTTGGCGGTGACGGGGCTGTTGAGGTTGAGGGTGGTGCCGCCGAGCGCGGTGAAGGTGGCGCCCGACGCCACGGTGATCCCATTCAGGCCCGTCTGGAGGTTGATGGCGTTGGAGCCGATGTTGTTGTCAATGGCCTGGGTGAGCGCGATGGCGGCGCCGTTGAGGGTGAAGTCGCTGAAGGTCGGGTGCAGCACGTCCGTGGCGAACCTGATCACCGCGAACGAAGTGGCTGTCGGGAAGTTGTTGTCCGTGGTCGTCTTCACCGTGCCGGTGAAGACGAGGGTGTCGCCGGCGACGGGCCGGGCGTCGCCCTCCCAGTTGAACCTGTTCATCCAGTTCGCGTCGAGCGGGCTGGCCGCGCCGCCGTCCCAGTAGCGGGTGCTGGGGAACTTGGAGAGCTGGACGTCATTTCCGTCAATGGCCGCGTAGTTGATGCCGAAGATGTGGCTGTTGGCGTCCACCTGGCCGAGCTCGCGGAAGAGGCCGAAGACGGGGTCGGGCGCGGGCTCGGGCGGCGGGTTGTTGGTGATGACGGTGAAGGTGGTCCCTGTGTCGGGGGGGTTGTCGAGGTCCACCAGCTTGGCGTCGAGGGACGGCCAGTTCGGGGGAATCGGGCTGAAGAGGAGGGCGACCGAGCCGTTGACGGTGATCTTGTCCACGGACTCGTTGGTGGAGCCGATCTGGACGTGGAGGGTGGCGGTGTCGGAGAGGGCGAGGTTGCCATTGATGATGAGCCGCTGGGTGGGGGTGGTCGTGTCGTCGCCCGTCCAGGGGGTGCCCATCTGGAGATCGTTGTGGAAGGTCACGGTGCTGCCCGTGATCTGCCACTCCGCCCCAGCGATGCTCGTTTCGGGCACAGTGACCGTGCCGTAGAAATCCACAGTGCCAGCGCCTGCATCAACGTTGGCCGCTGGGTTCGTGGTGGTGGTATTGGTGGATGTGATGGAGAGCGCACCCCCGTTGGTCTTGATTCCGGGCTTACCACCCAATGTGCCGATAGTGAGGGCATCGAGGTCCCTGTAGGTGATGGCGCCAGTGGTCTCCGCTGCGAGGGTGCCCACCGTGTTCGCTTGGTTCAGCGTGAACGTCCCGCTGCCAAGCAGGAGGAGATTCGTGGCGTTGATGATCGAGTCGGGATTAACCCCGGCGCCATCGCCGACTTCCGTGACACCCCCAGCGCTGTTCAGCGTCACGGTGGCCGCGCCAACGCTGACGCTCTGGCCCACCCCTGACGTCCCTATTGTGAGCAGGCTGGTGGCGCCGGTCAAGGTGAGAGTCACGTCATCGGCGGTGGTTGTGATACCGTTCGTGGTGCCAACAGTGCCCACCGTGAGCGAGCCGTTGTTGGTGAAGCTGAGGGAGGTCGCAACACTGGCCCCTGTGTCGAGATTTGCCGCGAGGGTGCCGACCGTGTTGGCCAGGCCGAGGGTGTAAGGCCCGGTGCCCAGGAGGCGCAGCCCAGGAGCCGAGATGACTTGCGTCTGGGTCACTGCCCCGCCTGCGTTGAGCGTGACGTTCCCTGTCGCAGTGATCCCGCTTGTGGTTGTGATCCCGTCAATATGGGTCACCGTGCCGATGGCGAGCGCGTTGGCATCCGTGTAGCTGATCGAGCCGGTGACGTTCGCGGCAAGCGTGCCTACGGTGTTGGCCTGCTCAAGCGTGAACGCGCCCGTGCCGAGCAGCAGCAGGTTCGTGGCGTTGATGATCGAGTCGGGGTTCCCACCTGGCCCGTCGCCGACCTCCGTCACACCGTTAGCGCTGTTGAGTGTCACGGTGGCCGCACCAACGTTGATGCTCTGGCCCGCCGCCGCCGTGCCTATCGTCAGCGAACTGCCGACGCCGCTCGTGGTGAGAGCGACGTGATCGGCCGTGGTTGTGATGCCGTTGGTAGTGCCTACGGTGCCAATCGTGAGCGAGCCGTTGTTCGTGAAGCTCAGGGAGGTGGCAACGCTGTTTCCGGTGTCGAGGTTCGCAGCGAGCGTGCCCACGGTGTTGGCCTGGTCGAGGGTGAACGTGCCCGCGCCGAGGAGCAGGAGCCTCGTGGCGTTGATGATGGAGTCCGGGTTCCCCCCTGGCCCGTCGCCCACCTCTGTCACGCCGTTAGCGCTGTTCAGGGTCACGGTGCCCGCACCAACGTCGATGCTCTGGCCCACCGTCGCCGTGCCTATCGTCAACGAACTGCCGCCGCCAGTCAGGGTGAGAGCCACGTTGTCGTCTGTCGTTTTCACACCGTTGGTTGTGCTTACGGTGCCAACCGTGAGTGAACCGTTGTTGGTGAAGCTCAGGGAGGTGGCAACGCTGTTTCCGGTGTCGAGGTTCGCAGCGAGGGTGTCAACGTTGTTGCTCGGGTCGGTCAGGCCGTATGGTCCCCTGCCAAGGAGCAGGAGGTTAGTGACAGTGATGGGCTGGGTCTGGCCGGTGCCAGTAGTGCCGTCGCCACTGGTGATGGAGAGGGTGGTGATGTTAGTGCTGATGGGGGCGTTGATGACCACGGCGCCCGTGCCGGCGTTCAGCGTGAGGTTGGCGCCGGCAGCCAGGCCCTGCACGCTGGGACCTGCAAGGGTGATTGTGCCGCCGCCAGAGGCGAGCGTCCGTGTGGTCGCGCCGGGTATCCTCGTGTTGCCCGCAAGGGTGAGCGCGCCGGCCGTAGCAACGTCGCCGTTGAGGGTGATGGTGCCGGTGCCGGCCTGCACGTCGAGCAGGCCGAGAGCCCAGGTGTTGCCAACCGCTTGGAGTGCCACGTCGGCATCGGTCGTGGCGGCGTCCGTGTTGATGCTAAGCCTGTAATTGGTAGCGGTGGCGTCCACACCATTGATGTTGCCGCTGAACGAGACCTGGCCGGCGGTCGCCGATACCCAGGCCGTATCGATCGTTGAGATGCCCGCTATCGTTGTGGTGCCGAGGGATACTGCGCCGCCACTTGTGCGCACCGTGCCGTTGATGGTGGTTGGGCCCGCCGTGTGAGTCAGCCCGCCATCGAACCGGATCGTGTCTCCGCCGTCGCCCAGCGTCAGGGTTCCGGTGTTCTGGAAATCTACAGCGTCGGTGATCCTGTTGCTTGCTCCCGTGCCCGTGAAGGAGACGTCAAAGGCGCCGCTGCCGACGGTGAGGGTCGTAGTAGTCGTCTCGCCGCCGAACGTGATGCCGCCGGTCGTGTTCTGGAGGTTCACGGTGGCTGCTTGGAGCGTGCCGCCAAACGTGACGCCTTTACTGTCGGAAACAACAACGGAGCTGACCTGCACTGGCCCATTGAAGGTGGCCGTGCCGGTGCTGCCAACGCCGCTGTCCATCCCCACAGTCACCGTCTGCGCGCCCGTGATGCTACCACCAGCGCCGAAGACGACCGCACCGGCGCCCTGGAGATTGAGGCCCGCGCCGGCGCCGAGACCCACAGCACCGTTCACGTTCAGAACACCCGCCGCTGTTTGCACGCGGAACGTCTGCGAGTGGCTAAGGGTGAGAGGGATACTGATCGTATTGGTGCCAGCCTGATTGACGATCCCACCGGAAGCCAACGTGATGGCGTTAGGCGCCTGGGCGGAGAC
The DNA here is from genome assembly GCA_016872875.1 of Planctomycetota bacterium. The sequence continues at coordinate 12,209 of VGYW01000086.1, read as the reverse complement.
GTTGAACCCACCCACGACGAATTCGATGGCCTTGATGGAGAGGTTCGTATCAGCAATACCGGTATCGTATATGGAGACAAAGGTGCCGGGATCGCTGAGGAATCTGATGGCAACATCATCCTGCGGTATCTTGCCGCCCACCCAGTTGGCTGCGTTGGACCAGAGGTCGTTGGCGCCGTTGCCATTCCATACGCACCAGCTCCCGACCTGCTCGATCTGGATGTCGTTGGTGTTCGACCCCGCAGTGTAGTTCACGAGGAATTCGACGCCGCTCAGGGTGGCTGCGGTATTCCCGGGGTTCTTGATCTGGTCCGTGTTGTCGTTAGTAAGAATGGTCAGCGGCGCCGCGGGCGCGACACCTGCGAGATTGCCGCTCACAATCGTGGTGGTGCCACCCAGGTCCAGCTTGCCGCCGACAATATTGAACACGTCGCAGACCGTGCCCGCGGCGTTCACATCAATGTAGAGCTGCGAGCCGCTGGCGAAGATGACCCTGCTAGTGTCGTCCCCGGCGTTTTTCGGCTGGGCCACAGTAATGTTCACGCTCTGGATGGTGCCCTGCCCACCGGGGGACACGATACCGTTGAAGGTGATAGTGTCGTTGTCGCCGAGGTCAGTGGTGTAGGTCGTGCCCAGAAGATTGATGTTGGTGGCCGTGTAGCTCTGGTCTCCGGTGCTTGTAACGCCGCGCAGGGTGAGGTTCGTCGCTCCAGATACGGTGATATTCCGCCCGGTGCAGTTACCGTTGAAAACGATGTTGGTGGCCGTGTAGCTCTGGTCTTGGGTGGTGTCCACTCTATTGAGGGTAAGGGTTGTAGCGCTGTTGACGATCACAGACTCGAGCTTCACGGGGCTGCCGAGGATGCCCTGAAGAGTGATATCGCCGGTGCCAGCCGTCAGCGTAAAGAGGCGGTCGGGATTGTTGAAATCATCAACGTTTCCAGTGATCAGGATGTCGCCGGCACCTGTTCCCGTGGACAGCGTGCGATCTGCAAAGTAGAGCTCAACATTGCCCCTCAGCGCGATGCCCGTGTCAGCGGAGATGTTGGCGTTCAGGCCAACCGTTGACGCCGTGAGATCGAACGCGCCATTCGTTAGTGTGGCGGCGTCCACGGTGATGGCCCCGCTGTTGACGAGAGTGACGGAACCAGTGACGGTCGCGCTGAGATTGCTCAGGGTGTTCGTCTGGTTCAGGGTGTAGGGCCCAGTGCCCTGGAGGATGAGCGACGTGGCGTTTATGATAGAGCCCGCGTTCTGGGTCGCGCCCCCAGCGCTGTTGAGCGTCACCGAAGCACTGCCCACGCTGATGTCCTCGCCGCCAGCGGCTGGAGGCGGCGGAGTGCCTATCGTGAGCAGGCTGCCGGCGCCGGTCAGAGTCAGTGTGACGTTATCAGCGGTGGTGGTGATCCCGAGCGTGCTGCCAACGGTGCCAATCGTCAAAGCGGCGTTGTTCGTGAAACCGAGCGCGCCGTTAACGTTCGCCGCCAGGGTGCCGACCACGTTCGGCTGGTTCAACGTGCAGGCGTCTCCGGAGCCGGAGCTCAGAAGCAGGAGCGCGCCTGCTGTGATGGTGGAGCCCGACCGCTCCTCGATGCCGTTCAGAGCGGAGTTGAGGGTGACGGTGCCGGACCCTACGTTGATGTCCTGGCCCGTGTCGTCGCCGATGCGGATGATGTCGCCGGCGCGAAGACTGACGTTTTGATTGGTTGTCGTAATGCCGTTGACCGTGCCAATGGCGTCGGTCACGCTGGCCACGCGAAGCGGGTCGGCATCTCGGTAGCTAATGGAGCCCGTGGTATCTGCCGCGAGGATCGCGATGTCGTTGCTCGCATGCTCAAGCGTGAAGGGGCCAGCCCCTCTGAGGACGAGGTTGCTCAGTACGATCCGCTCGCTCTGGGTTGTAGGCCCGCCTCTGATCGAGAGGGTGGTGATATCGGTGTCGGTGATCGGCGCGTCAATGGCCACTTGGCCTGCGCCCGCGTCGAGTAGCAGGCTCGCACTCGCGCCACTGGCCTGAACAGCGCTGCCATCGAGGCGGATGCGCCCCCCGCCGGAGGCCAGGGTCGTGGTCACGCCCGCGTCGAGCATAATGCTGGTGCTGCCATTGAGATAGATGGCGTCAGTGCCTGGCGCCGTGCCCGCCGTCGTGACGTTGCCCGTGACGTTGATGGTGGTCGCGGAGGGGACGAGCAGCGCCCTGAGGTAGTTGGGACCAGCCGTGCCGATATCGGAGAGGGTGACGGTGCCGGTCGTGTTGATGGTCAGGGAGTGGTTGGCGCCGCTGGCGTTGAGGGTGCCCAGGAACCGGGCCTGCCCCGCGCCGGTGTTGACGATGGAGTCGGCGAGCACGGTAGCCGTGCCAACGCGCAGCAGGTTGCCCGAAGTGTCAATGGTGCCCCCAATGCGCGTGCTGCTCGGGTTCGTGGGGTTCCCCGTCGTGGTAAGCTGGCCGGACACTGCCAAGCTGTCCCCGGAGCTGTCGCCCAGGGTCACGGTGCCGGTGTTCAGGAAGTTGACCGCGCTGCCGATGGTCCCGCCGCCGTGCAGGGCGACGCTGTAGTTCTGGCCAAACGTCGTCAGCCCGGCTACAGTGACCGGGCCAGAGAAGGTGACGGCGCCCGTGGAGGCCGCGGTGTTGTCCTGGAGGGTCAGGGTGAAGCTGCTGGCGCCATCGGTGATCGAGGCGACGTTGATGGCTCCGCTGCCGCTCCGGAGGGTTAGGCTCTTCATCATCGTCGCGATACCGGTGAACGAGATGGGGCCGGACGTGCCAACGCTGTCATTGAGCGTGATTGTGCCGTCCGTGGTGCCGTCGGCCGAGAGCGTGAGGCCGCCGAGGAGCTGCTGGGCCCCACCCTTGTTGTCCACCACCCCGATGGTGATGTTGCCAGCGGTCCCCCCACTGCGGTCGGTGTTGAGGCTCAGGGTCTGGCCAGCGACGGTGGCGTAGATGTTCGAGGAGCCGAAGTTCACGACACCGGCCGCCGTGGTGCCGCTGCTGTAGGTGTCAATCGCCGTGGTGCCGCCCACCAGGATGTCGCCGCCGGTGAAAACGAGGTCAGCCTTGGTGGCCCCGTCCGTGTCCAGAAGGATGCTGCCGCCCACAAAGGTGAGGTTCCCGTTTCCATTTGCGTCGTTCGCGGTGAGCGTGAGCCTGTTGACGAACGTGCCGACATCTCCGCTGTAGATCTGGTCGAAGCTGGAGAGTGAGATGTTGCCGGCCGGCAGCGCCCCAGGCTCCGTGGTGTCAATGGACAGGGTGTGTGGCCCTGCGGTATCGCAGTACACCGTTGCGGTCGAGAGGTCAACCAGCCCACCAAGCGTAGTGATGGTGGTGTCGGCGGTGAGCTTGAGGCCGCTGCCGATCTGGACGAGGCCCGAGCCGCCGCCGGCGCGGGTGGTTCGTATCTGCGTGCCGTTGAGGGTGACGGTCCCGCTGCCGGCATTGGTGATGAACGAGCCGAGCGCCGTGGAATTGCCCACGTTCTGGAGCGAGATGCCCGCGTCGGTCGTGCTGTTGGTGCGGATGGTGAGGGAGTGGTTGGCCAGGAGGTTCAGCGCATTGATGTTGCCGGAGAAGGAGACCGCCCCTGCGACGGCCGAGCCTCCGTTGTTCGTGGTGTCGAGCGTGGAGACGCCGGAGACGGTGGTTGCGCCGAGTGTGGCCGCGGTGCCTGCCGTGCGGACGGTGCCTGAGATGGTGGTGGAGCTGGGGTTGGTGAGGTTGCCGGAGGTTTCGAGTCCGCCGGTGAAGGTCAGCGTGTCGCCTGCGGCATTGCCGAGGGTGACAGTGCCGGTGTTGAGGAACTCGGTGAGGCCGGCGATGCTGTTGGTGGTGCCGGTGAGGGAGACGTTGTAGGCCGCGTTCGCGGTGGTGAAGGCGGTGGTGACGGTGGTGTCGCCCTGGAAGGCGACCGTCCCGCCGGTCCGCCCCGTGAGGTCCACCGTGCCAGCCTGGAGGGAGTTTTGGAAGGTGAGCGCGCCGTTGTTCTCGGCAGTGATGCCCGTGAGCGGCGTGGAGTTGCCCACCTGGCCTCCGAAGGTGATGGTGCCTGGGTTGTTGAGGGTGAGCGTGGCGGCGCCGTTTACCGTGCCCCCGACGGTCAGGGTGGTCCCTGCTGCCGCGCTGAAGGGCTGGTTGCCGGACAGCGTGATCGGGAGGTTGAGCACGTTGGTGCCAGAGTTGTTCGCGATGCCGCCGGTGAGGGTGATGCCGTTGGTGCCGGCGACCTTCTCATTGATGGTGAAGCCGCCGGCGCTGAACGTGATGGAGGCGAAGGTCATGCCCGTGAGGTCATTGTTGTTGGTGGTCTTATCCGTGCCGGCGAAGATGAGCGTATCGCCATCCGTGGGGACAGCATTGCCCCGGTTCCAGTTGTTGCCGGTGCTCCAGTCCACGCTCGCGCCCGCGCCGCCGTTGCCGTCCCAGGTGAAGATCGTGCCGATCCTCTGGAGAACCACGTCGTTGCCCGTGCCGGCGTTGTACGTGACAGAGAACGTGTACCCGTCCACATCCGTCGTGCCGCCGGTGGAGAAGGTGCCGACCACAGCGTCCGCCAGGTTGTTCGTGATGAGCTGGAAGGTCCTGGCCTTCGCTGGCACACCGCCCACAAGGTGGGCGTCGAGCACGGGGCTGTTCAGGGTCACTGTCCCATTCACCGTCAGGTTGTCAATCTGGTTGTCGCTGGTCCCGAGGTGGGCCGTGAGCGTGGACGTGCCCTGCATGACGAGGTCACCGGCGATGGTGAGCACTTCGGCGAAGGAGGTGCCGTCGCTGCCCAGGGTGAGGGTGCCGCCGGCGAAGGTGACGGTGGTGCCAGTGAGGGTGCGGGAGGCACTGTTGGGCAGTGTGACGGGGCCGTTAAGGTTGATAGCGTTGGCGCCCGCGTTGATGTTGGCGTTGAGTGTGAGGCCGGTGGTGCCCACCGTGGTGATGTCCACCGTGCCGTTCGCCGTGACCCCGGTCGAGCCCCCCACTGTGCCCAGGCTCACCGTATCGGTATCCCGATAGGTGATGGCATTGGTGGTGTTAGCCGCCAACGTGGTGATGGCATTGGTGGCACTGCTGAGGGTGTAGGCACCCGAGCCGAGCAGTTCCAGGCCCGTGGCCGTCAGGGCGCCGCTCTGCGTGACCGCGCCCCCTGCCTGAAGGCTCACATTTCCCGAACTCGTGAGCCCGCCAATGTCGAACCCACCGATGTCGCGGAAGCTCACAGCACCCGTGTTCCCGGTGAGTGTGGTGATGTTGTTGCTCGCGTTCGTGAGCGTGTAAGGCCCGGTGCCCAACAGTTGGAGGCCGGTGGCGACAAGGGCCGCGGTCTGAGTGACCGCCGCACCCGACTGGAACGTCACGTTCCCGCTCGAGGTGAGGCCGACCGTGTTGACGGTGCCGATGGCGAAGCCGCCGCTGTCCCGGAAACTCACCGCGCCCGTGTTCCCGGCAAGCGTCGTGATATTGTTCCCCGCGTTCGTCAGCGTGTATGGCCCGGTGCCCAGGAGCTCGAGGCCGGCGGCGACCAGGGCTGCGCTCTGAGTGACCGCGGCGCCGGACTGAAGGGTGACGTTGCCACTCGAGGTAAGGCCCACTGTGTTGACGGTGCCGATGGCGAAGCCGCCGCTGTCGCGGAAGCTAACCGCGCCCGTGTTCCCGGCCAGCGTCGCGATGTTGTTGCCCGCGTTCGTGAGCGTGTACGGCCCCGTGCCCAACAGCTCGAGGCCCGCTGCCGAGATGGGTTGAGTCTGTGAGACCGCTCCGCCGGCATTCAGTGTGACGTTTCCCGTCGCGGTGATCTGTCCGTTGATCGCGATCGTGCCACCAGAGGCGATGCCGATGTTGGAGCCGGAGGTGAGGGCCGCCACTGTGATGGGGGCCGAGCCACCGGTGATGAGGGTGATCGTCCCGCCGCCGCTGGTGGTGAAGCCCACGCTGCCGAGGTTGATCCCGGTCTGGGCGTCGCCGAGGCCGCCGTTGTTGCGCGTCTGGATGGTGAGGCTGCGGCCTGGCTGGAGGGTGACGCCACCGCCGCCGAAGACGCCAGAGGTGGAGAAGCCGCTGCGGAACTGGAGGATGATGTTGGCGTCGGTGTTCTCGATTTCGCTTTCGTGGATGAGGAAGGGGTTGGGGGTGCCCACGCCTTCATCCGTGTACGTGATGGTGCCCAGCACGTTGCTGCCGCTGTCGTGAATCAGGTTGTTGTTGAGTGCGTCAGTGTCGTCGTCGCCGTCGTTGGTGCCGCCGACCAACTGGCCGTTCTCGGGGTCGTAGAGGAGGGTGCCGAAGCGGCCGCGGGGGGCGGAGAGGTCAATGCTGCCCCTGGCGATGAGGGAGCGGGCGCTGGAGATTTCGGCGAAGCCGCCGTCGCCGCCCAATGGGCCGCCGCGGGCGGAGATGCGGCCGTAGAAGCTGGTGGCGAGGTCGGACCAGATGATGACGCGGCCGCCATCGCCGTTGGCGAGGGCGTCGGCGCGGAGGGTGGCGTCGGGGCCGACGTAGGTGAGGCTGGCGTTGCGCTCTGGGCCGCTGCCCTGGTAGTTGCCGCCGATGAGGATGGTGCCGCCGCCCAGGGCGCCGGAGGCGTCAATGGTCGTGCCGCGGGGCACGGAGGCCCCGCCCACAGTGACCGTTTCGCCGAGGACTTTGACGGTGCCGCCGGTGCCGGCCTGGTTGGAGGCGTCCACGGTGCCGCGGACGTCCACGGTGCCGGTGCCCTGGCCTTCGATGGTGACGTTGTCGGCCTTGAGGGAGCCGACGTTGCGGATGGCGAGGGAGTAGACGTCGCCTGCGCCGAGTGCGACGGAGCCGCCTTCGGCTTCGGCGGTGCCGGCGTTTTCGACGGCGGCACCGTCGGGCGAGCCGGCCGCGGCGGGGCCTTGTACCTTAACCATGAGGTGGCCGTCGCGCTTGCCGAGGAGGACTTCGTCGCCGGCGACCATCATGATGGTGCCTTTCTCGGCGACGATGGAGCCGTAGTTGGCGACGTGGCCGCCGAGGAGAGCGACGGTGTTGGCGGTGATGCGGCCGCGGTTGACGACTTCGCCGGTGAGGCCGGTGAAGCGGTCCACGCCGCGGAGGAAGTCGGAGTTGCTGATGTTGCCGGCTGCGGCGTAGATGGCGCCGACGTTGATGATGGCGTTCTGGCCGAAGTAGACGCCTGCGGGGTTGACGAGGTAGACCTGTCCGTTGGCGAGGAGTGAGCCTTCGATGAGGGTTGGGGATGAGCCGGCGATGCGGTTGAGGACGCGGGCGTCGGCGCTGGGCTGGACGAAGCGGACGGTCTCCACCGGGGCGATGTTGAAGGTGCGGTAGTTGATGATGGAGTTGTTGCTGGCGGTGATGGTGGTGAGGTCGCCCTGGCGTTGGAAGGCGACGTCGCCGCGAATGACCCGCTCGCCGATAGGCCCGGCGGCGCCCCAGCCGGCCAGGATGGCGGCGAGGAGTGCGAATGCCAGGGGCGCATGGCGCACGGGGAGCGGGGAGTTGACACCACCACGATGGCAAGACAGCATAGCTCGAACCTCCAGAGCTTCGTCCCCTGAACGTTCAGAAGGCAAGGGTGCAAATGGTGTGGAAACGGTGGTTGCCCCTCCGCCAGGTCTTGTCGCCCGTCGCCGGGTCCTCGATGTCGTCGAGTGCGACCCCGTAGTCGCAGCGGATGCTGAAGTTGTCCCTGATGCGGAGCTCGGCCCCTGCGCCGCAGCCGCGGATGGTGCGGTCTACCTCGAAGACCTCGTTGTGCTCGTGGGTGACGCGGCCGACGTCGAAGAAGAGGCGGAAGATGAGGTCCCAGTCGGGACGCACGTAGACGTCCTGGGGCGCGAAGCGGAAGGGTCCGCCCAAGAGGGGGAACTTGGCTGGCTTGGTGGGCTCGGTGAGCTTCGTCTCCGCAGCGTGTATGCCGACTTGGCGGGCCCCCGTCTTCGGGTCCTCGGGCGCGCGCCGCTCGAGGAGCGCGAGGGGCTTGAGGATGCGCGGGAAGTGGAAGCGGTATTCGGCGGTGGCCACCCAGGCGGAGTCGCCGATGACTACGGACTCCGGGTAGCCGCGCACGGTGTAGGCGCCGCCGATGACCATCTGGTTCTGGGGGATGAGGCGGTCGCCCATGGAGTGCTGGCCGCGGATGGCGAAGAACAGCTCGTGCGCCAGGGTGGACCTCCACCACGACCTGCTGCCCGGGGCCTCCCAGGCCGCGGGGTCGAGGAAGGGCTCGACGTAGAAGGAGTGGCTCAGGTCGTATCTGAGGACGTGGAAGTGGAGGTCGGGGTTCTCGCGGCCCAGGCGCTCGAGCTGGCCCTTGTGGGTGCCGATCCAGTTGGCGTGGTTCCATTCGAGGAAGGCGGAGCCGAAGGTGCTGGCGACCTCAGTGACCCGCTGTAGTCGGAGGCCGACGTAGGGGACGAGCAGGGTGTCCTCGCCCACCTGGTCGAGCAGCTTGTCCTCCACCCGCTCGTGCTGCACGCGGGCGCCGGCCACGGCGTCGAGGAAGAAGGCCCGGCGCTGGAAGAAGTTGAAGATGAGCTCGGTGCCGACGGACCAGCCCTTGCCCACGAACTCGGCGTTGGCGATGCCGACGTCGGACGCGGTGTATCGGCTCCACTGGGCATAGGTCCGCCAGCGCAGGCGGTCGAAGTGGAAGACGGGCATCTCGTAGGAGAGCGCGACGGCGTGTGCGGCGTCGAAGCCGGCCGTCGAGTAGTCGAGGGTGAGGATGTCGTCGCGGCCGGTGAGCTGGTTGTGGACGAAGCCGAACCTCTCGCGCCAGCGGCGCGTGAAGGCGGTGCCGGTGTTCGATATCTGCGCGTAGGCGTACCAGGGGCGGTTCTCGGTCACCAGGTAGTCGAGGACCACGCCGCCCGGCTTGTCGTCGGAGGAGAGCGCCACGTCCACCCGCCGCCCAGGATGGCGGCTGAGGAAGAAGGTGTACCTCTCCAGGGCCTCCTGGTCGAGGAGGTCGCTGCGCGCGGCGGCCCCGTTCGTGGCGGGCTGCACGGGCGAGTGGGCCTTGATGCGCGCGTTGAGCGGGTTGTCCACCCGCTTGTCCGGCGGCACGCGCGTGCCCGAGGCAATCGTGCGCACTCTGGTCACCATGCCCACCCAGACGACCAGCCGCAGGTCCTTGCGGGTCCCGCGGTTGTCGTCCCAGCCCGCGAACTCGCTGCCCGCCTCCGGGTACTTCCTGCGCCGGAAGGTCACCGTCACGTCGTCGGGGTGGGTCGCCACGAAGACGCCGACGATGCCGCGCTGGTTGAACCACTTGACGATCTGCTCTTCGATGCTGAGGATGGCGCTGGGGAAGAACTTCTTGAGGGGCTGCTTGGGCAGCTCGGCGAGCACGAAGGCCACGGCCTCCACCCCGGCCCGGGCCGCCACGTAGCCCTCAGCCGTCTTGCCCAGCTTCACCTGGAGCTGGAGCGCCTCCTCCAGCTTGGGCAGGCCGGTGTGCTTCTCGTACATCTTGTGCTTGGCCAGGTCCGCGGCCGGGTAGGCCAGCTTGAGCTCCGTGACCTCGATGGCAGGCGCCAGCTCCTTTGGTTCAGGGGCCTTGGGCTCAGGGGCCTTGGGCTCGGGGGCCTTCGGCGCCGGCGGCTCGGCGCCCTTGGGCGCCGGCGCGCCCTCGCCGCCCCAGGCCAGCCCGAAGACAGCGGCCAGCATGCCCACCGCGCGTAGAGCAAGCCCCCACGGCCCGCTCCGCCCACGATGCCGGCGCATCGCACGCGCCGAGCTCGCCCCGCCATGTTGCTCCACCATCGGGTCTCCGATCGCTATTGGCATTGTTTCGGCCACGGCCCCCACATGCCCGCTGCTGCGGCGCCGCGCACCACCCCCGCGCCGCCGCACGCACCGGGAGGCTATTGCTAACAACTATACAGGACCGACTTCGCGCTTGTCAAGTCCCTTTTCTGGTTTTTTTCCGGCCCGCAATGTTGGGGTTTGCCTCAAGTCCCCACTCGTCCTCGTTGCCGTCCTCGTCGTCGTCGTCGACCCCCATTGCCTTCTCCCCCATCAAGGGATTCGACGACGACGACGACAACGACGACGATTGGGGACCCCAAGATCAGGGCCAGACTCTGGCCGCACTTGACCGCGGCCGCCTCCCGCGATACCATACACCCTCCTCGCCAAAAGCCCTCTGGCTCCGTCTGGGGCGCACATGACCGGCAAAGCCCGAATGCTCGCCGCCGTCCAGGGGCGGCCAACCGACCGCATCCCCTGGGCGCCGCGGCTCGACCTCTGGTTCAAGGCCAACCAGCAGGCCGGCACCCTCCCCGCCAAGTACCGCCGGGCAACCCTCCCAGAGATGGTGGCCGACCTCGGCTTCGACCTCCACGCCGTCGTGCCCGACTTCCGCGACGCCGCCCACCCCGACGGCCACCTCGACCGCGGCCTCGGCATCTTCAACCTCCGCTCCATGCCCTACCGCACCATCCTCGAAGGCGTCGAACGATTCGCTCGCGTCGAGGGCGACCACACCATCGTGGACTACCGCACCCCCCTCGGCTCCGTCCAGACCGTCGTCCGCTACGACGCCGCCATGCAGCGGGCGGGCATCACCATCAGCCACGTCGAGCGCCAGCCCTTCCAGACGGAGGCCGACTACGCCCCCCTCGGCTACATCTTCGAGCACGCCCGCGTCGTGCCCCAGCCCGAGGGCTTCCAGGCGTTCGCCCAGGCCGCGGGCGACCGCGGCCTGCCCGTCGCCTGGGTCTCCGCCGCCGCCTCCCCCATGCACTACATCCTCCGCGAGCTCATGCGCCTCGACACCTTCTTCTACGAACTCCACGACCACCCGGCCGCCATGGCACGCCTCGCCGCACAGGTGGAGACCTACTGGAACCGCATCCGCCGGGTCGTCCTCCAGTGCCCCGCAAGGGTCTTCCTCGTCGGCGCAAACTACGACGCCACGGTAACTTATCCCCCCTTCTTCCGCGAGCACATCCTCCCCTGGCTCCAAGCCTTCGCCCGCGATCTGCACCGCGGACGAGAGGGGACTGGTCTGCGGTCTGAAATCAGCAATCAGCAATCAGAAATCAGAAATCGAAGACCGAGGACGAGGACGAGGACGAGGGACGAGGACGACGACGACGACGAGGACGATAGGGGGAGGTATCTCCTCACCCACACTGACGGCGAGAATACCGGTCTACTCGACCTCTATCTCGCAGCGGGGGTGGACATCGCGGACTCCGTCTGCCCCGCCCCCATGACCAGGCTCACCTTCAAGCAGGTCCGCGACGCCTTCGGCGGCCGGATAACCATCATGGGTGGGATTCCATCCGTCGCCCTCCTGGCCGACTCGATGCCGGAGCGGGACTTCGACCGCTTCCTCGGCCGCTTCTTCGAGGAGATCGGCCGCGGCGACCACCTCATCCTGGGCATCTCCGACACCACGCCCCCCGCCGCCGACTTCCGCCGCCTCCTCAACATCGCACGCCGAGTCGCCGCCTTCGGCCCAGTCCGGCCGTAGGCCAGAGCGCTAAGGGCAGCGGGGCAGACCCCTCGGCCGTCACTCGCGCGCGGCCTGCGCACGTGTTCGCGAGGATGAAGTGCGCCAACTGCGCGCCTGATGTTTGACACACTATGGGCGTCTTGGCGTTCCGGACGCTTCCGGGGCGGTCCCGCCATACTGTATCAACTGTGCGACACAGGTGTTTGACCCACTATGGGCGTTTTGGCGATCCGGACGCATTCCTGGCCGTTTTGCCCATACTGTATCACCTCCGCGCGGTCGTTTGACCCACTATGAGCGCTCTGGCGTCCCGGGCGGCTCCGGGGCCTTCCCGCCATTCTGAATCAACCGCGCCGCCGCCGCGGGGGCGTGATACAGTATGGGACGGCCAGGACTTCGGCGTAGGGACGGGCGGCTCGCCTGTGGACGGGGCCTCCGCGCCCCGCGTCCCGGCTGTTCCATCCGGCTCTCGGTGCCTAAAGCCAGAAGCAGCAAGAACATCCTGCCGCCCTAACCGCTTGAAAGGCAATGGCTTATGGGTGTCAGGCACCGAAACAGAAACAGGTTGCAAAGAGCCGTCGCCCTTGGTCAGGCCCGGTGCCGCTTAGCGCAGGTCCCGCTCCGCTTCCCGCCAACGCCCTCGTTGTAGGTGAATCCACTGACAAGGTTGTGGACCTCGGCCGGCTGTCGAAGGTGGGGCAGCATTCGCGTATGAGCGGCAGACTTCTTCGGCTTTCAGCCCCGAACGGGGCGACAGAAGCTTCA
>VGYW01000085.1 GCA_016872875.1 Planctomycetota bacterium | reverse complement strand
GACCTGGCGAAAAAGGAGTGGACTCCGTCGTCAGGTCGTGCTACACTCTTCTTCACGACGCACCTCCTACATGTGGGGGAACGTACCCGAAGACACGCTCCCTATTGTAGCGAGGTGCGTCGCTATATCAAGTGTTTTCTAAGTCATTGATACACAAGCACTTGTGTCTATAGCATGGGCATTGTGCCAGGCACCGACCGGGCTGGGAGGAGGTGCGGCAGGTCCGCACGGTCGAGGTGGCCTGGCCCGCCGACCGGCTTCCTGCGACGGATGAAGTCGTGCTGATGTACGCCGACAAGGACCAGTGGTGGAACACCGGGACCAAGCCGGCGGCTCCCGCCGACGTTTCGGCGGACGTCCGCAGGTTCACCTATAGCCTTCCGCAAGACACGCTGGGCGTGCTGCTGTGCGCGGCGGGCGCGGACGGCAAGCCCAGGGACGCCGCCGGCTACGCCGTGCCCGAGATGCGTGTCTACGGCCCCGACACCTGGAGACAGATGGACGTGGAGATCGAGTGGGGCTTCGCGCCGGAGCGCTCCGCTCTGCCCTACGACGGCGCCCTCTCGGCCTACGACGGCGTCATCGCCGACGTGCGGCCGCTGCCGGGCGACGACGGCACGACGGTCGAGGGGCGCAGCTTTCTCTCCGCGCGGAAGGGCGCCGGGCGTCGCGGAGTGCAACTGAGCCTGCTTCACATGGGCACCTCGGCGTGGCGGCGCATGTGGCCCAACGCCCCCACGGCGGCCGACCTGCCGCGCACAGTCGTCACCGTGCAGACGAAGTCGGGCGGCTTCTCGTTTCTCGCGGCTGACCTGGAGAACGGGCCGATTCTGGCGCCGGAGCACGGGTTCTTCGTTCGCGCGACGAAACGCATCGCGCCGGAGGCAGTCGCCACGCCGCCACCCCCCAAGCCCGCGGCGCGCACGCCCGAATTGCTCGGCACGAAGCTGACCAAGCTCCTCGGTGCCGAACTCAACGGCTGGGGCACGGCAGCCACACCCTTCATCGTGGCGAATGCCGGCAACGCGCCGGTGACGATTTCCAAGGGCTTCGTCTTCCCGCCACAAGCGGTGGCCGTTCATCCCAGCCCGAGCCGCGACGCAGCGGTCGTCTGGCGGAGTCCCGTCGGCGGCAGGGTGGCGGTGCAGGCGAAGGTTGCCTCGATTCACGCAGGGTCGGGCGACGGGGTTGCCTGGAGCATCGTCAAGCAATCCGGGAAGTCGGAGTCCGTGCTGGCCCAAGGGGCCGTGGACAGCGGCGGCAAGCAGTCGTCAGCCGACCCGAAGGAGGCGAAGGCGTTGGCGGACCTTCCGGTTGAGAAGGGCGACACCCTGATCCTTGCCGTCAACCGCCGTGGGCACCATGCGTGCGACAGCACGGGCGTTGAGTTCGTCGTCCAGGAGAAGGGCGGCCAGGGGCGGAAGTGGGACCTTGCCGGCGACGTGGTGGCCAACATCCAGGCCGGCAATCCGCACGCCGACTCGCTCGGCAATGCCGACGCCTGGTCGTTCTGCTCGATCGTCAGTTCGGAGGCGACCGTCCCGGCGGCCCCCGCCCGGCATGAACCGCCGTTCGACATGGCGTCCGACGCGGCGTCAGCCGCGGAGTTCGTCCGGGCGCTCGAGGCCAAGGGCCTGAAGACGGTCCGCCAGCGGACGCGCGAGGCCGCCGAACAGAGCTGGGAAGGCGCCCTGCGCGCGCGCTTCGGCGAGCGGGAGTTCCCCCCCATTCCGGAAACGAAGCAGATGCCCGCCATGCGGGTGAGCGTGCCGTCCGAGCGGCTCACCGCGCAGTGGAACCTGGGCGCGTGGCACATCCTCCGCACCGCCGGGCGGGCGCCCAAGGGTGAGGTGCGGCTCGCCGACCACCCCTACGCCGTCCTCGCCCAGGAAACGTTCCAGATGATCTACGCCTGGGACGGCATCGCCTGGGACATCTCGATGGGTGCGATGGACCTGATGGACCCGGCTAAGCTCCTGCCGTTGAGCGACCCGCGCGCCCAGGGGCACATGGACGTGCTGGAGGACCGCTTGCTCTTGGAGAACCGCAAGGTGTTCATGCGCAGCCGCGACTACGAGCCCAACCGGGATTGGCCCGCGGCCGGCTGGCACCACCAGTGCGCCTACGAGCGCAACCCGCAGATTCACCTCGACAACGACGACGCGGCCTGCTTCCTCCGCGGGATGCTGAACCAGTACGCGGCTCATATCGCGCCCGGCCCGTACACCTTCAACGAGCACACGACGCGCGGGCCGGCCGACAAGCCATTCGAGGAGGCCGGCTTCGTGGAGCGGTTCCGGGACATGCTGGTTTGCGAAGACGGCGACTCGCTCTGGCTGGCCCGGGCCACGCCGCGCGCCTGGCTGGAGCAGGGCAAGAAGATCGCCGTGAAGGACGCGCCCACGTACTTCGGCACGGCAGCCTACGAGATCGCCTCGGACGTGGACACCGGCAGAATCAACGCGACCGTCGAGGTGCCCTCCCGCAAGGCGCCCGACAGGATCGCCCTCCGCTTCCGCCACCCCAAGGCCGCGCCCATCAAGAGCGCGACAGTCAACGGCAAGGACTGGAAGGAGTTCAGCAAGGACAAGGAAGCGATTGAGCTGAAGGGCCTGGCCGGGAAGGTCACGGTCACGGCGAACTACTGAGCACGGCGATCATGGCAGGGCCTTGGCCGGCGCTCAGACCGTCCGTTTGCTATCCTGCTGGAGAGAAGCAACGATGAAGGCTTTCTGTTCCATCGTTCTGGCGCTGGCGCTCTCGCCGGCCGGCTCCTGGCCGAGCTTTTGGGGAGCCAACCTCGACGTGGCGGCCCAGCCGCAGCCGCCGCTGGTGGCCGACTGGGCGCAGGCACGTCCCGTCTGGCGCAGCGAAGCCTATGTGCTGACCGGCTACGGCAACGCCCCCGACAGCCGGTACTTCACCCGCGCGCTTCGCAGCGGCAACGGCGGGGGCGGAAGCTCGCCTGTGGTGTTGGAGGGCACGGTCTATACGTACTTCTATGTCCCCAGCCCACAGTCGGAGCCGGCGCTCAAGGGCAATCCCTACTGGGAGCGCACCTACAAGAGCGAGGATGAGTTCAAGGCCGCCATGGCCAAGGCGAACGCCAGCCCACGCGAGACGGCCTGGGTGCTGAACCACTTCCGCCCCGCGGCCGACGACGTGGTCGTGGCGATGGACGCGGCGACCGGGGCGACGCGATGGGCCACCGTGCTGCCGCTCCGCTCGCCCAACCTACAGACCCACAAACACCGCGGCGTCTCCGGCGTGCCGCTGGCGGCCGGCGACACGCTGTTCGTGCCCAACCTGGCGTCGCGCCTCTACGCGCTCGACCGCGCCACGGGCAATCTCAAGTGGGAATCGCCCGCCTTCGACCCCGCCAAGCTAATCACGTCCACCTACTCCGGCCCCCACAACCCGTCGCCGCTTCTCCTGGCCGGCCACGTCGTCTGGTCGCGCGGCGGCACCGTGTACGGCTTCGACCCGCAGACGGGCCAGGAGAAGTGGAAGGCGCCCGGCGGCTACATGCTCCGCTGGTCCAGCGGAGGCAAGGACCGGTTGATCGCCTTCATCCCCAACAGCAAGGACATGGTCTGCATTGACCCTGCCGATGGCAAGCAGCTTTGGAGGCAAGGGGCGGCGCTGGTGGCGGGCGCGCCCCTGAGCGCGGTCGTGAGCGGCGACACGCTCCTGGCCGCGGCCCAGCAGGAGAAGGGGGCCGGCCTGCCCTTCTACACCGGCTGGCAACTATCCGAATCAGGCGCGAAACAGGTCTGGAAGGACGAGCCGATCCAGCCCGACGAAAACATACCCGTCACCATCGCCAACGGGAGGGCCTACATTGTCGGCGCGCAGTACATCCGCATCCTGGACGTGGCCGGCGGGAGGAAGGTCGGCGAGCGGAAGTTCGCGCAGGGCGAGAGCGGCCCTGGCTCCAACGCGTGGCTGGGCGTCGTCGGCGGCCGCCTGCTCTTCATCCCCGAGGGGCAGCACGGCCGGCCGCACTACATGTTCCTCGGCCTCGACCTCAAGGCGGTGGGCCCCGCCTGGGCGCCCACGCACACCGACACCACGGC
The DNA here is from genome assembly GCA_016872875.1 of Planctomycetota bacterium. Next base: position 20,211 of record VGYW01000085.1, on the reverse strand, counting down.
CTACAACTCGCAGCCGATCATCGTCCCCGTGGTGGATGGCCGCGCCTTCATCCGCGGCGGCGATGGCATCTACTGCTATGATCTGAGGGAGAATTGAGGAGCGTGCGATGGCGCGCTTGCGGCTGTTGCCGCTCTTGGCCTGCCTCGGCACCTGCGCGTTCGGCGGGGAAGACGGCCCCCTGGTGGCCTATGACGATGAACAGCGCCTGGTCAAGGGTCTTGTCTTCGGCTCAATCGGCAATCGGCAATCGGAGATCGGCAATGCCTCAGCCTGGCCCACCTTCCTCGCCAACCCTCAGCGCAGCGGCGCCACGCCGCACAAGCTGCCCGACAAGCTGGCCGAGCAATGGCGCGTCGCCGCTGCACCTGCCCCGCTTTCTGGTCTGCTGCTCGAGGATCGCAGGCGCGACGAGTATTGGAAGGGCCCGCTCACCGCGCCCGTCGCCGCCGCGGGCAAAGTGGTGGTGGGCCTCGCCGACGCCCACGCCCTCGCCGCCCTTGACGCGGGCACGGGCAAACTCATCGGCGACGTCCCGGCCGCCACGGCCATCCTCGACCGCTTCCGCCAGCACGCCGAAATCGTCGAGACCACCGGCCGCAGCTACCGCCTCAAGGACAAAGCACGCCGAAACGAAAAAGACACCTGCAAAGAACTCAAGGAAGCTGTCTAATGTTCCTCGAACCTACCCAACTGGCCCGGCCTATTTTGACCCGACCCGGCCCGGGCTATCTTGAAGCGACCCGTGACAAAACAGAGGACACTGCTCCGATCGTCTCACTTGGGCATTGAGTGTTGAGAGTTGGATATTGAGTATTGGACCTCTCGATCCCCTTGACGAAGCAGTTCGCCTGGTGTGCCATTCCGAGCATGTTGATTCCACAACAACAAACACAACACGCCCGCCCGCCTCACCCCCCTGGGGTCAGGCCATGCCCAGTTCGCGGCGGAGGGCGAGCTTGTGGACCTTGCCCGTGGCGCCGTGGGGGAGGTCGGGACGTATCTCAAAGGCGGCAGGAACTTTGTAGCGCGGAAGCCGCTCGCGGCACCAGGCGGCAAGGTCGGAGGGGTCGGCCTTCGCGCCCTCACGAAGGGTGACGAAGGCCTTTGGGACCTCGCCGCGCGTGTCGTCAGGCACGCCGATGACGGCGGCCTCGAAGACGGCCGGGTGCTGGTGAAGGACGCTCTCGACCTCGTTGGGGGAAATCTTCTCGCCCGCGGAGACGATGAGGTCCTTCTTGCGCCCCGTGATCCAGAGGAAGCGGTCGGCGTCAATGCGCGCGAGGTCGCCGGTGCGGAACCAGCCGCCTGGGGCGAAGGCCGCGGCGGTGTCCTCCGGGCGGTTGTGGTAGCCTGGGGTCACGCAGTCGCCGCGGAGCCATAGCTCGCCCTCGGCGCCCGGTGGCAGGGGTTGGCCAGCGTCGTCGGCGGTGCAGGCCTCCACCCAGGAGAGCATCGGCCCGACCGAGCCGAGCTTGTGGCGGCCAGGGACGTTCACCGCGACGGTCGGCGAGGTCTCGGTCAGCCCGTAGCCCTCCAGGAGGGTGAGGCCGAGGACTTCCTGGAAGCGGAGGGCGAGTGGGACACCGAGGGCCTCGCCGCCGGCGATGGGGAGGCGGAGCCGGCTGAGGTCGAGGCCGGGCGGGCGCCCGGCACGCAGGAGAGCGCGGAACATCGAGGCCACGGCGAACGCGATGCTCACGCCGTGGCGCGCGAGGGCTTCGAGGACCCGCTGGGGCGCGAACTTCGCCACGTAGACCGCCGAGCAGCCGCGCAGGAGCGGCAGGAGCATCGAGGTGGTGATCCCGAACGAGTGGAAGAAGGGCAGGAGGCCGAGGAAGACGTTGCCCTCCGCGATGTCGAGGTGGCCGTAGGAACTCTCGCAGTTGCGGATGAGGTTGCGGTGGGTGAGCACGACGCCTTTCGGCATGCCCGTGGTGCCCGAGGTGTAGAGGAGCATGGCCTCGTCGTCGCCCCCGCGGCTCGGCTGGGGCGGGTCGGCGGCGGGGAGTGAGTCTTCCACGAAGAGGGCCTTCAGCCCGAGGGCAGCGGCGAGGCGCTCGAAGACGCGGCTGGCCACGACGAGGTCGAAGTCCGCGTCGCGGGCCAGCCGGCCCAGCATCGCGGCGTCGAGGAGGAAGTTCAGCGGCACCGGCACCCTGTCGGCCAGGAGGATGCCGAAGAACGCGGCCGGGAAGGCCGCGGAGGTTGGGGTGACGACAGCGACACGCCGGCGGTCGGTCATCGTTACCACGCGGCCCGCCACGGCCCGCGCGCGGGCGAGAAGCTCGGCGTAGGTGAAGGAGCCGGCATCGTCATTCACCGCGGTCTTTGCTGCGAACCGCCCAGCAATCTCGGCAAAGCGGCCAGCAACGTTCAGCGTCATTCTCGGCTCTCCTCAGCAATGCGTTGGGCGCGCGAGGCCATGAGGAACCCGATGCCCACGATGAGGGGCGCGAGCAGGCTCAGGAGCGCCAGGCGGTAGCCCGCCCAGTCGGCCACCGCCGCGAAGAGCGTGCAGCCGAGCACGGAGAGCTTCTGCGTGACGCCGTAGAGGCCGAAGAACTCGCCGACCCGCTCGGGCGGCGCGACGTCGAGCACGAACTTCCGCCCGGCCACCCACACCCCCGCGAGCCCACCGCTGCCGAAGAACAGCACGACCGGCAGGAGCACCGCAGGCCGCCGCGTCGCGCTCCCCACGACGATGCACACGAGGAGCGCCCCCGCCGAGGCCAGGAAGGCGCGCTTCGGCCCAATCCGGTCAGTGAGCCACCCCAGGCCAAGCCCCAACACGAACGCCGTCAGGCTCATGCCCAGCAGGGTGTAGCCCGAAGCCGCGTCCGAGAACTTCGCCTCTTCCTCCAGGAACCGCCGCGTCCACATGATCAGCGTGTTCACAACGTCCACGCAGAGGAAGTTGCCGACGAAGAACCAGAAGACGGGCCGCGCGTGCCAGAGCGTCCGGAGGGTGGCGCCGAGGCCGCGGAACCGCTCAATGAGCACTGGCAGAGTCACTCGAACGGCCGCCTGCGGCCGCGGCGCGCGCACCCAGGCGAACAGCGGCAGCGCGCAGAGCAGGAAGCCCACGGCGGCGACGAGAAACGTCCAGCGGGCCGCCCCCGTCCGTGCCTCGATGGACAGTGCGATGGGGAGCGAGGCGGCCACGCCGAGGTAGCCCAGCCCCACCCCGAGCCCCGAGACGAAGCCCTGGCGCCGCGGGGAGGCCACTGCGGGAAGGAGCATGTCGTAGAAGACGAGCGACGCCTGGTAGGTGAGGTTTGCGAGGCCGAAGAGCGCCAGCGTGCCGAGGAGCATCCAGGCGGGGGCGGTGCCCCGCCCTGGGCCGTAGCCGGCGTCGTCGCCCACCAGGCCGATGCCGGCCGTGGCGGCGCAGCAGCCGATCGTTATCCACCAGAGATAGGTCCTGGCGCGGCCCGTGCGGTCGGCGAGCGCGCCCAGGGCCGGCACCACAAGCCCCGCGAGGACCATCGAGACGGTCTGTGCCAGGCCCGTGTAGATGTCGCGCCCCGCCAGCCGCCCCATGAACTTCGGGAAGAACGCCGTGACGACGATGGCCGAGTAGATGGTGTTGGCGAAGTCGTACATCGCCCAACTGAGGATGGGCAGTGGCCGGTCGAGAGAGGCCTGCCCTTCTTCCGCCATGCCGCCCCCTAGCTCAATCGAGGCTCAGCAGCCCACTGCGGAAGTCCACCACGAGCCGGCGCCCACGGAGGAAGTCAAGTCCGAGCAGACCATCCACCCTGGCGCTCGGAGGGAGTGTGTGGCAGAGCACCGGGAACTGGACGCGTTCCTGCCCGATGGCCAGCAACCTGGCGACTGTGATCTTTGGGACAAACTCCACCCCGCTTGCCGTGGTCAACTGCTCGAGCTCGCCGGACGCGGCCGGGCTGTAGCCGAGGAGAGCCGCTATGTGCCATCCGACGATGGTGGTTGTGGCACCGGTATCCAAGGCGAGCGTCGCGCACGTGTCCCCCGCCGGACCCCACAACTGTGCTCCAACCACTATGGCCCTGGCTGCGGGATCGAACTCCTCGCTCATAGGGCCACCGCCGTTCCCTCAGGAATCTCACCCGTGTACAGGAATGCCGAGTGCTTGGGCCGCAGCTCCAGAGCCTTCCGGTACACCTCGTCCCTGTCTTTGCTATGCCAGAGGACCTTGCCGCGTTTGACCTTGAGGGTGTCGGAGAGCTCAGGATCCCCAATCAGGATCCACTCTGAACCGAACTGGGCCTCAATCTCCTCGATCGTCATGACCGCGTTCACGGGCAGTTACTCCTCTCGTCGCTCAAGGGCGAATGCCATGTCCTCAGGGAAGCCGCCGATGTAGTAGAATGCCGAGTGCTTGGGCCGCAGCTCGAGCGCCTTCCGATACGCCTCGTCCCGGTCTTTGCTGTGGCATACGACCCGGCCCCGCTTGACCTGTAGGTCACTCTCGTATTCAGGGTCCACGATCAGGACCCATTCAGAATCGAAGCGGGCCTCGATCTCTTCCATAGTCATCACGTCGTCCATCGCAGTGCCCTTTCACCAGAGCTTCTTCCCACCTGGATTATACCGCGGGGCAAAGGCCGGCGCAATGCAATTCAGCCGGGGAGCTGGCCGAAGCGGCCGGAGAGGAGCCGGCCGGCGGCGCCGAGGACCATGTCGGGGGTGATGAGGGTCATGCAGCGGTGGTCGGTCTTGCACACCTTCTCCTGGCAGGGGCCGCAGTCTACGTCCACGCGGACGACGATCTGCTTCTCCATGTTGACTTCGGTGTAGCGGGGGCTGGTGGAGCCCATGATGGTGACGGCGGGGACGTCGAAGGCGACGGCGAAGTGGCGGGCGCCGGTGTCGTTGGTGATGAGGAGCGAGCAGCGCTTGACGAGCGGCTTGAGCACGTCGAGGTCGAGCTCGCCCGGCTCGGGGAGGAGCGGCTTGTCCCGCATGGAGCCGGCGATCTTTTCGAGTATGGGCCGCTCGGCGGGTGAGCCGAAGAGGATGGTGCGGAGGCCCCGCTCGGCCAACGCGTCGCCCACGGCCACGAACCGGTCGGCGGGCCAGAGCTTCGAGGAGCCGAAGGCCCCGCCGGGGTTCATCCCGACCAGCTTCGCGTCGGGCGCCACGCCGTGCTTTGCGAGGAAGGCGTCGGCGCGCGCCTGGCACTCGGGGGTGATGAAGAGCTCCTCGCGCTGCGAGAGGCCCTGGCAGCCGAGGTGCTCGCAGAGCGTCAGGTAGTAGTCCACCATGTTCCGCGGGATGAAGCGTCCCTTGCTGTCCCGCGGCGGGGCGATGGGGGCGGAGAGTAGGACTCCGCGCCGCCGGCGGTCGTAGCCGATGCGGTAGCGCACCCGCCCGAGCCAGGCCTCGAGCGCCGTGCGGAACGAGTTGGGCAGGATGACCGCGAGGTCGAAGTCCCCGGCGCGAAGCGTGCGCACGAGGCTCCAGAAGTTGCCCCAGCCGCGGTCCTCGGCGGCGATGGTCTCGTCGAACCAGGGCGCGCCATTGAGGATTGGCCGCACGTAGGGGCGGAGGGCGACGGCGATGTGGGCCTTGGGGCAGTTCTCGCGGAGGGCGCGGAATGTCGGCGTGGCCATCACCACGTCGCCCACCCAGTTCGGCGCCCGCACGACGATGCGCTTGGCTTCGACCTTCATGGGCCTGCCTTCTGCTGGCCGGGGGCGCACAGGCGAGACGCCTGTGCCACCAAAGGGAAGGAACTCGTGGTGGCACAGGCCTCCGGCCTGTGTCCTCGGCTCAGAGGCGGGACGCCTGTGCCACCGCCGGCAAAGAGGTTGCTGGTGGCACAGGCCTCCGGCCTGTGTCCCTCAACTGAAGAGCATCTCCTCGACCAGCCGGCAGATGGTGTGGCCGGCGGCGGTGTGGCACTCCTGGACGGTGGGCGTGTCGTTCGACGGCGCCTGGATGCAGACGTCGCACTGGTGGGCCATGGAGCCGCCGCCCTGGCCCGTGAAGCCGACGGTCTTCATGCCGGCGGTCTTGGCCGCCTGAATCGCCCTGAGGACGTTCTTGGAGGTGCCGCTGGTGGAGTAGGCGAAGAGGACGTCGCCGGGTGCGCCGAGCGCGCCCACCTGGCGGGCGAAGACGTCGTCGAAGCCGTAGTCGTTGCCGATGGCCGTCAGGATGGAGGTGTTGGTTGTCAGTGCGATGGCTGGGAGGGCGGGGCGTTCGAGCCTGAATCGCCCCACGAGCTCGGCGGCGATGTGCTGGGCCTCGGCCGCGCTCCCGCCGTTGCCGCACAGGAGCACCTTGCGGCCCCCGCGCAAGCACTCGGCGACGATGGCCGCGGCCTGCGCAATGTCGCCCGCGGCCAGCTCCGCGAGGCGCAGCTTCGCATTCGCGGCGCCCAGGATCGCCTCACGCACCTGGGCGACCAGGTCCAATGCGGCCGGCTCTGGCGCCACGACGCGCAGGCCGACGACATCAGCCGTCCGCGTCGTCCCCGCACACTCCCCGCACAGGAGGTGCTCGGTCGGGGCGCCCTCGGCAAGGTCGGTGACGTGAACGGTCGCCGGCCGCTTGCCACACTGTTCGCACGTCGTTTCGCTCATGCGTTGCTCCCTCCGTGGGCGTTGAGCACCTTCGCCACGATGCGGCTGGTGGAATGGTACTTGGAGAGCGGGGCGCGCGCGATGCGGCCGCCGTAGCTCTCGACGATCTCCCAGCCGACCACCTCCTCCTTGCGCTGGTAGTCGCCCCCCTTCACCAGGATGTCGGGCTGAAGGAGCGCCAGGAGCGGACGCGGCGTGTCCTCAGGGAACACGGTCACGTAGTCTACGTGGTGGACGGCGGAGAGGAGTTCGACGCGCTCGGCCTCGGCGAGGATGGGGCGGCTGGGGCCCTTGAGGCGGCGGATGCTCTCGTCGCTGTTCGTCGCCACGATCAACACGTCGCCCAGGCTCTTAGCGTGCCGCAGGAGCGAGATGTGGTTGGCGTTGAGGAGGTCGAAGCAGCCGTTTGTGAAGACCACGGTCTTGCCCTGGGCCTTGAGGCTGGCCACGATGGTGGCCAGCTCGCCGCGGCTGCGGAGCTTCGTCTCCGCGTGGGCGGGCACCTCGAGCTCCGCCTGGATTTCGTGGCGGGTGAGCGGGACGAAGCCGAACTTTGCGACTTCGATGCCGCCGGCCACGTTTGCGATGGCCACGGCCTCCTCGAAGCCCCCGCCCCCCGCGAGGACGAAGCCCAGCAGGCTCAGCACGACGTCGCCGGCGCCCGTGACGTCGAAGACCTCGCGCGCCCTGGCCTTGACGTGGAACGGCCTAGCGCCCTTGCGGTAGAGCGACATGCCCTCGCGGTCGCGCGTGATGACGCAGGCCTCCAGCCCGAGGCGCCGCAGGAGCAGCCGCCCGATCCGGTCCGTAGTGCGGGCTTCAGCCCGTATCCTCTCCTGGCCCGCGCCTGAGCCACCATCTCTACGGCCTGAAGGCCGCACTACGAACTGCCCTGCGGCCAGGGCGGCCTCCTGGCGGTTGGGGCAGATGGCGGTCGCGCCCTTGTAGCGGGAGGCGTCCACCCCGCGGGCTGGGTCCACGATGATCGGCTTGCCGGCGGCCCTCGCCGCGCGAATGAGGGCGTGGAGGAACGGCGGCGTGAGGACGCCCTTGTTGTAGTCGGGCACGAGCACGGCGTCGGCGCGCCGCACCGCGGCCTCGACGCGGCGTAGGAGCCGCCTCGTGGCGTCCGCGGGGATGGGGCTGGCGTCCTCCCTGTCCACCCTGAAGAGCTGCTGTACGCGGGCCACCATGCGGGTCTTCACGGTCGTCGGGCGGTCGGGGAGGCGGAGCACCGCCTTGGCGTCCACCCCGAACTCTTCCAGAAGCTTGAGCAGCTCCGAGCCGTCTGCGTCGGCTCCGACCACGCCGGCGCACTCCACCCTGGCGTCGAGTGCGGCGAGTGCGGCGGCCACGCGGAATGCGCCGCCAGGGCGGTCCTCCTGCTCGGCCACCTTGAGCACCGGGATGGGCGCCTCGGGCGAGATGCGCTCCACGCTGCCCCACACGTAGCGGTCGAGCATCAGGTCGCCAACCACCAGGATGCGGGGGCGCCCGACCGCGGCGAACCGTTTGGCCAGTTCAGGACTCAATCAATCTCGCTCCCTTCCGCGGGTTCCTCGGCGCCCTGCTTCTCCTCCGGCGGCCGCTTGCGCCAGCGCTGGTGGACCCAGAACCATTGGTCGGGGTGGCGCCGCACGCAGTCCTCCACCCGCTTCGTGAAGAGCGCGGTGTTGGCCACGACGTCGGCCCGGTAGTCCCCCGTCCGTATCAGCTCGAAGGGGGGGTCCAGGTGGAAGCAGTGGAAAAGCCCGTCGCCCACGCGATAGCCGTAGCCGAAGAGGACGGGGACGCCGTACTTGAGGGCAAGGCTCGCCGGGCTGGGCACGGTGGCGGCGAGCTTGCCGAAGAAGGGGACGAAGACGCCGCCCTTGCGCTGGTTCTGATCAATGAGCATAGCCACGCAGCCGCCGGCGCGCAAGTGGGTCAGGACGTGTCGGAGCGCGCCGTCGCGCGCGGCGACGCGCAGGCCGCCGCGCTCCCGGAAGCGCCGCATTCTGGCCTCGAGCCGCGGGTTCGACAGCTCGCGTGCCACCGCCATCGTCGAGCCGGCCAGGTGGGCGAGCGCCAGGCCGGCGAGCTCCCAGTTCCCCAGGTGTCCCGTGACCACGATTGCCCCCTTGCCCTGGGCTAGCGCGGCCCGCAGGTGCTCGGCCCCCTCGATTCGCGCGAAGTCCTCAAGCCTCCTCCGCTTGAGGGTCTTCGGCAGCATCAGGTCCTCCACGAAGTTCGTGCTCATGTTCCGGTAGAGGCGTCGCACGATTCCGCGGGCCTCGTCGGGGCCGACGCCCAGCGCCCAGGCCGCGTTGGCCTCCGCAAGGCGGCGGTGGCCCCTGTCTACGAACCGCGCCACCGCGCCCAGGATGCGGCCCAGCCGCAGGTGAGCCCCCACAGGCAGCAGCCGCGCCAGGCGCTCCATCCCCACCATGAACAGGTACTCGGCCCACACCCGCACTGGGTTGCGGCGTTTCCTCGACACCAGGTCCACTGCCTTTCAGGAACCGCGGGCCATTCAGCCTCGTACGACCGCCGCCAGAGCGCCCGCGAGCAGCTCCTCCCCGCGCGTCACGGCCAGCTCGACGGCCAGGACGTGGAGCGGCGGGCCGCCCTCGGCGAAGGCCCGTATCTTCACGGCATCCTTCTCGGTGGCCACCACGGCCTCGGCCCCGGCCTCCGCCGCTCGGCGGGCGATCCCCGCAAGGTCGCCCTCGCAGTACCAATGGTGGTCGCGGAACGCCTCATGGTGCAGCACCTGTGCTCCGAGCGCCCGAAGCGTCCGCGGGAAGGCCTCGGGGCTGCCGAGCGCGCTGAAGGCATAGACCTTGCGCCCCGCGGCCCACCCCAGCGGCTGTTCCTCGCCAGTGCCGTGGCGATAGAAGCGCGTGGCCCGATGGACGCACTCCACGATTGGGCGCGCTCCACAGACCCCGCGCACCCGCGACGCAACGTCGCGCAACTGGTCCTTCGCCACCAGGTCGCAACGGCTCAGCACCACGAGGTCCGCGCGGCGAAGCGCGCCCAGGGGCTCGCGCAGCAGCCCGCGCGGCAGCAAGCGGCCGTAGCCGAACGGCTGAAGGCTGTCCACCACCACGATGTCGAGGTCGCGCCCCAGGGCCAGGTGCTGGAAGCCGTCGTCGAGCACCAGGCACTCGGCCCCGTGCTCGGCGATGGCGCGCAGGCCGGTCTCGTAGCGGCTCGCCCCGACCAGGCAAGGCACGTCGGGCAACTGGCGGCGGAAGAGCAGCGTCTCGTCGCTCTCGGCGGCGTGAGTGGCTTCGCCTTCAGGCCGCCTCGGCTTTTCCCCATAGCCCCGGCTGAGCACGGCCACGCGCACCTTGTGCGCCTGGAGCCAGCGGGCGATCCAGACCACCAGCGGACTCTTCCCCGTGCCGCCCGTCGTGATGTTCCCCACGCTGATCGCGCGGGCGTCCAGCTCGCGGCACATCAGCAGCCCGTTGTTATAGAGCGCCAGCCGCGTCCGCCACGCGAGCCAGTACGGGCCCGACAGGACGGTCAGCCCGGCCCGCACCAGCCCGGCCAGCACCCCGCGGCGCTCGCCGCTGATGTAACCGAGGAACCGCTCGAGTGACTTCACCATTCCTTGCCTCTGCCGCCGTATTCTAGCAGGGCCGCGCGGGGGAGTCAACGAGAGGGAGCGGTGGTGGGCCAAGGGGAACTTGAAAGACAGGCGTGGCCGGGATATGATACGAAGACAAGGAGGCACGAGCGATGAGAACACTGGAAGAGGTGGTCCGGGAGTTGCCGCCCGCCCTCAAGGATGAGGTGCGTGATTTCGCCGAATTCCTCCTCGAGCGCAAGGCTCCTCCGAAGCAGAAGAGGCTCCGACAGAGCTGGGCAGGGGGCCTGCGCGAGTTCCGGGACAAGTTCACGTCCCTCGAGCTCCAGAAGAAGATTCTTGAATGGTGGGGGGACTGATGTTTCTTGTGGACACCAGTGTGTGGCTGGAGCGGCTGCTGGAGCAGGAGAGGGCCGGCGAGGTGCGGGACTTCCTGGACGGCGTGGATGCGGTGGAGTTGGCGATCAGCGAGTTCTCGCTCTACTCCATCGGAATCGCGCTCAGCAATCTGGAAAGGGACGACGTGTTCGAGGACTTCCTGTCGGATATGCTTGAGGATTCCGGTGTCGGAAGGGTGTGTCTGGACGTTGAGGGGCTGAGGGAACTGCTGGATGCTCGCGAGCGCTTCGGGCTAGACTTCGACGACGCCTATCAGTACGTTGCGGCAGGCAAGGTTGACGGAACCATCGTGAGCTTCGACAAGGATTTCGATCGGACGGACAAAGGACGGAAGACTCCAGAGGAGGCGTTAGCAGAGGTCCGTACGCGCGCCGGCGGGCAGGCCTAGCCTTCGTGCCGTGAGGACGAGGACGATCAGGAAGCCGACCCCTTCCGGCACTTGACTTGGCAACCATCCATACCTATACTCATGGGCTATCGCCTGGGCGAGGCTTCGCCGAAGCTTGCGCCCTTTTCTTGTTTACACGCTGCGGGTGCTCGCCGATGGACATCAAGGCGCCCCTCGGCACCGAGGACATACTTCCCGAACAGGCCGCCCTCTGGCAGCGGGTGGAGGCCGCGGCCCGCGCGCTCTTCGCACGCTTCGGCTATGGCGAAATCCGCACCCCCGCCTTCGAGTCCACCCGCCTCTTCGTCCGCTCCATCGGCGAGACGACCGACATCGTCGAAAAGGAAATGTACACCTTCGGCGAGGGGGAGGACAGCCTCACGCTCCGCCCCGAGGCCACGGCGCCGGTCGTCCGCGCATACCTCGAGCACAGCCTCCACAGAGCCAAGGCGTTCCAGAAGCTCTACTACATCGGCCCGATGTTCCGCCACGAGCGCCCCCAGGCGGGGCGGAAGCGCCAGTTCCACCAGATCGGCGTCGAGGCCATCGGGGCGACCGACCCGCTCCTCGACGCCGAGGTCATCGCCCTGGCCTGCCACCTCTTCGACGAGCTTGGCATCAGCGGCTACCGTGTGCGCCTCAACGCCATCGGCACGCCAGCCTCGCGCGGCGGCTACCGCGACCTCATCAAGGGCGCACTCGCCGCACAGGCCGAGAAGCTCTGCCCAGACTGCCGCCGGCGGCTCGACCGCAACGTCTTCCGCGTCCTTGACTGCAAGCAGGAGGGTTGCGCCGCCATCACGCGCACCCTCCCGCGCATCCTCCACCACCTGCCCGAGCCGGAGCAGCGCCACTTCGCTCGCGTGGCCGAGGCGCTCGCCGCTGCGAAGGTGCCCTTCGAGGAAGACCCCTACCTGGTCCGTGGCTTCGACTACTACACGGGCGCGGTCTTCGAGATCACCCACGGCGCGCTGGGCGCCCAGGACGCCCTCTGCGGCGGTGGCCGCTACGACAACCTGATCGCCGACCTCGGCGGTCCGCCTCTCGGCGCCGTCGGCTTCGCCATCGGAATGGAACGCCTCCTCACGGCGCTCCAGGCCACGGCCCAGGCGCCCGAGCCGAGTCCCCTCGACCTCTACGTGGTCACGATGGGCGAGGCGGCGCGCCTCTTCGCCTTCCGCTGCGTCGCCGAGCTGCGGCGGGCCGGCCTGGCCGCCGACACCGATTACGAAGGCCGCTCCCTCAAGGCCCAGATGCGCACTGCGGACAAGCTCCGCGCCCGCTTCGTCGCGGTCGTGGGCGACAACGAGCTCGCCTCCGGCTCCCTCAAGCTCAAGCACATGGCCACCGGCGCCGAAACCGAGGTCGCGGGCGTTGACGCCATCCTCCAGAAACTCCGCGAGCACACAGGCGAAGGGGCCGGGGGGGTGGAACTGAACCCCTGACGCGTGACGCGTGACGCGTGACAAGAGCGTGGGCAACGGCGCTCTCTGGTCACGGGTCACGGGTCACGCGTCCGCGGCGCCCCACCAAGACACCGTTGCACCTGTCAGAAGGGCTTGCCCCAATGAGTCTGAAACGCTCCCATACTTGCGGCGAATTGCGCGCCGAACACGTCGGCCAGACTGTTACATTGTGCGGCTGGGTCCACTCCAGCCGCGACCACGGCGGCGTCATCTTCATTGACCTGCGCGACCGCTATGGGCTGACCCAGGTGGTCTTCAACCCCACCCACGACCAGGCGGCCCACGACGCCGCCGAACGCTTCCGCTCCGAGTGGGTCATCGCCGTCCGTGGCAAGGTCCGCCGCCGCCCCGAGGGCATGGTCAACCCCAAGATGCCCACGGGCGAGGTCGAGGTGATGGTGGACGAGGTGGAGCTCCTCAACGAGGCCGCCACGCCCCCCTTCGAGATTGACGACCGCGTGGAGGTCGCGGGGGAGACGCGGCTCCGCTACCGCTACATTGACCTGCGGCGCCCCGCTGTCCAGCGCGCACTCACCTTCCGCAGCGAGGTCTTCCGCACCATCCGCAACTTCTTCGCCGAGCGCCGCTTCGTCGACGTCGAGACCCCCCTCCTCACCAAGAGCACGCCAGAGGGCGCACGCGACTACCTGGTACCTAGCCGCGTGAACCCCGGCTCATTCTACGCCCTGCCCCAGTCGCCCCAGCTCTTCAAGCAAATCCTCATGGTCGCAGGCTTCGACCGCTACGTGCAGATCGCCAAGTGCCTCCGCGACGAGGACCTCCGCGCCGACCGTCAGCCCGAGTTCACCCAGCTCGACGTCGAAATGTCCTTCATTGACGAGAGCGACATCTACCAGCTCATAGACGGCCTGATGGCGGAGGTGATGGCCAAGGCCCTCGGCCGCAGCATCCAGACCCCCATCCGCCGCCTCACCTGGCAGGAGGCGATGGACGGCTACGGCACGGACAAGCCCGACCTCCGCTTCGGCCTGAAGTTCGTGGACATCGCGGACCTCGCCGCCGCCAGCCAGTTCCGCGTCTTCAGCGAAACCGTCAAGGCCGGCGGACACGTCCGCGGCTTCAACGCCACGGGCGGCGCCAGGTACACCCGCAGCCAACTGGACCGCGAGCTGCCCGAATGGCTCGCCCAGTTCGGCGCCAAGGGCCTCGCGTGGATCAAAGTCCAGCCGCCGGACGCCACTCCCCCATCGTCCTCGTCGTCGTCCTCGTCGTCGTCGTCGTCGTCGAGCGGTCCGCAACTGGTCTCCTCCATCGTCAAGTACTTCACCACCGAGCAGCAGGCGGCGCTGCGGCAGGCAATGGATGCCCAGCCGGGCGACCTCTTGGTCTTCATCGCAGGCACCCCCGCCGTCGTCGCCACCTCGCTCGACGAGCTCCGCCGCCGCATGGGCCGCGAACTCGGCCTCATCCCGCCCGACTCCTTCGCCTTCTGCTGGGTCACGGACTTCCCGCTCTTCGAGTGGAACGCCGAGGAGAAGCGCCCCGACCCGCGACACCACCCCTTCACCAGCCCGCACCCCGAGGACGTGCCTTTCCTCGAAGAGCGGCCGCTCGACGTGCGCGCCCGCGCCTACGACATCGTGCTCAACGGCGTCGAGATTGGCGGCGGAAGCATCCGAATCCACCGCTGCGACGTCCAGCAGCGCGTCTTCCGCCTCCTCAAGATCGGCGACGACGAGGCGCGCGTGAAGTTCGGCTTCCTCCTCGACGCCCTGGCCTACGGTGCCCCGCCCCACGGCGGCATAGCCCTGGGCCTCGACCGCATCGTGATGCTCCTCCTGGGCCTCGACAGCATCCGCGAGGTCATCGCGTTCCCCAAGACCCAGCGGGCGCTCGACCTCATGAGCGGCGCCCCCTCGCCCGTGGGCGAGAAGCAGCTCGCTGAGCTGGGCATTAGGGTCGTGGTCTGAGGGACCACAGGGACCACAGGGACAACAGGGACCAGAGAAGACAACACAGCCTATGTCCCTTGGGTCCCTGTGGTCCCTGATGTCCCTGTGGTCCCTCTCCCGGCCCTGCCATCCGGGGCGGGCGCAACAGCATTGGAGCCCACCATGCACGATTGTATCCTCAGCGTGGCAGATTTCGGAGCCAAGGGCGATGGCGCCGCCGACGACACCGCGGCGGTCCAGCGCGCGATTGACGCCGCCGCGGAGAAACAGGCCGCCGCCTTCGTTCCCCCCGGCACCTACCTCTGCTCGGCGCTCCGCATGCGGCCATACATGGAGCTGCGCGGCACCGCCCCCTTCGGCTACCGCTCGCCCGGCGGCACCGTCCTCAAGCTCGCCGACCCCAAGGCCCCCTGCCTCCTCGACATCACGGGCGCAATCGGCTGCGGCATCGTTGCACTCTGCCTCGAAGGCGACAAGCTCGGCGAGGGCGTCCACGGCATCCTCCTCGACAAGCCCGACTACGGGAAGGAGGAGGACGCCTTCCGCATCGAAGACTGCAAGGTGGCCCGCTTCAGCGGCGACGGCGTGCGCCTCAACCGCGTCTGGTGCTTCAGCATCCGCCACTCGCACCTGTGCTTCAACGGCGGCTGCGGCCTGCGCCTGCGCGGCTGGGACGGCTTCATCATTGACTGCTGGCTCTCCGGCAACAAAGGGGCGGGCTACGGCGCCGTCGAGGAGAACGCCTCGAACACACTCACGGGCAACCGCATCGAGTGGAACGCCGCAGGCGGCATCGTCATCCACGGCGGCAACCACTACAACGTCACGGGCAACTACATAGACCGCTGCGGCGGGAGCGGCATCGCCCTCCTGCGGCGGGGGGAGCGGGGCTGCGCACACCTCGCCGTCACCGGCAACCTCATCTACCGCAGCGGCAAGTGGTCTGAGCCTGGCGCAATCGAGAGCGCCCACGCCCGCTTCGAGGGAGCGCAGGGCTTGGCCTTCACCGGCAACAGCCTGGTTGCCGGCCGCGATGACGGCGGCACCGGCCTCTGGTCGCCCTCGTTCGGCCTCGTCCTCCGCGAGCTCTCCAACGCCGTCATCAGGGGCAACGTCCTCCACGACGCCTCGCTCCAGCAACTCCTCCTCGACCAGGGCGGCCACGGCGAGGGCCTCGTCGTTGCCGACAACCCCGGCCGGCTGAAGGTTCCCACCGCATAGCCTTGGCGTTCGGCGCCGAGCGGCTGCCCGCGTGGGTGCGGCCTGTGGACCGGCCGGTGCAGGATTGGCGAAAGGCATCGCCCCGTGCGCCTCGATGGCCCCGAGCGCAGGCGTGGGCGGCAAGGCACTTGGCGCCCTATCTCCTTGCTGGCACAGACCTCACGCTGGCGTCCCACTGGCGATGGCGCCGTGCCGCCCCCTTCGGCACGCCGCTTGCCGCCTTCTATCGCGTGAAGTGTTGGCCTTGGATCCTCAACCTTCTCCCCCTTGACAGGAGGCCGCAAACATGGCGACCGAAAAGCCGGTGCGTTTCCTCAATGGCTTCTGCATCACCCTGCTGCTCATCGCCGGGCTGAACTGGGGGCTCGTGGGGCTCCTGAGGTGGAACCTCATAGAAAGCCTCTTCCTCCCCGGCGTCGCGCGCGTCATCTACGGCCTGATGGGGCTCGCGTTCCTCTACGAGATCGGGCTCCGTTACCAGCACACGGCCGACTGGGTGTGCACGCAGCAGCACGTGACGCAGCAGGTGACCCGCCACGCGTAGGCGGGACGGCAGCGTCCGGCGGGAGCGAAAGGCACGCTCAACGACGGCAAGGCGGTGAACGACCCGCGTCTCGGCTTCCCCGATCTCCGCCGGGTCACCCATGATGCTCACGCCGGGTTCGCACTCATGCCCCGGCTCAACGGCCTCGATCCTGTGGCCATCGGCGCTGAAGTGCAGCAGAACGCACTTCCCCGAATCGAGGAGCGCGCTGACCTCATCTCCCAAGATGAGTTCCCATGCACTATCCCAGAGGTTGGGGTAAGTGGCGGGCCTCTCGCTCTCGGAATTGAGCTGGGCCACCAAGTCCCATCGGCTGCCCGCATTCGCGGCACTTCGGGGGCTCGAGCGGGGCAGACAGAAAGGGCTGCCCTCCGGCCCGGAAAGCCCCGGGGGCTGGTGGACCCGAGGTTAGCCCTGTAGCCCACAGTGAGGCCCGCTTGTGGCACCGCATGGCAACCCTCTCATGACTCAGGGAGGCATGTCATTGAGTGTGAACCCGACGCGCGGCGTCGTGGGGGCCGGCGGCGATAGGGGGCCTCGGGCTCGCCGGTGCGGAAGCCAATCGGGGTCTTCGGCTGCTCGGGCGGCGGGGCCATGAGCTGGCGGATGGCGTCGAAGACGATGGCGGATTGCTTGTCGTACTTGGCCTCCAGCTCTTCGAGCTTGCGGGCGAGGTCCTTGTGGGTGGCCAGGATTTCGCGCAGGTGGACGAAGGCGCGCATGATGGCGATGTTCACCTGCACGGCACGCCGACTCCGCAGGACGCTCGATAGCATGGCCACGCCCTGCTCCGTGAAGGCGTAGGGGAGGTACTTGGAGTAGCGCCCACGCCCTTGCCCCTCCTTCAGGATCACAGGTTGCGATCTTGATCGGCGCGTGTCCTCAGCGTCTAAGGTCACAGCTTGTGACCTTAGAGGAGTGCTGCGCGCGTCGAAGGCCCCAGAAGGGGGGTTTTGGGGGCTTGTGGGGCCGACGTCTAAGATCACAAACTGTGATCTTAGAGATTCGGCCTCCTCCCAGGTCAACTGAAACATGAAGTCGGGTGGGAAGCGCTCGGCGTTGCGCTTGAAAGCCTGGATGAGGGTTCGCGGCTCCACGTGGTAGAGTTCGGCGAGGTGGGGGCTGAGGATGACGCGCTGGCCGCGGAGGAGCAGGATGTGGCGCTCGATGCGCTGGGATGAGATGATGGCGCTCATTGCACGCAGCCCCGTGCCAGGAGAATGTTGAGAAAGACGGGAAGGCAAAACGATTGGGGGCAGAATGATGGGAAAAGAGGGGAGGATGGGGCCAGGGGCAGCCTAGCTTGGCGTCCTATCATTTTGCCCGCAATCATTTTGCCTGATGGGTGCTCGATTTTCGGGTACGGGCATCTCCTATCCGCGCCCATCCGCGTAATCCGCGGTCAGATTCCCGCTCCGCGGGGAGCCAAAGCGGCGACTTCGTCGCCGCACTCCAAACCAATCGGTCACAGGCGCCACGGCTCGCGCATGGGGCGGGCCATGCGGCGGGCGGCGGCGTCGTCGCCGACGATGGTTTCCTTGATGGGGTCCCAGACGATCTTGCGACCGACGCGGATGGCGATGTCGCCAAGCTGGTTGATGACGTCGGATCGGAGGGCGTCATCAGTATTGCTGACGCGCTGGGCGCCGCAGGCAGTGCGACATCGGATAACTGATATTTGTGACACCGCCAGCCCGCACAGCCTATAGTTGTCAACTTGTCTGCCAAAGCAACGAGGCGCTCAGGTCGGAGCATTCCTTCCGGCACTTGAAGACATAGCTCACTCCTGACGCGCCGAAGGGAAGGCGGTGAACCACGCGCGCCTCGGCCCTCTCGAGTTCCTCGGGGTCAGCGATGATGCTCACGCCGGGTTTGAACTCATGCGTGGGCTCAACGGCCTCAATCCTGTGGCCGTCGCCGTTGAAGTACAGGAGAACAGCCTTGCCCGCATCGACGTGCGCGCTGACTTCATCACCCAGAATGATTTCCCAGGCACTGTCCCAGAGACTGGGATCAGTGGCGGGCTTCTCGATCTCGGAGTCGAGCTGGACCACAAAGTCGGTCTCCCCACCGCACACGGGGCACGGCAACCATTCGTTCGACTGTAGCCATCCAGGCACCCCGCCGAGCTTGGTCTTGCCCCAGACCTGGGAGAGCAACGCCTCGGGCAGCGAGCAGTCCGAGGTATCAATCTCTGGCTCGTCGTGCCGTGCCAGTGTGAAGCCGAACTGGGGGAATCGGTTGCACTCTCGGCAGCCCGGGGCGCGGGCGTCCCCCTTCTGAAGGATGACGGCTGACGCCCCATAACCGGGGTGAAAGGTAGAGCATCGTTCAAGGGTTCCCCGGACTGACCGTTCCTCGGCACACATGAAGACCAGCGCGGCGTCGTAAGCGACCGAGAGCTTGAGTGGGCGCTTCAGTGGGATCTGAGCCAGGAAGCCCATTGGCGTCCCGCATTCGCGGCACTTCGGAGGATCGAGCGGGGCAGACAGAAAGGGCTGCCCCCCTACGCGGAAGGCCCCGGGAGCTGGCGGACCGGAAGTCAGCCCAGTGGCCCACAGTGAAGCCCGTTTACCGTACCGCATGGCAACCCTCTCATGGCTCTGGTACGCACGCCATCCAGTGTGCATCCAGCGCGCCGCGGCGTCGAGTCCTGCGACGATAGCAATTCGGGGGACACCGTCAGTCCGGGAGACACCTTAGTGCACTCCCTTCCACGCGCTCGCCGCGGCGCGGCGCGGAGGCCGGCGGCGATAGGGGGCCTCTGGCTCGCCGGGGCGGAAGGCGATGAGGGCGGAAGAAAGCGGTGTTCGGGGATCGGTGTTCGGTCGTCGGGTACGGGCATCTCCCATCTGCGGCCATCCGCGCGATCCGCGGGCAGATGTCCGGGTCTTGCGGCTCATGGCCCAGCGCCCTCAGGCCAAGGCGAAGACGTCCAGCGGCTCGGTGCGCACGGGGTGGCCGGCGCCGTGGACGAGCCGGCGGATGCGCTCGGTCGTGACCCGCGAGAAGCTGGCCTCACCACAGCGGCGGCACACTTCCGCCGGGATACGCTCCACGAGCATCCTTCGGCCTTCCACGGTGAACACCTCGCTGACGAGTTCGTTGCGGGCGGTCTCGCCGCCGCACACGTGGCACTTGAATTTTGGCATCGCTACCTCCGGACCCGGTGGTCAACCCATTCTTCGGGGTCAGGCTCGTACAGGGTGATGATCTTCGTCAAGGGCGTCTCTGCCCATGATACCTGGAAATGCAGAGGCCGTCCAGTGCCCGTGAATCCAAGAAGAAGAGCGCTCGGTGAGTACTTGTCGTGGGGGTAGTCCTCGATCACCTCGGCCTCCGCCCCGGCCTCCCGAATCTCCTGCTCGCCGATGTTGCGCTCCACGGCGCGCCGAAATGCGTGGCGGCTGAAGTTGAACTGCCCCGCCGCCAGTTCACGCTGAACCTGAGCCAGCGTCTTCACTCGGGTTCCTTCAGGCTCTTCGCCGCGAAGAGCTTATCTCCCTCACAGCCTCCACGGCTCGCGCATGGGGCGGGTCATGCGGCGGGCGGCATCCTCGTCGCCGACGATGGTCTCCTTGACAGGGTCCCAGACGATCTTGCGGCCGACGCGGATGGCGATGTCGGAGACCTGGCTGATGATGTCGGAGCGGACGGCGTCGTCTATGTGGCTGACGGGCTGGTTGCGGGTGCGGATGGCCTCGAGGAAGTTGCCGCCGTGGCTGCGGCTGACGGGGAGGTGGACGTCGCCCGGGCCGATGGGGCTTTTGAGGAGGGAGGGCGGGTCGGCCTTGATGCCGCCACGCGAGATGCCGATCCAGCCTTCGGTGCCGCGGAATTCGGTGTAGTCGCCGCCGGGGGTGAAGTGGAGCTTGACGCCGTTGGCGAAGGTGATGTGGACGTCCCAGTCGTAGACGGCGTCGTGGCGGCCTTCGGGGGCGATCTTGCCGGTGCCTTCGACCTCCCAGTTGCCGGCGAGGTGGGTGTCGTAGCCCCAGACGAGGATGTCGAGTGGGTGTGCGCCCCAGCCGGCGATGAAGCCGAGGGCGTAGTCGTAGCAGTGGTACCAGCCGCCGCCGCCGAGGGGGCAGCCGGTGTAGGGGGTCCAGCGGGCTGGGCCGAGCCAGAGGTCG
>VGYW01000084.1 GCA_016872875.1 Planctomycetota bacterium | reverse complement strand
CCTTGCGGCCGTTGGTGGGACGCCTGGGGTCGGAGTTGTTGACCGGGTGATGATACGTTCGCGCCATGGCTGTTTGGAGGTCTTTCGTGGACGGGCCATTGGAGTCGTGGCAGGCGTAGCAGAAGCCTTCTTCCTGGGCCACGTTGTCGGGCGGGATGGGCGCGCCGGCCGACGGGGCGCGGAGCTTGGCCTTCTCGGAGCCGTGGCCGCTGGCGTGGCAGCCGAAGGTCGCGCCGTCGCCGTAGCAGTTCATATTTGCGGTCTTGTGGCGGCCGGCGGTCCAGGCCGCGCTGTCAATTGCCGGCACCGCCACGCCATCGGCGAACGGCGTGGTGTCGCCCGCCGCGCCATTGGCGTCGTGGCAGGAGAGGCAGTGGGGCTCGAGCTTGGCGGCTTCCGTCGAGTTGGTGGCAGGGTTGCCCGCCAGGGTTGCGGCCACGGCGCCCGTGTCCACGTTCTTCACGCGCACCTGGTAGGGGTCTGTCCTGTGCTGGGCCTGGTCGTGGCAGAGCTGGCAATCGGCCTCGGTGACGGAGCCTGCGTGGTGGCTCGCGAGGCCGAACTCGGAGACGACCTCGCGTCGGCGCGGCGGCTGGGCGGAGGAGTGGCAGTCGAGGCAGGAACCGGCCGGCTCGAAGCTGTTGCCGTGGCCGTGGCAGGCGAAGCAGTTGCCGCCACGCGCGCTGTCGGGGTCGTCGTTCGCGTGCGTCGTGTCGCCCGTGCCGTCGTTGCGGTGGTAGCTGGCCGCGGTGTGGCAGGTCTGGCAGATGCCCTTGTAGGGCGGGCCGTCGCTGCGGGCGAAGTCGCCGGGCTTCTGCTGGTAGACGGCGGGCGTGGCGGCCGCGGCCACGTATTTCGTGGTGTTCGTGCGGATGAGCTTGATGTTGGCGCCGTTCTCCGTGGCGTGGACGTCGTGGCAGTAGCCGCAGTCCACGGTCGGGCCGCCTGTGCCGCCGTGGATTTCCGTGCCGATGTCCACCATCGTGGACGCCTGCCCGGCGGGGTTGTGGCAGCTCTGGCACAGAGCGGTCTGCTGGGCGCCCCTGGGCAGGAAGCCGAAGCTGCCGCGGTGTGTGCCGTGGCAGCTCGCGCAGCCGATGTTGTTGGAGGCGTCGTGGGGGGGCTGAAGTGCCAGCGCCGGCGCCGCCAGGAGGGCGAACAGGGTGATTGCGGATTGCGGATTGCGGAATGCGGAATGAAATCCGAAACCCGGAATTCGAGAGCCGAGATTGCGCGCCATGCTGCCGCCTCGCTCACCTGTTTCCCGGCCAAGCCATCGAACCCAGGCCCGTCTTCTAGCATGCACATCGCGTGCCGGACAGCCCAGCGCTTGCCGCGGCGCCGCCGGTGGAGTTCACAAGCGCTTTGCTAGCAAGGACATGTGATTGACAGGCGGTCCGCGACTTCCGGGATGGGGCCGGCATGGCTTTGCGGGCGGTTTTCAGGAGTGGCCGGAAACGCAGCCTCGTTCGCCACTGGCGGGAAGGGCGCTAGCGGGGGGCGGGTTGCACGGGCATCTCGCCGCGGAGGTGCGCCGCCTCGCCGCGCAGGTAGGAGTGCTCCATGAGGAGCTTCATGAGGGCCTTCATGAACTCCTGCTTCCAGGTGGGCATGGCAGCGAACTGCTTCATCTTACCGCGATAGAACTCGCGGAAGCCGCGGAGGAGCTGCTCGCGCACCTCGTCGAGGGTCATTGCGTCGGGCTTGATGATCGGCTCGACGAGGTTGTACTTGCGGTAGTCGCGCACGGCGATGTGGTCCTTCACGTCCTCGTAGAGGTCGGCGTACGGCCAGGGGGTGATGGCGAGGAAGAAGGCCATGTCTGGGTCGTAACGTTTTGCCAGCTCTATGGTTAGCTCCATGTCCGCCCTGGTCTCGTGGGGCATGCCCATGACGAACGAGGTCTCGGAGATGATGTCGTGGGCGTTGAGGAGCTCGATTGCCCGCTTGCCCTCCTCCACGCGGGCGTCTTTCTGGAAGAGGTCGAGAGTGGACTGGTTCACTGCTTCGACGCCGACGTAGACGTGCTCGACGCCGGCTTGGCGGTACGTTGGCAGGAGCGCGGCGTCGCGCAGGATGTCGTTCACCCGCGTCTCAAGGAGTAGCGCGACGCCGAGGCGGCGTTCAACCAGCAAGTGTAGTATTCTCTCCCACCGCGCCGAGTCGAGTGTAGGGGTTTCGTCGGCAATCATCGCAACGTCCACCCCGTGGCGCTCCCGCAAAGCCTCGAGTTGTCCCACGAACCTCTCGGGCGACACCGCCCGCCACGACTCCTGCCAGAAGAGCCGCTGGGAGCAGAAGCGGCAGTGCTGCGTGCAGCCCCGCGACGACGAGACCACGGCCAGCCTGGACCCCGGCTTGGGGCGGTAGGTGTATTCGCCCCAGGGCACGAGGTGCCAGGCCGGCTCCAACGAATCGAGGCCGGCGATGAACGGTCGTGGCGGCGTGGCCACCACCTGGCCGCCGCGGCGGAAGGCGATGCCGCGCACCTGGCTGAGGTCGGCCCCCGCCCGCCAGGCCTCGACAAGCTCGACCGCCGTCTCCTCCCCTTCGCCTCGCACGGCCACGTCCACGTCGGGGCTGCCCCCGCGCACTTCCTCATACATGAACGTCGGGTGCGAGTTGCCGAGGACGGTGAGGGTGTCGGGCGCCTCCTCCTTGGCGATGCGGCAGACCTCGATGCCATCGTCCACGGTGGCGGTGATGCAGGAGACGAAGACGGCCGCCGGCCGCTCGCGCCGCAGGGTCGCCCGCACGTCCTCGAGCGTGTCGAAGCGGGTCATGGCGTCGTAGAGCGCCACGCCGCAGCCCGCCTTCTGGAGCGCGCCGCCGACGTAGAGCAGCCCCAGCGGCAGCCACGACCCCGCCGCCTCCACCACCCCCGAATGATAGGGCGGCGTCACCAACAGGATTTCGGGCCGTCCTGTCCTCATTGCTTCAATCGTCCTCGTCCTCGTCGTCGTCCTCGTCCTCGATCTTCGCTCCGATCGGCCTCCATCATTGGAAGTACGCCGAATGAAGCGAGGGGATCAGGAAGGGGAAGACGAGCACCGTGAGCACGGCGAGTGCGAAGCAGGCGATGGTGCCCCACGCCGTCGCCCGCGGCCCCAGGCGGAAGAAGAGCCGCGCATGGAGCAGTATCCCATAGGCCAGCCAGGTCACAAGCGACCAGGTCTCGATCGGGTCCCAGCCCCAGTATCGCCCCCACGACTGGTTGGCCCAGATTGCGCCGGCGACGATGGTGGTTGATCAGAAGATGAAGCCGAAGCCCACGAGACGGATTGTGTGGGCCTCGATGGCCCCGGGGCTGGGCAGGCGGCCGTAGCGGCATGCGTCCCGCTTGCCGAGCGCAACCGGGACGGTTGCGGCTACGTTCCCGAGCTTCCAGAGAAGAACGGCTGCCGCGGCCGCCGAGAGCACAAAGGCCCCCACGGCCAGCTTATTAAAGAGGACATGGAAGACGAGCCAGATGGAGCGGAGGGTGGGGGGCAAGTCGCGCGCCGCGGGGCTAGTGAAGAGCCCGAAGGCCATCATCAGGACTGCGGCGGGCAGGGCGGCCAGCGCGGCCGGCGCCCAGGCCGGCCGCCGCCACACGAAGCCCAGCAGCATCACCGCCAGAATCCACGCGTTGGACGACAGGACCTCGTACTTGAGCATGTACGGCCCGTGGCCCACGGCAATCCAGCGGATGAGGAGCGCGGCCGAGTGGGGCGCAAGGCCGCCCACGGCGGCCCACAAGGCCCACCGCACGCTCGCGGGCCGGCCAAACAGCACCGTGGCGGCGAAGAGCACCGTGGCCGCGACGTATAGCCCGACCGCCGCCCAGTGGAGCGATGCCTCGAGGGCGAACGGGCTCATCGCGCCTTCTCCTCAGGGGCCTTTGCGGACGGGGCGAAGCCGTGGAGCGCCTTGCGGCCGGCGGCCCAGGGGATGGTCTTGCGGCCAACCTGGGGCGGCGACGTGAACCGCGTCTCGGCCACAAGCCATGCCTTGCCGAACTTCCTGAAGAGGTAGAGAAGCTCGCAGGCGTCGGACGATTCCTCGCCGACCTGCTCGCCCGAGCCGATCCTGCGGTCACGGTAGCGCCAGCGCTCGGTGGTCCGAACGTGCAGTTCGTCGCCTTCCCGCGCCACGCCAATCACCGCAAGCTCGAGCAGCTCGGCGTCGAGGGTGAGCCCCATGTCGAGGCGGACGCCGATGAGTCCGGTGAGCCTCCTGCCCGCGACCGTGTTCGGCCCCACCACGGGGTCAATCAGGCCAACGTCGGCGCGGCGGTAGGCCTCGCTGACCACGCTGTTGTAGCGCTCGACCAGCCGCCGCGCCTCGGCCTTCGACACGCTCCCGCCGCGCCACCAGAAGAGGCCGTAGACTGTGAAGCCGAGCAAGTGGCCGACAGCGACTATGATGGCGGTTCGCACGATCCGCTTCCTCATGTCTCACCCCCCTGCTCGCGGACGAGGCGCTGGAAGCGCTCCTCGAAGAGCGGGGCGAAGCGCTGGGCGCGCAGCGCCACGAAGACCCGCTCCTTGTCTCCTTCGGGCGTTGCCGTCACGCAGGTGTCAACCTTGACGACCGCGAACATGAGCGTGGCGCCCGCCAGGACGAGGGCGAAGCCGGCGTAGGCGAGCCAGAGCGCGGGGTCGCGGCTAGCGCGCAGGCGCACCCAGAAGGGTGTGCCGTGAAGCGTCAGCGTGTGGCCGCCCTGAAGCGTCGCCGTCTCGCCGGTCCGCATCGCCGCGGTCAGTGCGAGGGCCTTGCCCTTCATCACGCGCACCTCCACCTGGGCGGGGTGGTTGCCCGCCTCGTCAACCCGCGCCCGCAGATGGGCGACCATGCCATCTAGTCCCAGCGAGGTCCCCTCGAACATCCCCCTGCCCCGGGCTAGCAGGAGCTCGCACTCACGCATTTCGGATTTCGGATTTCGGATTTCAATCCGCAATCCGCAATCCGCAATCCGCAATCGGCAATCGTCGTTCGCGGCGCCCTTCTGCCACTCGAGCAGGGCGGCTGGGCCGAACTCGAAGCCCAGGAAGATGCGGCCGCCGGGGACCCGGAGCTCCTGGTTGATGGCCATCTCCTTCTTCTGCACGCGGCCCAGGCGGGCGAGCGACAGGGCGAGGCGCAGGTCCTTGACATCACCTTCATGGTAGCGCGTCGCGCGCACGGAGTCGAGGGTCAGGGGGCAATCGAGGCGAAAAGGCCGCGCCAGCAGCGTGATGGCGACGAACCCGGGGCTTCGGAGCAGGTGCGGGAACGCAGTCCCGGCCACGCCCGTGAGGGCGATGGCTGCGATCTCGCCGATGATGAGAGAGGGCCAGAGGAGGAACTGCTTGGCAGAGCTCAGGGATGGCGGCTTCATGCACGGATCATATCAGGAACTTGGCCCGCATCTCTCACCAGTTCTCGGTTCCCCCGGTGTGCTGGCACGCGGCGCGGCAGTCGCTCTCCGTGTAGCTCGTCCTGGCCTTCTTCGTGAAGCTCTGCATCTGCATGGTGGTGAGGGTGTTGTTGAAGGCGTAGCGCGCGGGCATCGTGTCGCGGTCGCCGATGAGGCGCGACATCTTGCCTCCGTGGGGGATGACGATGTGGCAGGCGTAACAGGGCTGCGAGGCGTGGTCGCTACGCGTGTGGACGCTGTTGGTGTTCGTGCTCGTCGAGAGCGGATGGCAGTTCACGCACCAGCTTCGGGTGCGGTTGGAGAGGGTGACGTCGGGCCAGTTTGCGGCGTTGGCCCCTCGGAGCATGAACTGGGAGGCAGAGCCGTGAGGCCCCTGTGCCGCGCCCGTCCCGGCGTCGGTGTTGTGGCAGTCGCTGCACATCATCGTCTGCGTGCCGACGTTGGTGTTCCAGGGAGCGGAGAGCTGGACCGCCTGGAGGGCCTTCGGCGCCGCGGAGTTGGGGTAGTTGTTGAGGCCGGTGACGACGGGGTGGCCGGAGCGGTTGTTTGGGCTGAACTCGAGGGCGAGGCCGGTCGCCAGCGTGATCGTGTAGGGCTGCCCGGAGCCGGTTGCGCCGGCGTAGGCGGGGGTGATGGTGAGGCTGGTGCCGCTGGCCACGGCGGCGATGCGGTAGGCGGCGGCGTCGCTGCCGCGGCGAATCCACGAGCCGACCATGCCCGCGGCCCAGGCGGTGCCGCTGCCCGTCACGGTGGTGCTGCCGTTGGTGAACGTGGCGGTGCCGGTGGAGTAGACCGAGCTGTAGTAGGAGGTGAGGCCCGCGGGGGCGGTGCCGAAGCTCCAGGCCCTGGCCGAGTGGCATTTGAAGCATATCTGGTATTCGTAGGTGGCGGAGGCGACGGTGGAGTAGTTTGCGGCGGCGGGGGCGACGAAGTTGGCGAGGCCGGTGTAGTTGACGGCCCAGCCCGAGACACCCTTGATGGGGTTGCTCACCAAGTTGCGCGCGGAGGTGGCGGTTGTGCCGTAGTTGTGCGCGCCGGCCTGGGCGTAGTGGTGGCTGTGGCAGTCTGAGCATTCCACTTTTCGGCCTGCCGCCTGCTCGGAGTTGGCCACGGGGTGGCGCCGGGCCTTGGAGAAGTCGGCGTAGACGTTTGGCGCTGGGCTGCCGTCGTGGCAGTTGAAGCAGAAGCCCTCCTCTTGGGCCACGTTGTCGGGCGGGATTGGTGCGCCGGCGGCCGGGGCGCGGAGCTTGGCCTTCAGCGAGCCGTGGGCGGTGGCGTGGCAGCCGAAGGTCGCGCCGTCGCCGTAGCAGGTGACGTTTGCGGCCTTGTGTCGGCCGGCGGCGCGAGGGCGAGCGCAGGCCGGCCCAGAATCGCCGAGCCGAGGAGAGCGAACAGCAGGATGGGCGACGCGAGACGCGAGACCCTGAGCTGAGGGGCCGTCATACTATGGTCCGGAGGAAATCGACTCTACCCGCCTATTGCCTGAGTTTGCCACGATCATCCGCCCGCCGCTGGTGAGCACGATATCGAGAGGCACGTTGAGCTGGCCCTGGCCGGTGCCGAACGAGCCGTAGTCGCGGATATACGCCCCCGTGAGGGCGTCGAGGACCTGGACGTTGTTCATGTAGCAGTCGGCGGCGTGCACCTGGCCGAGGGCGTCCACGGCAAGGCTCTGGAGGCGGGCGAACTTGCCCTTCCAGTTGCCGAAGAAGGCGGGGGTGGCGCCGCCATAGGCCCGCAGGAGGTTGCCGGCGAGGTCGTAGACGCGGATGCGGGAGTGGCCCTGGTCGGCCACGTAGAGCTCAGGGACCTCGACGGCGAGCTTGATGTCTATGCGGTAGGCGACAGTGACCGCTGAGGGGAAGAGCAGGCCGCCCTCGTTGGAGTCCAAGCCCAGGTCGCCGAGCCAGAGGCCTGTGGCGTCGTAGACCTTCACGGCGTTGGCCTTGCTGTCGGCCACATAGAGGGTGCCCTGGCGGTCGAGGGCGAGGTCGTTGGGCATCTCGATGGCCCCGGCGCCGATGGAGCCGAGCTTGTTGCCCTGGGAATCGTAAATCTCTACGCTTTTCGACCCTTTGCACCCGACGTAGATCGCCCCGTTCGGTGCCACGGCCACGCCGAGGGGGGTCGCCAGCCCCGCCAGCTCGGCCACGGGTCGCAGGTCGGAGTCGTAGATGAACACCGAGCCGACCCTTGGGTCGGTCACGTAGAGCCGGCCACCCGGCCCCTCCGCCAGGCGGGTGGGCAACGTGTTGGCGTGGCGCAGGCCGATCTTGCTCAGGTACGCGTTGGGGTCGTAGGGGGGCTCGGGCGGCGGCCCCTCGCGGTTGTCGCGCAGCCACGCCGCACACTCGCGGCGCACTGCCTCGCGGCCGGGGTTGCGGCCGTCCCATTGCCGCACGAGCGCGAGCGTGGGGTCCCTCAGCAGCTCCTCCGCCGAGGGCGCGGGCTTGAGCCGCTCGAAGTGCGGCTTCGCGTCGCTCGACGCCATGGTGATGATGTCCACGCGCGTCTGGCGCTCGGCGACCACCACGAGGATGAAGATCACTGTCGCAGCCGACGCCGTCACCAGGAGGAAAGAGACCAGAATCCCCCCCGCCCTCCGGGGCCCTCGCCCGCGCGACGCTACAGGCTTGCCCGCTACCATGCCACCATCCTCGCCAGGACGCCTGCTTGAGGATAGCGGACCGCCGCCCCGAATCCGCATCCGGCATTCCCGCCGCAAACTCCTTCATTGTGATACCAGCACATTCCGTGCCGTAGGGCCAGGATTTCGCGGCCCCCGGCACACTCGCCGTAAGCCCATATACTGCAACCCGTTACGCAGCCAGGTGCGCCTGGCCTCCTGCCGGCCCCGTCCTCTTCGCCGCCGGCCGAGTCTTGCAAATCTGACACAGGGTTTCTGGACTTGCTGTCATGATTGGGGATTCGGCACCTCGAGATCAGAACCGGAAGTCCGGGAGAAGGCGAATCGAGGACGAGGACGACGACGAGGACGATTGGGGACTTCGAGATCAGGGGCCAGACTCCCGTCGCGACATTGAGCTGCCCGAGGCGGGCTGGCGTGGCACACCGTTTGCTCTCATTGTGTGCGGGTCAATAGCCCCGCTTTGCTGGAAGCCCACGCGATGGACCGCGTCCTCCTCATCACTCCCCCCTATCACTGCGGCGTGGTGGAGTCGGCCGGGCGTTGGCCGAACCTGGGCTTCATCTACATCGCGGGCGAGCTGCGGCGGGCCGGCTTCGAGCCGGTCATCTACGACGCCATGTCGCTCTTCCACGGCTACGACGACATCCGTGCGCGGATCGAGGCGGTCCGGCCACGCTTCGTGGGCGCCACCGCAATCACGGCCACGGTCAACGACGCGGTCAGGGTGCTCGCACTCGCCAAGGAGGTTGACCCCTCGATCACCACGCTCGTCGGCGGGGTCCATCCCACCTTCTGCTATGAAGAGGTGCTGCGCGGCCACGGCGATGCCGTGGACTTCTGCGTCCTGGGCGAAGGCGAGCAGACGGCGCCCGAGTTGCTCACGGCACTCGCCGGCGGGGAGTCCCCCGCGCGGGTGGCCGGCATCGCTTACCGGGAGGGCGACTCGGTGGTTCGCACCACGCCTCGGCCACTGATCGCGGACCTCGACGGGCTGCACCCGGCCTGGGACCTTGTGGACTGGGCGGACTACCCGCTGTACTTCATAGACGATTCGCGCGTGGCCATCCTAAGTTCTTCGCGGGGCTGCATTTACGGCTGCTCATTCTGCTCGCAGCACAAGTTCTGGGGCGGCACCTACCGCGAGCGCGACCCCGCCCGCTTCGTCGCCGAAGTCCAGCACCTCCACGATTCCTACGGGGTGAACGTCTTCTTCATCGGCGATGAGCTGCCCACCCGCAACGCCGCGCGCTGGAACCGCATACTCGACCTTCTCATTGAGAAGGCGCTGCCCATCCATCTCCTGATCGAGACACACGTTGGGGACATATTGCGCGACCGCGAGCTTCTGTGGAAGTACCGCAAAGCAGGTGTACTGTTCATCTACACCGGCGTCGAGACCGCTTCGCCCGGCCGCCTAGAGACGTTCAGGAAGGACATCAGCTTCGAGCAGTCGCGCGAGGCCATCCGGCTGGTGAAGGATGCGGGGATGATCTGCGAGACCTCGCTGATCCTGGGCATGCCGGACGAGACCCCCGCGTCAATCGCTGGAACCATCGAATTGGCAAAGCTTTACAACGCGGACTACCTGCACTTCCTCACGATTGCCCCCTGGCCATACGCCGACCTCTACGGCGAGCTCAAGCCGTTCATCGAGGAGCACGACTACTCGAAGTACAACCTCGTCCAGCCCATCATCAAGCCACGGCGAATGACCCGCGAGCAGGTCTTTCAAGGGATTCTCCGCTGCTACCGGGAATACTACACGTGGAAGCTGCCGCAGTGGTTAGCCATGAAAGGGAACCCGCTCAAGCGCCGCTGCCTCCTCAAGGGCATGCAGGCGATCCTGGAGAACTCGTTCCTGAAGGACCATATGAAGGGTCTGGGCAGAATGCCCGCCGAGGTAGTTAAGCTTGTGCGCCGCCTGCGCAGCCAGGCGGCACAAACCCGCCTTCCCGCACCTGCATTACGGGCCTGACAGTTCTCCCATTCCTGGGAACGGCTCTTGCCCACCTGCGGCCCGTGGCCGGCAGCCCCGGATCGCTGAACAATCGCATGTGATTGCCTGCAAACGACTTACGGGATGTTGCTCGGGCTCCTTGACACTAGCCCCATGCCCCGGCACGCAATCTGCAATGGAGCCAACTGAAGGGTTGGTGGAGGCAACACGAGTTGAGCTTGGATCGCCTGAATCTGGCGACTTCGCTAGGAAGGGGGTGAGCGGGGCAAGAACAAGGGCTGCCGGCTTCGGCTTGACACGATTCTTCCGACCCACGCGGGGTGGGGCCGCTTGACGTGCCTCGGCGGCCCACCAAGGAGCTTTGGGAGCAGGCACGACCCGAGGAGAAACGCTGATGAGGAAATGGCTGCCGATAGCAGGTGCGCTGACCGCCTGCCTGCTTGCGCCAGCGTTTGGCGCCGGCATCACAGGCACGAAGCACGACCTGTCAGCAAAAGGCTATGGCTCGACCGAAATCTGTATCTTCTGCCACACGCCACACGGGGCCACGGCCTCCAGCTTCGGCCCGCTGTGGAACCACGCGGCAAGCTCGGCCACCTACCAGCTCTACGGCGGCGGCGTGACTGGCAGGGGCACCACGGTCAACCAGCCCGGCCCGGCATCTGCCTCGTGCCTGAGCTGCCACGACGGCACCGTGGCGGTTGACAGCTACGGCGGGGCGACCGGCACCAACTTCATCACCGGCAACGCGCTCGTTGGCACCGACCTGAGGGACGACCACCCGATCGGCGTCGCCTATCCGACGACCGGCACCTCCTACAAAATCCCGCCCACCGTTGCCAAGACCTATGCCGGCAGGGTGGAGTGCGCCTCGTGCCACGACGTCCACGACAGCACCAACACCCCATTCCTGCGCATGAGCAACAGCGGCAGCGCTCTGTGCCTGGACTGCCATAACAAGTAACCGCCAGTAGAAGGAGAGACCCATGACGAGATGGCTGGCCACAGGTGCGGCGGTTGCTGCCTTCCTGACGCTCGGCCTCGCACCAGCCGGCGCCGGCATGGCGGGCGCGCCCCACGACCTTTCCGGCGCAGGCTACGGCACCGACCAGATCTGCATCTTCTGCCACACCCCGCACCACTCCAAGATCGCACAGCTCGACATCAAGCTGTGGAACCACGAAACCACCACGGCCACATACCAGCTCTATGGCGGAGGCACCACCTCCTCTGGCACCACCGTCAACCAGCCCGGCAAGAACTCCAAGGTCTGCCTGAGCTGCCACGACGGCAGCGTGGCCATTGACTCCTATGGCGCGCACGCGGGCACGGTGTTCATGACGGGCGACAAACTGATGAGCCCCGACCTGCGCGACGATCACCCGATCGGCGTCGTCCTCACCGCCGGGGCGAAGTACCAGGTTCCCTCCGGCGGCGTCTCCGGCGGCGTGAGGCTCTACCCGACCAACGCCAGCGGCAACAGCGTCGAATGCTCCTCGTGCCACGGCGTCCACAGCATCACCTACGCCAACTACCTGAAGAAGGACAACTCCAACAAGAGCCAGCTCTGCTTGAGCTGCCACATCAAGTAGGGTCGCGTCTGCGGTCCTGCGCCCTGCGGAAGGCTCGAGAGGGGACACGCCCGTCACTGGGGGTGTCCCCTTTCACTATCCGGCGGTTCTCCGAGCCGGGGCAAGCGCGGCCCGGCGGCCGGCGCGTGCGCCGAAGTTGGCCTTGCTTCCGTTACGCGCGCGAGTACACTATATGCAGATAGGCCGGGCGGCGCGGGAGCGCGTCGTTTCCACCACCACGGACGTCTGCCAATGGGAGAAGCAATGCGTGTGTGGATGTCCCGGCCGGGGAAGGCCCTTCTCCGAGCAACCTTGTTCCTGTGTCTGGCGGCTGGTCTGGCCCTCGATGGCTGCGCGCCGCCTCCGCCGCCGGCCCCGCTGTTCTACCCGCCGCTGCCGCAACGCCCTCGCATCCAATTCCTGCGTCAGCTCAACACCTCCAGGGACGTCGAGGCCCCGGCCAGCAGCTTCAGGGCCTTCGTGCTGGGCAAGGTCGCCCAGGAGAATGCCGTCCCCATCATGCGTCCCTACGGGATGGCAATGGGGGATGGCAAGCTCTACGTTGCCGATAGCGGGGGGCGCCGCATAGCCGTGCTCGACCTCAAGGGCCGGCGGTTCAGCACGTTCGGCGACAAGGGGATGGCGCGGCTCAGGACGCCCATCAACCTCTGCATCGGCCCCGACGGAGACAAGTACGTCTGCGACACCGCGCTTGGCGCTATCATGGTGTTCGACCGCGACAACAAGTTCGCCCGCATGCTGCGCCGAGAGGAGGGCATGAAGCCCAGCGACGCGCTGCTGATCGGGGACGAATTGTTCGTGGCGGACCTGAAATCGAACGGCATTCTGGTCCTCGACCCGAAGACGGGGCGCCTGCTGCGCCAGTTCGGCAAGGGAGGCAAGGAGCCCGGTGAGTTCTACTTCCCGACGAATCTCGCGGTCGACTCACAGGGCCGCATATACGTCTCCGACACCATGAACGCCCGGGTGCAGGTGGTTGACAAGAGCGGGAAGTTCATCAAGGCCATCGGGGAGCGCGGCATCCTGCTCGGCAACATGGTGCGGCCCAAGGGGGTGGCCCTGGACCGCGAGGGCCGGCTCTACGTGGCAGACGCCGCGCCGCAGACGGTGCAGATTTACGATCCCGAGGGCCATCTCCTCCTGATGCTCGGCGCCGCAGAAAGCGACGTGCCCGACCAAGGCACCCTCACCCTGCCCGCCAAGGTGATGATCAGCTACGAGGGGGTGGACTACTTCACTCAGTTCGCCTCTCCAGACTTCAAGCTCGAGTACCTCATCTTCGTCAGCAGCCAGTTCGCCCAGAGCAAGGTCACCGTCTACGGCTTCGGCAAGTACCTGAAGCCTCTGCCCGCTTCTGCCGGCGAGGAGAAGCTGCGTGTGATCAAAGTGACACCGCCGAAGGAGGGGCCTGGCGCAGAGAAGCCGGAGTTGCCGCCCGAGGAGGCCAAGGAGCCGCCTTCATCTCCCCCTGCGCCCAAGGAGGAGAAGCCGTAGCAGCGGGCGCCAATTGCGGATTGGGGATCGAAATCCGAAACCCGAAATCCAAAATCCGAAATTGGGCCGGGCTGCTCGCCGCTTCACTCGCCGCGGCACTGGGATTCCTCGCCTGCACCCCTGAGGAGCGCCACAGAGTCCTTGTCTTCTTCTTTGACGGCGTCCCGCCCCTCCACCCCGGACAGGAAGGCGTCGAGGTCCCCGTGGCCAGCAAGGCTGGCACGCCTGGCGAACAGCCAATTGCGCGGCCCCTGGCTCCCGCAGTGCGACTCTACGAGCACAAGCCTGGCACCGACGAGAAGCAGTGCAAGGTCTGCCACGACGCGCAAAGGGCCTTCAGCCTCACGATGCCCGTGAACGATCTGTGCGCCAAGTGCCATAAGCGCGAGGTGCAGGCGGCCAAGCACGGCCCGACCGCCTTCGGCGACTGCGTGGCGTGCCACGAGGTCCATCGCTCGCCCTACAAGTATCTCGTCAAGCTGCCCGGCCCGAAGCTGTGCTTCCACTGCCACGAGCGGGAGCCCATTGCCGGCAATGGGCGCCCTCCTGGCGCCGAGCCGACGAGTTGCCCGAGGGCATCGGACGACGCCAACTGCCTTAGCTGTCACGACCCTCACGGCGGTGGGTTGCGGGCATCTTCTTCCGGCCGCGCCGCCGAGGCGGACGGCAAGGCCGGAGGAGCCACCCCGCAGCCGCCCAAAGAGGCACCATGAAGGTCGGGCCGGAGCACGGAGCGCTCGCGATGGCGGTCCTCCTGGCGGAGGCGGTTGGCCTCGCACAGACCCCGGCGGCCGAGGTGCGCCTCCTGAGCCTCGACCTCACCTCCGCCGAGGTCGAGCTCCGCTACGAGGCCGAGAACCGCGAGCAGACCTCCAAGCAGTTCGGCTCCACCACCCGCTACTCCACCGTGCGGTTCCACGAGATGCTCGAGCTCGGCTTCCGGGGCTACGCCTACCACCCACGCCTCCTGGAGCTCTCGGGCAAGGTGGGCCTGGACGTCGAGCAGTCCCAGGTGGACCTGAGCACCCCCGGCGAGCGGCGGGGCGAGACCTTCAACGGCATCTCCCCACGCTACAGCATCACCGGCATGCTCCTCGCAGCGCACCCCGTGTCGCTCGGCTTCGGCCTCGACCACCGCCGCATCACCGCCTCAAGCGGCGTGGGCGACCTCGCGATCGTGGACACCTGGAGCGAGCGCGCCAACCTCTACATCAAGGCCAACCCGTTCCCGATGGAGCTCTTCTACTCGCACCTGCGCACCACCCAGGACCAGCTCGGCCTCGGCGAGAGCCGCGACGACGAGACGACCGCCGTGGGCTTCACCATGCGCCACTACGCCGAACGCTCCTCCTCGCGCCTCGACATCGAGCGCCGCGACCGCACGGAGGACATCACCAACGCCTCGGCCGTCCTCAACACCGTCAACATCACACAGGAGGTCACGAGCCTGTCGTTCTCCAACAACCTGCGGCTCGGGCGGTCGGGCCTGAGCGCGCT
Organism: Planctomycetota bacterium; assembly: GCA_016872875.1. The sequence continues at coordinate 9,836 of VGYW01000084.1, read as the reverse complement.
CACCACGCAGGCGGACTATCGGGACGAGACGGGCTCCTTCGCCTCGCGCCGCCTCTCCCTCAGCGAGGGGCTCAGCCTGGTCCACCTGGACACCCTGCGCACGAACTACCACGTGCGGGTGGCGCGCGACGAGATCGCCGGCGTGCAGAACGACCTGGTGTCGGGCGACGCCTCCCTCGTCCATCAGCTCTACAAGAGCCTCACCACCACCCTCGAGGCCCACGGCTCGCGGCAGACCTTCGAGGACTCGAGCCGCCAGGTCGTGGGCGGCTCCATCGCGCTCGCCTACCGCAAGACCATACCCCACGGCCTGCTCCTCCTCAACCTGGGCGCGGGGCAGGACATCACGGACGAGCGCGGCGGCGGGGCCACCCGCGCCGTCGCCGACGAGAGCCACACCCTCACCGACGGCGTGCCCGAGTTCCTCGACAACCCCGACGTTGTCGCGGCCACCGTCGTCGTCCGCAACGCCGCCAACCAGCTCTGCCTCCTCAACGTGGACTACGAGCTCTTCACCACGGGCCGCTTCACCGAGATACGCCGCGTCTTCTCCAGCCTCCTCATCCCTAACGGCGGCTCCGTCCTCGTCAACTACTCCTACCAGGCCGTCTCCAATCTCAAGTTCTCCACCCTCAACACCCACTGGCGGGCCGAGGTCAACTTCTTCCAGCGCTATTCCCTCTACGCCGGCACCCGCACCGCGAGGGACAAGTTGATCTCCGGGATAGACGCCGGCCGCCTCCAGGACGTGCGCGACACCCTCATCGGCGCGGCAGTGACCTGGGGCCAGGCCAGGCTGCGCGCCGAGCACCAGGACTACGACAGCAACCTCACCCCCTACAAGTCCAACCTCGTGTCGTTCGACATCTCCCACCAGCTCACCCCTCGCCAGCGGGTCCAGGGCAGCGTGTCGGTCCGCCGCGTGGACTTCGGCGACGGCGGGAACTCCGCCTACGACACCATCGCGCTCACCTACCAGACCCAGCCCACGCCGGCCGCCGCCATTCAACTGACCCTCGGCGGCGAGCGCTTCGACGACCGCGGCTCCTCCGGAGTCCACCTCTACAGCCGGCTCGAGGCCAGCTATCGCATCCGCGCCACCCATTTCGCACTCACCGCCTTCATCAACGACCGCGACGACGAACAGGTTCGGGAGCTGACCAACTCGATCATCTTCTCCATCCGACGCACCTTCTAGCAAGGAGCACCGCAGTGCCACCGAGGAAAGCAGATTTTCGATCTCTGATTTTCGATCTGCGATTGAGGGGGCCTCTCCTGGCGCTGGCACTTGCATGGGCCTGCCTCGCAATGGCAGCCGAACCCGAAAAATCAAAAATCGAAAATCCAAAATCAAAAATCGAGAACGAGGGCACGATGGGCGTGATTCACCGGAAGATCAACGAGCTGGTGGCGAAGTGCGAGGCCGACCCCAAGGCCTGGGAGCCGCGGGCCGAGCTGGCCGGGCTCCTGGTGAACTTCGGCCAGGCCCCGCGGGCCATCAAGTACATTGACGAGGCCATGGCCCTCAAGCCCAACCACGCGCCCCTCTACCTGCTCGCCGGCGACGCCCAGGCGGGCCTGAACGACCCCACCAAGGCCCTCGCCCTCTGGGAGCAGGCCCTCAAGCTCAGCCCCGGAGACAAGCGGGCCGAGGCACGCATCGCCGCCGCCCGCCAGCTCATCGAGCAGGAGGCCAAGCTCGCCGAGCTCAATGCGAAACTGCAGAAGGACCCCAACGACGCCGAGGCCCTGATCGCCCGCGCGCGGCTGCACCTCGCGCGCGAGAAATGGCGCGACGCCGTGGCCGACACCCAGGCCGTCCTGGCCGCCAAGCCCGACCACCCCGAGGCCACCGAGCTCGGCGCCCAGGCTTTCTACCGCGTGGGCCAATACGACGACGCCATCCGGCTCTGGAAGCGCGCGCTCAAGGCCAACCCCAAGCGGATGGACCTCCAGGTCTGGCTCGAATACGCCGAGAAGGGCAAGGAGGCCGCCGACAGCCTCGAGCGCATCGAGGCCAAGGTGCGCGCCGCGCCCGACGACGGCAAGCTGCGAATCCAGGCCGGCGAGATCTGCGCCGGACTCGGCAAGTGGGCCAAAGCCTTCGAGCACCTCGCCAGGGCCGTCAAGCTCCTCCCCAACGACGCCCCGGCCCGCAAGGCCTACGGGCTCCTGCTCTTCCGGCTCGGCCGGATGGACGAAGGCATCGCAGAGGTCGAGAAGTGCCCGAAGCTCGACCCCGCCAACCCCGAGTACCCGCGCATCCTGGCCGAGCTGCGGCGGATGCGCGACATGCACCGGGAGATGAAGCGTGACAAGTCCTCGCCGACCGCACCCAAGATGCCGCCGGGCCATCCCTGAGACCCGCGCCCAGTGGCACGGATTTTGCCGTCTAAGCCTAGCACGCCAGGGTGCTCCATTGCTGATTGCTGATTGCCGATTGCTGATTGAAATCAGAAATCAGAAATCAGAAATCAGAAATCGGGCAGCGCTCCTGGCCACCTTGGCGGCGGCCGCTCTGGCCTTCGGCTGCGCGCCCCGGCCCTCTGTCCCCTGGGTGCCCGCGAGGGTCGCCACAGTGTGGCCCGAGCCGCCCGACCCGCCCCGCGTGCGTTACGAGGGCGCGATGACGACGGGACAAGCGATGCGCTACGTGACGACCACCGGCTCGCGGCTGCTCGACGCCCTCACGGGGAGCCCCAGGCTCAACCTCGGCGTGCCCCACGGCCTCGCGGTGGACGCCGCGGTGTTCGCCTTCGCCGACTCCGGCAGCGGCACCGTCCACGTCATCGAGAAGGAGAAGCGGCGCTACCGTGCGATTGCCGCGGTGGGCGATACGGCCCTCGCGTGCCCCGTGGGCCTGGCCGCGGACGGACGCGGCGGCCTCTTCGTCGCCGACTCCGCCCTGGCCAGGGTCTTCCGCATGTCGAGCGAGGGGGTGCTGCGCGAGGAGATCCAGGAGAAGTTCGTGCGGCCCGCGGGCCTGGTCTACGACGCGGCGCGGGGCCAGCTCCACGTGGTTGACTCCGGCGCCCACGCCGTGTTCACCTTCGGGCAGGCAGAGGGCGGCTGGCACCTGCTCCGCAGGCTCGGCGAGCGCGGCGAGGGGCCAGGCACCTTCAACTTCCCCACCCACGCCGCGGTGGACGCCGAGGGGCACCTCTACGTGGCCGACTCGCTCAACCACCGCCTCCAGAGGTTCGACGCCGCGGGCAAGCTCCTCGGCGCCTTCGGCCAGGCGGGCGACGGCACGGGCGACTTCGCCAAGGCCAAGGGCGTGGCCGTGGACTCCGAGGGTCACGTCTACGTGGCCGACTCCCTCTACGACGTCGTCCAGATCTTCGACCGCGACGGCCGCTTCCTCCTCAGCTTCGGCGGCAGCGGCCGCGACGGCGGCGCCCTCTGGCTCCCCACCGGCCTCTTCATTGACGCAGCCGACCGCATCTACGTGGCCGACTCAGGCAACGCGCGCGTCCAGGTCTACCAATACCTCCGCCAGACCCCATAAAGGAGACCACGGCTTGAAATCCGAAATCCGAAATCCGAAATCGAAAATCGAGAATCGAAAATCAAGAATCAAGAATCTCCCGGTGCTCCTCGCCCTGGCCTCCTGTGCCCTGGCCGCCGCTCCCCCATCGCCCCCCGGCCCGGGCAGCATCGCCCACACGCCCCACAACCTCTCCGTGACGGGGCCGGGGCCGATAAAGTCGCCCACCGAGACCCAGATCTGCATCTTCTGCCACACCCCGCACACGGCGGTGCCGCAGACGCCGCTGTGGAACCGCGACGTCCAGGCCGCGCGAACCTACATCATGCCCACCAGCCCCACCCTCCATGCCTACGCGGGGCGGGGGGTGCAGCCCGACGGCGCCTCCAAGCTCTGCCTGAGCTGCCACGACGGCACCATCGCCCTCGGCTCCGTCCGCAGCCGCCCAGCAGGAATCCCCGTCGCCGGCGCCCTGCGCCCAGGCCAGAGAGGCTACCTCGGCACCGACCTCTCCGGCAGCCACCCCATCTCGTTCGTCTACAGCGACGCGCTGGCCCTCCGGAACAACGCCGCCGGCGATATGCCCCTACGCCTCCCGTCCACCCTCAACGACCCCAAAGTGAAGCTCGACAAGCAGGGCAAGATGCAGTGCACCACCTGCCACGACCCCCACGACGACACCAACTACGCCTCCTCAGGCGTCCACTTCTTCGCAAAGCCGGATTGGAGCGAGCTATGCCTCACGTGCCACGACTTCTGAGATTTCGGATTTCGGATTTCGGATTTCGGATTTCACTCCTTGCCCTCGCGCTCGCGGCCTCGGCACAGGCCGGGGCCTTCAGGGCCAGCGCCCACGGCAACCAGGCCCTCCTGCCGCGCGGCTGCGGGAGCTGCCACGTGGGCCACGGGCCGCCGGGCTCCCCCATGCTCCCCGGCGCCGTGGCCGACACCTGCCTGACCTGCCACGGCGACTCCACCGCCCGGGCCGCCACCACGAGCCGCGGCGCCCTCGCCAAGGGCGACGCCATGGCCGACATCGCGGCCGACGCCCGCAAGCCCTCCCGCCACCCACTCCCCAGCCCCGGCCAGCCCGCCCCGCCGCCCGCTCGGCTCGGCGCCGCCGTACAGCTCGCCTCCAGCGTCGTCACGTGCAGCTCCTGCCACGACACCCACTACCTCGTCAAGACCCCGGCCCAGGACGTTGCCGACCTTACCCGCGTGAAGCAGACCGGCAACGCGCGCCACGGCGCCAGGCCCGAATACGAGACCTGCTACCGGTGCCACGGCGCCGCCACGCGCGCCGCCGGGCAGCGCGACATCCAGAGCCTCTTCCGCCAGGGCAACCCCTCCTTCCACCCCGTGGAGGCCATAGGCCGGAACCCCGACGTCCTGAGCCTCATCCCGCCCTACACGCCACGGAGCTTCATCGCCTGCACCAGTTGCCACGGCAGCGACCAGGCCAACGGCCCGCGCGGCCCCCACGGCTCCGCCTTCAAGCCCATCCTCAAGGCCCACTTCCAGCCCAACGACGGCCTCGCCGAGTCCGCCGAGCAATACGCCCTCTGCTACCGCTGCCACAACCGCAACACCCTCGTCCTCAACCGAACCTCCGGCTTCTTCGAGTTCCACAACCAGCACATCGTGGACATCCGGGCCTCCTGCCGAACCTGCCACAACGTCCACGGCTCCCCCCGGTACACCCACCTGATCGACTTCGACACCCGGGTCGTGTTCCCCAACGCCCAGGGCAGCCTGACCTTCGAGGACCGCGGCGTCCGCCGCGGCGCGTGCAGCCTCCTGTGCCACAACAAGGAACACAACCTGAGGAGCTACTGAGCGATGACGGCTTCGCCGCGATTTCTGATTTCTGATTGCCGATTGCGGATTTCAGCCCCCGCAATCCCCGCGCGCCGTGCGCCTCTCCGATTCCAATCAACAATCAGAAATCAGAAATCAGAAATCCTCTTCCTGGCGCTCGCCCTCTTCGCCGCGCTCCAGGGCTGCGGCAAGGAGGAGCCCCCTGCGGCACCCCGCGCGCCGAAGGCCGCCCCAGCCGTCCCATCCAAGCAGGCCGACGCCACGCACGTGCCACTCGAGCACCAGCTCCACGACCGCCTGGCACGCAACCCCGGCGACCTCGCGGCGCTCCTGGCACTCGCCAACCACTACTACGACACCGACCGGCCCCACAAGGCGGCGGTCGCCTACCGCCAGGTGCTCGAGCGGAAGCCCGACGACCCAGCCGTCCGCACCGACCTCGGCACCTGCTACAGGAACATGGGCCAGCTCGACCTCGCCCGCGCCGAATACGAGCGTGTCCTCGCCAAACACCCCAACCACGTCCAGGCCACCTACAACCTCGCCGTCGTCTCCCACCTCGCGGGGGACCACCTCCGTGCCGCCGAGCTCTGGGAGAAGGCGGCCGCCCTCGCGCCCGGCTCCCCCGCGGCCAAGACCGCGCTCCAGAACGCCGCCGAGGCCCGCACCGCCGCTGCTGCAAAGGCTTCCCCACCCGGCAAACAGTGAATAAAGGACTGCGTCGTGTCCCATTTCGGATTTCGGATTTCGGATTTCGGATTTCAGATCGTGCGATCAGCAATCAGCAATCAGCAATCAGCAATTCGCATCCCCCTTCTTGCCCTGGCCTGCCTCATGGTCCCCCTGCGCGCCCTCGCGGGCGCCCCGGCCCCTAAGGAGCTCGTGCCCAAGGCGCCCTGCACCAACGCCACCTGCCACGCCGACCTGGCGAAGAAGAAATACGTCCACGGCCCGGTCGGCGACAACGACTGCAAGGAGTGCCACACCTGGAAGGACAATCTGCACAAGTTCACCCCCACCCGCAAAGGCACGGCGCTCTGCACCAGTTGCCACGACGAGCTGATCGTCAAGAAGGACGCCCCGAAGCCCAAGGAAGAACCGAAGGCGAAGGACGACGCCAAGCCGAAGGAGCCGGCCAAGCCCAAGAAGGGCCTCACGCTCCACGAGCCGATCGCCGAAGACTGCGTGACCTGCCACGACCCCCACTCCAGCAACGTCAAGGGCATCCTCACCATGCCACTCCTCGAGCTGTGCGACACCTGCCACGACAAGACCGTGGCCCAGGCGAAGGGGAAGGACAAGGCCATCATCTCGCGCCACGCCATCGCCACCGAGGGCGCTGCCTGCATGAGCTGCCACGCGCCCCACGTCAGCAAGGTGCCCTACCTCCTCACCGCCAAGCCCAAGGCCCTCTGCCTCTCCTGCCACGACAAGCCGCAGAAGCACGGCGCACGCCTCCTCGCCAGCACCAAGGAGGAATTGGGCCTCAAACACGTCCACGGCCCCGCCAAGGACGAGGATTGCACGGCCTGCCACACCCCCCACGGCTCAGCGCAGGTCGCGCTCCTCGCACGGGCCTATCCCGCGAAGTTCTACGCCCCTTACGACGCCAAGGCCTACGGCCTCTGCTTCAGTTGCCACGAAGCCGACCTTGCAGCGAAGTCCGAGACGAGCGACGCGACCGAGTTCCGCAACGGCACCCGCAACATGCACTTCCTCCACGTGAACAAGCCGGTCAAGGGTCGGGTCTGTCGGGCCTGCCATGCCAATCATGCGAGCGACCAGCCGGCCATCATTCGTCCCTCGGTGCCCTTCGGCACCGGGGGCTGGGCCATCGCCATTCGTTACACCAGGACTGCCACGGGCGGCGTCTGCCAGTCCGGCTGCCACGGGCCGAAGGCCTACGACCGCAAGACGCCGGTGGATTACACGGCGCCCCCGCCCACGGCGCCCGAGCCGAAGGCCCCCGAGCCGCCCCCCAAGGCGCCCGAGCCCGCGCCGCCCGCGAAGTGACCCTCAACGCGGCCTGCGGCCGCAACCAAAGGGGGGCTGGTCCGAATGGCCAATGACAGATGACCAATGACCAATCCAGAATCCGCCTGTAACCGGCTTTCTATGCTCTTACCTGGCCATTGGCCATTGGTCATTGGTCATTTGACATTCCGCCCTGACACGCGCGCAAAGCGCGCGTGAGTGGCGACGGAAGGTTCCATGGCCACGTACACCCTATCGTTCCCGGACCGCGCCTCCCCGTCGGCCCATGCCGCGCCCCGAGCGCTGGCGCACGACCTCCCGGAGGAGCTCCTCCTCCGCAACGCGCTCTGGTTCTGCCGCCTGCGGTGGCTGGTCATCGGACTCTTCGCCGCCTTCGGGGTCCTCGGCCTCGTGCCCGGCCTCCTCCCACGGCTCGGCTTGCGCCCGCCAGGGGCCTGGCCGCTCGTCGCCGCAGCCGTCCTCTTCGCCGCCAACCTCGCCTGGCTCGCACACGCGCACACGATTGCCGCAAAGGGGCGACACGCTCCTTTTCGCGGCGAGAGGTGGAACGTCCCCCTGTTCCAGCCGGTCTGCATGAACCTCTGGGCACAGATCGTCGCCGACCTCGTCAGCCTCACCCTCGTGGTCCACCACGTCGGCAGCCTCGAAACCTTCATCGCCTTCGCCTACCTCTTCCACATCGTCCTCTCGTGCATCTTCTTCCCGCGCCGCTGGTCGCTCGTCGTCACCGCGCTCGCCTGCGCGCTCTACCTGGGCACCGTGGCGCTCGAGGAGGCGGGCGTCCTGGAGCGCGCCGGCATCTACGCCGACGCCTCCCTGCGCGAGCTGATGGACCACCTGCCCGGCGTGCGCCTCGCTCACGTGGCCTGGGCGCCCTTCACCTGGTTCGTCGTCTGGTACCTCGCCGCCCACCTCTCCGCCGAAGTCCACTCCCGCGACCGCGAGCTGGCCGAGACCAACCGCCTCCTCCTCGCCGCCCAGGAGGAGCGCCGCCAGCACATGCTCCGCACCACCCACGAGCTCAAAGCCCCATTCTCCGCCATCCACGCAAACGTCCAGCTCCTCACCAAGGGCCACTGCGGCCAGCTCCCCGCCGAGGCCCAGGCCGTCCTCGGCCGCATCACCACCCGCTGCCGACGCCTCGCCGCCGAAATCCAGGAAATGCTCCAGCTCGCAAACCTCCACTCAGTCACCCAGGAACCCCTCCCCACGGCGCAGCTCGACCTCGCGGCCATCATGCGCTGGTCCCTCGCTCGGGTGGCGCCCATGGCACAGGAGCGCCAGATCGCCCTCGACGCCGACCTCCACCCCGCGCCCGTCTGGGCCGTCGAGGACCACGCCAAGATGGTCTTCGCCAACCTCCTCTCCAACGCCATCACCTACTCCCACCCCGGCGGCCACGTCCGCGTCGAGGTCGCCCCGCAGCACGGCGGCTCCGCCAGCGTCGTCGTCCAAGACCACGGCATCGGCATCGAGCCGGCCAAGCTCCCCCGCATCTTCGAACCCTACTACCGCGCCGAGGAGGCCGTCCGCCACAACCGCGAGTCCACGGGCCTCGGCCTCGCAATAGTCCGACAGGCCGCCGAGGCCGACGGCCTCACCGTCCACGTCGAGAGCGAGCCGAACGTCGGCACCCGCTTCACCGTCCTCTTCCCCCCCTCGCCCCCTCGTTCGCCAGGGCTTGGAAAGGGAGACACTCCGCCTTCCGCCGTGGACGGCGCACTGTCCCCCTTCCCGAGCCCGGCACTCAGGAGAAAGGAGAACGCAGATGGGGTACTTGCTGATCGTGGATGACGACGAGGATTTCGCCGGCGCGGCCGCCAAGGTGCTCCGCGACGCCGGACACGAGGTCAGGGTCGAGCTCGACGTCCCCAGCGCCGTCCGCTCCATGCGCCAGCGGCGGCCCGACCTCGCCATCCTCGACGTCATGTTCCCCGAGGACAGCTCGGCCGGCTTCAGCCTCGCCCGCGAAATCCGCGGCGAAGCCGGAAACCTCCGCGACGTCCCGCTCCTCATGCTCACCGCCGTCAACAGCCGATTCCCACTCGGCTTCAGCTCGAAGGACATTGACGACTGCTGGCTCCCCGTGGACGAGTTCCTCGAAAAGCCCGTTGACCTCGACCTCTTGTGCGCCCGCGTCGCCGGCCTCCTCAGCCACGCCAGGGCGCCCGAGAACCGCCAACCCTAGATAGCTTCCGGCCGCGGCGACCCGCCGACCACAGGATGTGGGGGCTACCCACAAGAAACCCGGAAGAGCCAGTCTCTGTTGCGGATTGGTGTGGCGACAAGCCTCGCGCTTGTCGAGGGGCCGCGGAAGACCGCAAGTGTCCCGCTTGCGAGGATGGCCCCCAATTCTGGTGAACTACTCCGGAGCCCCGACAGGGGCGTACTATAGCAGCCCAGGGCGAAGCCCTGATCTTTGCCCACATCTCGGGGCCTTGTAGCCCGCCGACGCGGGCGACCCAGCCGTAGCCCAGGGCGACCGAAGGGAGCCCTGGGATCGCGCGTCCCCCCCATCCAAGCCCCCGAAGGGGGC
>VGYW01000083.1 GCA_016872875.1 Planctomycetota bacterium | reverse complement strand
AGCTTGCCGGAACGGGTTCGCCCGCCCCGGCTTCTTGGCCAAATGTAGTGACAACTTTCGAGGTCGAATCATCGAATTTGCCCCCAAAAGGGCACTTTTGACGCACCTACTGCGGAAGTTAGGCTAGGGGTGCCTTCTGAGCGTGAACTCGGCGCGCTGTGGCTGCGCGCTTGGGGTGTTGAAACCCATTGACCATAGTGGTATCCTCCGCAGAGGGAAGCCATGGCCGCTTGGCGCCGGCGCGGGACATCTAGGGTGTACTGAGCCCCTGTTGTCAAGACCATTTTAGGCCGCTTCTTTGGAGAGGCGGCCGGCCCGCCAGAGGGCGACATACCGGCGGGGCGACTCGTAGGCCAACGCGGAGTGAACCCGCTCCGCGTTGTAGAACTCGATGAACGCGCCGAGGCGGGCTTGCGCCTCGTCCAGGGTCGCGTACTCGTTGAGCCAGACCTCCTCCTCTTTGATGGTGCGGATGAGCCGTTCGCACCGGCCATTGCCTTCGGGATACCGTACCCGCGTCCGCAACAGCGCCACCTCCAGTTCCCGGGCGAACGCCTGGAAGTGTTCCGAGAGGAACGCGGAGCCGTTGTCGCTGGCGACCTTCAGGCCGCGGCCCCGCACGCCCTCGGGGAAGCGCTCGCGGATCGCGGCCTCCAGCACCGCGCGGGCCTCCGTGGCTCGCGCCCGCAGCGACAGGGTCCAGCCCACCACCTCGCGGCTGAAGCGGTCCATCACCACGAGCAGCCACACCCACGTCGTCCCCACCAGGAACTTCGTGAAGTCCATCTGCCACACCTGGTTGGGGGCCGCGGCCTCGACCTGGCGTGGATGCGGCTGGGGCCGTGCCCGAGCGACCCGGTGGGCGGTCTGGAGCCCCTGCTCCTGCATCAGGCGGCGGACCCGCTTGGCGTTCACCCGACGGCCCAATTGTCTGGAGACGAGCACTTTCAGCCGCCGGTAGCCATACGTCGGGAACCGACCCGCCAGCTCCCGGAGCACGGGCACCACCTCGGCGTCGCGGACAGCCTGGCCCACCTTGGGACGGCCTCCGCTGGGCTTGCGGTACAGCGTGCTGCGGTTCACCTCCAGCACCTCGCAGGCCCGGCGGACGCTCAGCCCGGTCTCCTCGCATACCGTCTCGACACGCGTTTTCAAAGAGCACTCTGCGGTCAGTGCAGAGTTTTTTCTAGAGCCTGGTTCTCCACCGTCAGGCGGCCGACGACCCGCTCCAGCTCCGCGATGCGGGTCTCGAACGCCACCCGCTCGCCGTCCGGGCCGTTGCTCACCAGGCCGGCCTTGCCGCCCTCGAGGAACCGGTCGCGCAGCCGGTAGTACTGCGACTGCGACAGTACGTGGCGCCGGCACAACTCCTCGACCGGCGTTCCCGACAGACCCTCCAGAATGCACTGCACTTGGGTGTCCACGGGCACTTGCAGACGATGACCTCTCGGCATGGGCGACACTCCTTTCCCCCGGCTTGCGGCCGCTCGCTCGCTTGAGCCTCGCCTGGGGGCTCCGCTCGCTCGCGGCCGCCCCCTCGGGGGGCGGGGGGCAAACACTTGTCGCCCTATTCTACTCTCCCAACCCACCTGGTCTACGCCAGCAGGGGGTCAGTATAACGGTCGTGCCGTCTTCGTGGGGAGGCGCGCAACCTGAGACCGGACATGCCTGCCCTGAGCCGCTTCGGCGGTGTCAACACCCAGATTTCGCACCACTTCTCTGGACCTTCTGCGCGGTTCATCCTCGTCGAGTGGTAGTCCCTCCTGATGGCGTACCGCACCCCCTGAAGCAAGTCATCGGGTGCCCATTTCTGCAGATTCTCGTCTGCTAACGGCAGGAATTGGTCCCCCGCGGACAGCGACCGGGCCCGGTCTCGGAGACCTGACATCGATCGGATCACGCCATCGGCCACGTACACCGAGACCCCACCCACCGTGTAGGAGAGGATTCCAGAGCTGTTCTGACCCATTCGATATCACCACGACAGTATTGGCGGACAGTGCATATAAAGTTTTCGGGGGCGAGATGGCTTTCAACCACCTTTCACTTCCGGTTGCCCGGGCCTCGGTGGAAAATAGTGGCGGCGTCGACGTCGGTGGGGCGCACCAGAGATCCCCTCTGGCGCCGTCCACAGAGACGTCGGCTTGCTCCTCTGGAGTCCTTGACGCCCCGGCGCACAATGCGGAAACCGAGAATGCAAACCCCGCCTCTCACGGCTGAACAACAGTGCACGGAGCAGTCGGTCACCTCGCGATTGCATGCGTGGCGGGCAGACGTGCAGGACGTCGCTACACTGAGCAGGAGAGCGCCCTTTGCACTCGGGTTGCTCCGAGACGTGGCGTACCAGTCGAGCGATGCGGCCCCCTTTGTGCTCGCGAGCGTAGAGGCGGAGAGCGGTACCAGCACCGGTGCCTCTGAGGTCGCGGAAGATTGCTCGGGGTACCTTACACGAGCTAAGCGAGGCGCGCTGTGAGTTCCTTTGATCTCAACGGCTTACTCGCGGTCATCTCAAAGGCCAAGGAAGCCGCGCACACTGTCGAGAAGGATGCGGCACTCCTTAGGGATGCACTGGTATCCACAGAGCAACAGATCCTGGGTGGGCCAAGTGACCCGGCTCCGTCGGACGCGCCGAGGGTCTTCGAGGCATTGGTCGCGGGGGAGAAGAGGGCGCTCTCAAAGCGGCAGACTATGGAACTGCGGCCCCAAGACTTCCAGCTATTCGTTGACCTAGTGTTCCTCCGCCTTGCCGGAACCGAGATCCGTGGGGGCAAGGCGGTCATCGATCTGGGGGAGGCCTCGGTCCAGAGGGAGGATCTCCTCATTCTGGAACTGCTGCTGAGGAACCAAGGCCTGCCCCTTTCTAGATTCAGCCTGGACCAGTACGAGACCAAGGGTCCAAAGGCCGTGGCCAAGCACATATGCCGGCTGCGGAAACTGCTCGGCGACAGCAGCCACTCACCCCGGCTCATCCGAACTGAGAAAAATGCATGCCTCTCGCGTAGGGAAGGCTGGGGCTACAGGATTCCGCACGGACCCAAGTGCTGCCTGATCGCCAGGAGCCCGAGGCAGGTGCTGTTGGGCGAAGCAGGCATGCCTGCTCCATTGGCGGGCATGAATCGGAGGAACACGTAATGTGGCGATCTCCGCGCAGGGAACCGCGAATCAAACAACTGGTAACCCATTGGGAAACGCGGGTCGTGTGCTCTACCCGCGCGCGGCTACCCGTGCCCCCGGTGGCTGATGGTGTGATTGCCCAGGCAAGTGGGGGCGGCCTGACCATTGGCTCCTTCGCTCGTGAAAGGAGGTGAGGAACGTGGCGACACGGCTGGCTGACACGCGGGATGAGCGTGACCCGCGGGTGGTCGAGCTTGAGATTCGCGAGCAGGATCTCAAGCCGGAGACCGAGCACGGGGTCGAGGTGCTCGATTTGAACGACACCCGCAACCGGGTGAAGAAATCCACCTGGTACGAGGGCTGACCAGAAAGTGCGCCGGGCCGGAGTTCGCTCCGGCCCGGCGCCAGGAGGAACCCGCATGGCATGGTTTGAACGCGACCAGGTACGCCTCCTACGGGAGGCGCGTCTGCTAAAGAGGCACCACCCGCAAGCCCGGCTGGTCATCCAGGATGGCGAGCTTGTTGCCTACAAGAAGGTCCAGGGGGTCTACGGCGAGTACTTGATCAAGGTTGTGTATCCCCATGACTTCCCTGGCGCCCCTCCCGCTGCCTTCGTCGTGAGGCCGCGGCTCGGCCACACCCCTCACCAGTACCAGGGGGGCCGCCTCTGCCTCCACTCACCCGAAGAGGTCGGACCGCAAACATCAGGCAAGGTGATCTGCGACTGGGCTGTGCGATGGATCGCGGCGTACGAGCGCTGGAAGCAGACGGGCCACTGGCCGGGAGCCAGTGCCTAGGCGCAACCCACAGGAGGAATACATGGTGAGCGAACTCAAGGTCACGACCTCCGCGATGCGGACGATCGAGCAGGAGAGCATTTCCTCCCCGCATGGCTGGGAGACTGGCGGCATCCTCATCGGTACACTGCGAACCCCGATGGTGATCGCGGCCACAGGGCCGGGTCCGAGGGCACAGGCTTCAGCAGCGCACTTCTCCTCCGATCCGGTCCACGAGCAAGCCGAACTCGATCGTGCAATCGAGAGGTCCGGGGGCCGCGCAAAGTTGGCTGGCTACTGGCACAGACACCCGGGCGGGTTCGCCAAACCCAGCGGCGGTGACATACGACAGGCCACCCAGCTCCTAAGCAGTGGTGGGCCGCTCTACCTGTTCATCGCGAACGTCGCCGAGCAGGGTGTACACCCCAGCGTGGTAGTGCACGCCTATCGTTTCGACAATGAGGGTGCCGACCCATCGCCGGTTCGGCTGACGGTGGTAAAGGACGCAAGCAGGGAGGTACTGGCTGCTCTCGAATGTGAGCCTGTGCTACTCAGGGCCGACAAGCAGGATTACTGGTCGGGCCCGGGCTTTCAGTTCTACCGGACGCCATCAGGAAGGGAGCGCTTGCGCGCCGATGTGGATGAACTGACCCACGCCGGCCTCGAAGTGGCCGTCCTTCGCATGAAAGGCTCGGGCCGGGCATTCCTCGACATCAGGGCGGGCAGGATGGGTCTGCTGTGCTTGTTCCCGCCGGAGTACCCTTTGAACCCGCCAAAGTTCGTCTGGAAGGCCAATGGAGCGCCTGCTGGTCCATCAGAAACACTTCTGGCGTGGAGTTCGGATGTCCATCTCAGGGAGGCCGTCGAGGGGGTTCTAGCGCCCGAACGGCCGTTGGTCGGGTGCCCTAGAACACCGGAACCGAAGACACCCAATGGAGGACGGACAGATGAAAGCGGTGCTCTCCACAGGTACTTCCCAACGTTTGTCGGATGCGGCCGCCTCGTCGCCAGGCTCCTACGGGCGCCTGTTCGGCGTCGTGCGGGAGGGCGAGGGGATCGTGAACATCATGGGAGTCGGTGAGCCGGTCGGCTCAACTCCGGCGATCGGGAGGGTAATGCAGGAAGCGCCGAAGGCAGGAACGGTTCAGGACGGGGAAGTCATCGCCATCCCGAAGGGCGATGGCATTGCCATCCTCCGTGCAGCCGGCGGCGCGCTTACGGAACTCGAGGTCGAGCCCTTCGACCCTACCCAGCTCTTCGCCAGGACTCCTTTCCGCCCAGACCTCCTGGCGACCCTCTGGCAGTCGGAAACGGTGGTCATCGGGACGGGTACCGGCGGCAGCAGGATCGTCGTGGATCTCGTGCGATCAGGGGTCGGAGGGATCCGGCTCTGTGACCCAGGCTTGGTGAGGATTGAGAACGGATCGCGGCAGGAATGCTCCCAGCTTGATATCGGCCGCTACAAAGTCCACGCCGTGGGGGAGCGAATCCACTCCATCAGACCCGATATCCGCCTGCAGTGCTTCCCAGTGGACGTCTTCGCCCAAGGCAACGAGAGGCAACTGGAGGCCGCCTTCTCGGGCGCCAGCCTGGTGATCGCCACGACGGACCGAAGGGGCATCCAACTCAGGGCCAACCGCGAGGCTCGACAGCGGCGGATCGACTTTCTCGCTGGGGGATGCTACGAGAAGGCCCAAGGCGGCGAGGCATTCTACGCCTTCGGAGATGGCACTACGTCTTGCCTGGAGTGCTTGAGAGGCGGTTTCCCCGAGCCGGAGGCCAAGGGTCCAATCGACTACAGCGAAGCCAAGGGGCCGCAGGACTACAGAGGGGAGCCGGGTCTTCTCGTCCAGATCAACTTGGTGACAGCCGTTGTCGAGCTGTTCGCGCTGGCGTTGCTGTTCCGCAGGACGGATTCGGAGCTAGCCAGTCTTGCCATCGCCGAGCGCAATCTGATCCTCATCGGAGGACCATTCGCGGCCGGCTTCCACGTTTTCCGGAAGCCGTTTGAGTTCATCCGCCCGGTCGTGAAGGGGCCGCGAGATGGGTGCACTGTCTGCCACAGACAGCTTGGGCCTCGTGAGGCGGCGGGCGCCGACGAACTCATCAGCAGCTTGCGCATTAGCGCACAGAACCTGAATGAGTTCCCACACCTTGATCAAGAGGAGACAGGACCGTGCGAAGGCTAGAACTCAATGAGTACGGTGAGATCGTGGAAGCAGGCCAACCTCCGACGAGGAAGCCGGTCCGCGCCTCTGTGCAGGCAAGCGCACGAGCCAAGGCAGAGTCGTCCGGCGGCGCCGTCGCCATCGTGGTATTCATCCTGCTTGCAGGTCTCGCCCTTGCGTTGGCGATTCTCATGGACTGGATCCCCATCCAACACTAGAACAGGTGATCACCATGAACTTCCTCCTCTGGTTCCTCGTCACCATCAGGATCCTCCGGCACCTGTTGCCCTGGGTCCTCGGGCTCGTAATTGCAGCAGTGGCCATCAGACTTGCAGGTCCACTGCCACCGCCCCTTGGGCTACTGGCGTTCGTCATGTTCGCCGCTGTCGTGTCGCGGATCCTAAACGACGCTATCACTAGCCAGTTTCCGACTGACAGGGAGCGACGACGTCACCGCCATCGCGACCCGGATGAGTAGCGCTCCGGGCGAAGCAGTGACAGCGGCCGAGGCCATCGCTGCGTTGGTCGCTTCGACGAACACGACTGCGATGGTGCCTACGCCGTGATTTGGCTCGGGTGAGGAAAAGTCGCCTGCGGCGCTGTCGGGGACGACGGCTGCAACGACGGCCCGCGAGCCACTGAAGAGCACGGAAAGGAGAGGCCACGATGAAGGTGTGTGCCAAGTGCAAGTCAGTTTTCGCCGGCGATGAACCCGACCCTCGGTTCCCGTTCCCTGCCTTCGGCATGCTCGGCGCAGCGCTCGGCGTTGCAGGAGCAATCGCGACGGGGACGATCATCCTGGCACCTGCAGGCCTGGTCGCCGGCCTCCTCGCCGATGCCCGCGAGCAATGCGAGAGCTGTGGAGAACCCATTGAGGATGGGGAGGAAGCGTTCGCAATGCTGGAGGCCCGGCAGGAGAGCGGCGGGGAGGCGCTCTTCACACCAGTGCGCTCGCCGCGGGGCGCCGCCGATCAACGCTCCCTCGCCGGCCGCCCGGACGCTGGTTGGGGACAGCCTGCCAGCGTGGGAAGGACAGGACCATCAGGAACCCCGCCGGTCCAGGCAACTCACAGGGTTCCCGCTGGTGAGCCATGCCAGGCCGAGGAGACCTCGTATAGGTACGACCCAGGCGAACGTCTCCTTGTACCACTCCAGCCGCAGGGGCCCGCCAGTGATGGAACACCATTGTACGATTGGTCTATTGGTCCCGAGTTCGGCGATGTGGTGTTGGATGAATTCGGGCAGGCGGGGGTGCCAGGAGTTGGCCAGGGAATGCCCCTGCCCGCTGATGGGCACGGTGCCCAGCAGGGGGACAAGGGGCCGTTCGACCTGACGCCGGGGTTTGGGGGAACCGAAGAATGAGACGCATCATCAAACGCGTGCTTAGAAGGGATAGCCACGGTGTTGTGCACTTCCTGAGTCTCCAGGAGCTTCGGGACGACGAGCAGGGCACGATAGACGAGTTGGTCGAGGAGACGCTCAGCAGGTGCCAAAGCTGTGCCCACCCTCTGGAGAGATTGGCCGATGTCCGAGCCTGCGACCGTTGCCGCGTCCCTTGCTGCGACCTCTGCTCGACACCTTGTGCTGCCTGTTCGCGTCGCCTGTGCGCCGAGTGTCGTCGTGGGTCCACAGACCCGCGGCTCACGCTCTGCCCGGAGTGCCTCGCTGACCTTGCCGAGCGGCTCGAGCAGCAGCGCGAAGACGCTCGCCAGACGGCCGAGTTCGACCGACTCCTGACCGTGTACCGAGAGCAAGCGCGCCTCATCGGGAGCGGCCTATTTTCGAACTACCCCCTTGGGGGGCTGATCGAGCAGATAGCCGGCTTGTCATTGGCACGGAAACTGGGCGCGCTGGAGAGGAGAACCCGCGACCATGACCGCCGGCGCTGACGACTTCTGTATCCCAGTGTTGCGCGAGGCAGGCTTCGCGCTCATCGGCGACCTCAGGTACGAGCAACACGTTCAGCCCTGGTGGCACCCGGGTCATCGCATGGAGTTCTTGCTCTACCTTGGTTCGCCCATCCTTGCGAAGGGGACGAAGTCGTACTTCCTTGCAGCTCTTTCCGCCGCGGGCGAAACATTCGTGCGCGACCTGGCGGCCGTGCAAGACCTCCTTGAGACCACCTTTGTCGAGGCACACCTCGCGTTCACCTACTTCCGCGATGTCACCAGCGCCCTTTGCTGGCGCCGAATGATGCAGAAACGAGCCGCACGGCGTGCGGAACAAGATACTGCCGACCCTGCTTCCCAGGAGGCCGAGCTTGCCCGCCTAGCCCGGCAGTTTGATGCCCGCAAGAACGAACTGCGCCGAACCGAATCCTTCCTGAAGCTCAATGGAGGGCGCTCACAGTTGGTCGGTTCCTACCTCACTGGGCGATCGGGGGAACTCCGGAAGGAACTAGGCGAGATAGGGCAGGAGGCGAGGAAGGTCGAAAGCGATGTTGCTGAGGCCAGGTTCCTTCTGCAGGAGTACCGGAGGAAAGGAGCCGCGGCGTGCATGATCTTCAGCTTCTCCTCCAACCTCCAAGTGGCGGCGAATGCTACCGACTTCCAGGACGCCACAAACCATATTGTCAAGGAGGTGCTGGACCTCGACCGCTTCCAGATTCGCCAGAAGTTGAACGGCGGCAAGCTTCAGGTCTTCGTCGAAGAGGTCAGGACCCCCGTCCTCTCCTGGCAGATCCAATGGGCAGGTGGGCGGCTGAATCCACGGCAACTGGACCGCCTCGGGCCAGCGTTCCAGGATCTCGCTACGTGCTCGGACGAGATGACCATGGTGACGCCAGTCGAGGACATTGTTACGGGAGGGGCGGTGAGGGACGAGAAGAAGTTGGTGGGCGCGTGGGTGGTGCGGAACTTCATGAAGCGCCTGGGTGTAGCGCCAGAGCCCGGAGTAGGCAGGCAGAAGCCGTCCGAAGGGAAACTACCGATATGGGTGGGGCTGGCCATGGAGCGGCACATCGTTACGCCTGAGCCGGAGACGCTCGCCCTTGATCAGGCAGGGAGCATCTACGTCTCGGGCGCGTCGGGCGGCGGGAAGACCTACTTGGCGCGCGTGATCATCGAGGGCGCGGCATCCTATGAGCTCCTCAACCTGCTGGTGCTGGATCCCCGCAACCAGTCAGCAAGTGTGCTGCTGCCCGAGGATAGGGAGGAGGTGCTCGCGCAGTACGGCGAGTTTGGCATGAAGCGCGAACAGGCCCGAGGCTTCGACTTCAGATACCACGGCGCTGGGATTCAGGCCGGTCAGCCTCTGCCGGATGATCTCGCTCAGCTCGGCTTTGGCAGGGCCATTGTCAGCTTCAAGGAGATGTCCGATCGTGGCCGATGCGAACTCTTCGCCTGCATCCTCGAACGAGTGTTCGAGGAGCACAGTAGGGAGGAAGCCGAGAGCCTGAAGACCCTCATAGTGGTGGACGAGGCACATCTCTTCACCAGGAAGCGCGTTGGCGAGGATGCCGTAGCGGCGGCCGAGCGCGCTGAGCGCACCCTTGAGACGGTCTTGAGGGAGGGGCGCAAGTACGGACTGAGGGCGATCGTGGTAAGCCAATCCTCGAAGGATTTCTCATACGGCGCTGTCGCTATTCGCGAAGGCACGGGCACCAAGTTCTTCCTGAAGAACTCAGACAGGGAAGTCGACTACGCAGCGGACTTCATAGGTGATGGGCGGCAGATCATCCAGCTCCCGACTGGGGTTGCCATCTGCCACAACGCCGCCTGGGGCGTCCGGAAGTTCCGCGTTCGGCCGCCGCTGTCGAAGGTGTTCGAACTCAGTTCCGAGGACACGCGGCGTCTGCTGGGAAAGATGTCTCGAGGGCCCATCCATCAGGCTTCGGCTGATGCGCAGCGGCTGCTCGGTGTCGCGACGGATTACTTGCGCGACACGGGTGCGGCCATCAACCTCACTGAGGCCGGCGAGAAGCTGGGGGTCACGAGCAAGCGCAAGATGCAGGACCTTGTCGAGGAGCTGAAGCGCAAAGGCCTAGCCCGGACCACTCACCTCAACAGACCAGGGAGCCCGAGAGTCATCACTCCGCTCAGCCGTCCAGAATCGGACTGAAGGGTGGCTCAATGCGAACACACGGCGACCAGATCCGCGGCCGGACACGACCTGCGGCCACGCGGACCGACGCAAGGGACACCGTAGCCGGGAGCCGCCATGGACTGATCTCGCCCAAGGAGCCGCCGAGAGGCCATGTTGGCCAAGTGGGAGAGGACGCCTCGCCGATGGTTCGCGTGATTCCCCGAAACGGGCATCCAGCGGGAGTGGGGACACCTGGGCCACCCGGACTCAACGCTCACTTGCTCAGTTCACGGCGGCGGAGCGCCGGCGACTCTGCAACGGGGTTATGCCTTCGACCACGTGGCATGGACAGCACGGTGCGCGCGAAGGACACTAATCCTCTCATTCTCGAATCAGTGGTCATGAAGGCCGGGAATGTTACGTTGGCGAGGACGTCAGGCAGAGGCGGCAGTCCTAGCGAGCAAACGACGGATGGCGAGGCCAGCGCCGCGGGCGCATCAGGGGATCTGACAGTCCGATCGGTCTTGCGTGCGCTCGCGCGGAAGGAAGAAAAGCTCGACGTGCTTTGCGCTCGACTCTCCGCGCTCGAGAGACACTCGGAGGGTCCCGAGTTCCTCACAGTCGCTCAAGTAGCGGAGAGACTCGGGCGGACGCCCTTCACAATCAGGAAATGGCTGCGCGAGGGCAGACTCGACGGTTCGAAGGGCACCAACGGGCGCAGCGGCCGGTACCTCATAGCCAGGGCGGAGATTGACGCGGTTCTGGGGCGGGAGCGGGATCATGGCTAGCATTGTGAGACGGAAGCAGTGCTACTGGCTTTCGTTCTACTACGAGGGCCAGAGGTACAGGACGTCGCTTGGGCAAGTTCGGTGGACGAAGGCCGAAGCAGCTAGGAACCGGGTTGATGGTGTACTGTCACTGCTGAAAGCCGGCCAAGCACAGCTCCCGCCTGACACAAGCGTCATCGACTATGTCCTGGGACGCCAGAGAGCACGGCGAGACCAAGTGCAGGAGAACGTCGTTCCCGACGATTCATCTCCAGTCACGATCGCCGAACTCCTGGCTGAGTACAGGGTCTTCGCCCAACCGCCCAGCAGGGCGCCGTCGAGCTACGCGACCGAGATGATCCATCTGGAGCACTTCGAGCGGTTCCTTGGTGAAAAGGCATCGCTCCCCTTGGAGGAGGTGGGGTGCCGCGTCTTCGACGGATACAAGGCACACAGGGCGAAGACGGTTCGGACCGACACGGTGAACAAGGAACTCCAGACGCTCCGGCAGGTGTTCGCTCTCGGGGTACGCTACAGGTACGTGGACCACAATCCGCTCGACGATGTCGAGAGATTCGAGAGGGCAGAGCCAGAGAGAAGGTTCCTAACAGGGGAGGAGATCGAGGACGTGACGCGGGACAACGATGGTCTCACGGTGGAGCAGCTGAAGGAACTCAGGCGGTTCCGCTACCTGGATACACAGGAGATTGGCAGACTGCTCGAACTCGAAGCCACGAGTCGCCTCTACCCCGCCTTGACAATCGTCGCGTACACGGGGATCCGGCGCGGCAAGCTGCTCCAATTGGAGTGGGCGGACGTGGACCTGAAGAGAGGCAAGCTGTGGATCAAGAGCCGGAAGGGGTCGCGCTCGATCAGGTACCAGGTCAGGGAGATTGACATCCATCCCCGAGTGCGCGAAGCATTGGCAGAACAACGGGAACAACAGAACGGGGGTAGGTACGTCCTTGCCGACCGCGAGTCGGAGCCCTGGAAGCCATCGAGGGCCGACAGGGCGTTGCGGAGGGTGGTGAAGGGAACTGAGTTCGAGGGGATAGGCTTCCATACACTGCGGCACAGCTTTAGCAGCAACCTGGCTCGAGCAGGCGTTGACGACAGGACGATTGACTACTTGATGGGACACCAGACGGAGGCGATGCGGCGCCGGTACCAGCACCTCTTCCCTGAGGTGAGGCGAGGGGCCGTCGAGCGGCTGCAATACTGATGGTTGGCGTCTGGCCGGCGCGGCTGCTCTGGGCCGCCGTCATGCCAACAGTCAGCATCAATCCCTCTGACTGCGGACCCCGGGGGGCCACTGACTGCTTCCCCGTCATGCCTTGGCGCACGTGGCGCCCTCACCCTGGGTGTGCCTGTGCCCTCCGGCGGCTTCAGGATGGGCAGCCCAAGCGATGTGTTTGTGGGAGGAAACCCCCAGTCCGAACACGCCTCGAGAAGGGCAGGATAGCACATGATGCAACACGCGCGCAGGTCGTCATGTTGCGAATTTTGGGCACAATTTAGGCACACCCGGGCTCCGGACGGCCGGGGAGACCACCCGGGTGCCGCTCCGCTAGCCTTCCATAAGTGATTGGGAAATAGAGATTTAGAGGTGGTGCCGAAGGGGGGACTCGAACCCCCAAGGCCTTAACGGCCACTAGGTCCTGAACCTAGCGCGTCTGCCAGTTCCGCCACTTCGGCTGCGCCAGCCTCTCCAAGTGTAGCCGGAACCTGCGGGATTGTCAAGCTGGGTTGACACTCCGCGCCTGCGTTGTTACGATATGCCTGTTGTGTCACCCCCCCTTCCTACACAGGAGCCCGTGGATGGCGCAGGAACAGAAAAGGCCAGGCTACGACGATACGCCGTTCCTCCCCGACGGCAAGTACCGCGTTCACGACAGCGCCCGCCCCCAGCCGCGCGTCGTGGCCCCAGGCACGGAGAGCACGCAGGAGCGGCCCGGCGCGCCCCCCTCCGACGCCGTGGTGCTCTTTGATGGCACGAGCCTCGACGGCTGGCTCTCGATGGACGGCTCGCCCGCAAAGTGGAAGCTCGAAGGCGGCTACGTGGAGGTCATGCCCAAGACCGGCAATATCAAGTCGAAGGCCCTGTTGGGCGACTGCCAGCTCCACGTCGAGTGGGCCGCCCCCACCCTCGTCAAGGGCGAGAGCCAGGGCCGCGGCAACAGCGGCGTCTTCCTCATGGGCCTCTACGAAATCCAGGTGCTCGACTGCTATGACAACCCGACTTACGCCGATGGTACGACCGCGGCCATCTACGGCCAGTTCCCGCCCCTCGTCAACGCCTGCCGCAGGCCGGGCGAGTGGCAGACCTACGACGTCGTGTGGGCCGGCCCGCGGTTCGACGGCAGCCGGCTCGGGCGTCCCGCCTACCTCACCGTCTTCCACAACGGCCTCGTGGTGCACCATCACGCCGAGCTAATCGGGCGCACGACACACCGCCAGCTCGCCCCCTACGCCCCGCACCCCCTCGCCGGCCCGCTCGTCCTTCAGGACCACGGCGACCTGGTCCGCTACCGCAACATCTGGTTCCGCCCGCTCAGGGGCTACGACGAACCGTAGCGCCAGCGTCCCGCTGGCACCCCGAATCCTGGCCGCCAAGATGGCGGCGCTACACCTTCGGCGGCCGGGGCTCATGTCCTGCCGCACGCTACCTGTCCCAGGGAAGCTCGCCTCTCGCCACCCTGAGCGCCCGCCGACCTACGGGGTTGTAGAGCTTGGCTTCTTCCGCCAGGTCAATCGTGTGGATGAGGACGGCGGGGCAGCCGGGGGGCGCCGCGCACGCCACGCTGCCGTCGGGCCGCAGCACGCGGCTGCCACACCAGGGCTTCTCGCCCGACGTGTTGTTGGACACGAGCCAGAAGAAGTTCTCGGAGGCACGCGTGGCCATCGTGGCGGGGGCCACGGACTCCATGAGGCGGTTGCGCTTCGGGGAGGCAAGATAAGAGGATAGGAAGATGAGGCGGCAGCGGCGCTTGAGGTGCTCGCGCCAGATTTCGGGGAAGCGGAAGTCGAAGCAGATGAGGAGGCCGAACTTGACACTGTTGATCGAGTGGGTCACGAGGCGGTGGCCTGGGGCGTAGTGCTCGCGGTCGCGCGGCATGAGGAAGCACTTGTCGTAGCGTTTCACCACCCGCCCCGTCGGAGCGATGAGGTAGAGGCAGTTGAGCGGTTTGCCCCTCGCTTGGCGATGCGTGGAGCCGAGGAGGGTCCACAGGCCCAGCTCGGCTGCGAGGCCGCGGATGCGGCGGGTCTCATCGGCCAGCACATTCCACGCATAGCGGCGGAAGCTGGCGAACTGCGAGCCGGCGTAGCCGGAGAGCGCCGCCTCAGAGAAATGGGCGATCTCGGCCCCCCGCCGAGCCGCCGCGCGCATCTGCCGGCGGATAGCGGCCCCGTTGGCCCGTATGTCCGCGCTCACGGGGAACTGGCAGGTGGCCACTCTCAAGCGACGCGAGCTCTTGATCTGTCTTCTCCTGGTCACGCGTCACGCGTCACGCGTCTCTTCGCCCCTATCGTCATCCTCGTGGGATGCAGCTCTTCCTCCATCGAGAACGGCATCTCGCCCAGGCCGAGCAGCTCCTCCACGAACATGTCGAAGTACTCGCGGCTCGGGGCCGAGGCATCAATCGGCCCGAGGTCCCGCTCGCCCACGACGAGGCGAGTGCGTGCCCCGCCGTCGGTGGCCTCGACGAAGCCCTTGGTGCCGAAGATTCGCAGGTGCTCGTTGCCCCAGCGGCCGAAGCCTTTGGGATTCAGGTAGTTGGCGATCACGCTCGCGACGCCGCCATTCTCCAGCGTCATCATCAGCGCGGCCGCCATCCGCAGGCCGCCGCCGGCGACGGGGTTGCCGAGCCGCGTCTCGACCGCCTGGATGTCGGCGATGCGTTGGCCGGCCACGTGCTCGACGAAGCGGAGGGCGTGGACGCTCGCCTGGCCGATGATCCCGCCGTCAATGTCCTCGTCCTGCGGGCGGCGGTCGTGGTAGGGATACGATTTCTGGGCGAACACCTGCACCACGGTGCCGATTGTGCCTGCGGCCACGAGCTCGCGCATCGCCAGGTAGGGCTGCTCGAAGGCGGTGCCGGCCATTTCGTGGAAGCGGCGGCCCGTGGCCCGCGACGCCGCCATGGTCGCGTCGAGGTCCTCCTCGGTCATCGCGCAGGGCTTCTCGGCATAGACATGTTTGCCCGCCTGCATGCAGCGGATGGCCTCGGCCGCCTGATCGCGGCGCCGCGGCGAGCAGAGCGAGACCAGTTGCACCTCGTCATCAGACAGCAGGCCGGCCAGCGTGTCGTACTCCCTCACGCTCGGGTCCTCCCGCGTCATCGGCGGAAGGTCCTTCTGCGGAAAGGCCGCGGTCGCAACGAGCCGCGCCTGCGGATGGTCCTCGAGGATGTAATGTATCTGATGTCCGTTCGCCCCGTAGATGCCGACGCCGATGCTCATTCTCGTGCTCCCTGCCTTTCGATGGCGGCCTTGGCGAAAAGCGCGCGCGAGTGGGTGTTGACCTCGTTCTCGCGGAAGGCGGGGGCGAGGGCGTCGAGGGCGGCCTGGCCCCCGATGCGGCCGAGGGCCTGGGCTGCCACGCTGTAGACCGCGTAGAAGTCGCGCCCGTCGGCCAGGATGCGCCCGAGGAGCGGCACGGCCGCGGCGTCCCGCAGCCTGCCGAGCGCCACGATGAGAGCGACCTTGAGGCGCCAGCGCTTCGCCATGTCCTCCACCGTCCGCTCGCCCGGCTGCGCGTCCTCGGGAGGATAGACATCCGCGGTCGGCCTGGCATGTTCGGCTTCCAGCAGCTTCCGTAGAGCAGGGGCCGCGGCCTGGATTATGCGCCGGCCGATGGCCTCCGCCGCGGCGACTTGCACCGGCCACGAAGGGCTTTCCAGCGCCGCCACGAGCACCTCGGCATCGGGTCTCGCCGCCGCAGTCTGCGCGAGGCAGGCGTCGAGCCGCTCGACCAGCGTGTTTCCCGCAGGAGCTTGGGCGCACGCCCACCGAACCGCCGCCTCGAACTCCGCCAGTTGCAGATCGCGGTCGCTCTCGATGTCGGAGAGCTCGTGGGTGTCGGGCCGCACCTCCCCGACCGCGCCTCGGCGGCTCTCGACGCGCAGCAGATGAGTCTGGCCGTCAATGCTTGCCTCGACGGTGCTATCGTCCACCGAGCGAACGGACGCTGAGCGTGCCTCCGGGGCGATCAGGACTACGAAGCGTGCGGTCGGGCCCCTCTGGAGCAGATCGAGCCGCAGGCTCCGCTTCTCCTCGGTTCGCGGGAAGCCCTCCACGGGCGTCGTGCGTACCTCAGCCCCCGGCTCCCACGCAAGGAGCACGCTCCTGCCGTTGGTGAGCCGGATGCGGAGCGACTCGCCCGCCATCTCCACGTTCGGCCTCAGATATGCCTGCCAGCGCCAGATGTGGTCAGACGCCGCCTCAAGCGTGTCAACGACCAGGCCGAAGCCCGCTCCCGTCCATACCGACGAGCGGCGGGCGCGGGACACGCCGTAGCGCGGCTGATAGAAGCTGGCGCAATCGGCAGTGACCCCCTGGAGGCCGCCGCCCGCGGCATAGAACTCGGGCTTGCCCACCCGCTCGCCGCCGGGCCAGTACCACGGCTCCTCATCCACCACGATGGCGTTGGCCACCCCGAGCAAGCCGGGGGCGATGCCGAGCACTACCTTGTGGAACTGCTCCTTCCCGATTCCAATCGAGGCGAGGTAGGCGAGATAGCGCTCGCGTTCCTCGGCCCCGAGGCGTTCGAGCACTTTATCGGGCGGGAAGCCCCACGGGTCCCGCTCGCCCTCCTGAATGCCGTCCTGAAACACCGGCTCCCCCGCGTAGTCGAGCATCAGGTGGTTGGGGTTCACCTGAAGGCGTCCCACAACCGCGATCGTCTCGCCCGAGCGGTCCCAAACCTGCATCAGGCGGGTGCGGCGCTTGCAGTCGTCGAGCGCCGCGCCCGTGCGGGGCAGGAACCAGCCGAAGAGCTTGGCCGGCAGCTTCGCATCCGCGTAGTCCTTGAACTCCTCGGGCCACCAGAGGAGCGTCCACATCGGGTCGTCCATGCCCCAAGCCAGGTAGCCGTCGTGCTCCCAGAGGCCGAGGGCTGGGATGAGCGAGAGGTAGTTGGGGTCGCCCGTGGTGCGGGCGAGGTAGGCGAAGGGGGACGCGTTGATGCCCGGCTGCCAGCCGTAGTGGTCCCACGGCGCGAGGAGCCCGCCGGGGCTGGTGATCCGCAGCTCCATCTCGACCATCCGCCGCAGCGTCGTGCCGTTCGGGCGGAACGGCACGTCCAGGAAGTCGCGCCCCAGCACCTGACGCAGGAACTCCGCCGTCCAGTAGGCGAGCGGCGTGTTCACGTGCGAGGTGTAGGTGGAGCCTTCGCCCCCATAGCCGTCGGCGGGGAAGAGGCCGATGAGGTCGGGCAGGCGGCCCAGGCCGTAGTCGAACAGGAACTTCCCCGTCGGGTGGTCGGCCAGCTTGTGGCCGAAGATGAAGCCGACGACGGCCAGGTGGAGCGCCATCGAGATGGCCTGGTTGTTGCTCGACCGCCCGCGGGCATGGAGGACGGCGAAGGGGTGCTTGAAGGCGAAGCCGAGGAAGCACTCGGCCGCCTCCTCCACCTCCGCCCGCGACCAGAGGCCGCGGTGGGCGAACCAGTCGAAGAACGCCGCCCGCCGCGTCTCGGCCCCGCAGCGGCACCAGGTGTGGAACTGGAAGTCGCCCGCGGTGTCGGCGCTGCCGAGGTAGCGCCAGGCGGCGCGAAGCTGCTCGCGCGCCTCGTCCACCCCCTCGCCCAGGAGCGCCGCGGGCAGATGCACCATCGGCCACGACGTGCCCCGCTTCGCGCGGAACTTCGCCAGGAAGTCCGCCCAGTAGCCCCCCAGCAACCCGGAAGCGGTTTCCAGCTTGTGGGCCACCCGCGCCGGGTCGCCCAGGAAGAGCGGCCGCGTCATTGCCTCAGGACTGAATCCTACGCTCTCGTGGGTAGGGATGTTTGGTCTCCTTTGGAATGGAAAAGCGAACGCGAGTGATTATACTATGGGGACGCAATCCGTGTCACATTCGCCTCACGTCTCTCTGAGGAGCCACCGATGGTCAAGCGTTCGTTCTTGGCGCTATGCCTCGCGGCCGGGCAGCTTGCCCACGCGGGGTCCTGCACGGCCACGTTCAAGCCCGACAGCAAGGCAGGCCCGTTGACGGTGGACCTATCAGGCATTCCGAGAGACGCGGCGATCTTCCGCGCCGAGCTGATGCTGAGGCTCGTGACCGGCTTCACGCAGCGGTCGCTGACGCCCACGCAGGTGAGCGCCGAGGGCGAGGCCGTTCGCGGGGCAGAGACGCCCCGCCTACAGTTCGTCGCCCCCCGCTTCGTGAGCCTGGATGCCCTTGAAGCGGTTACGGCGGCCCACAAGGCGGGCAAGCCGCTCGCGCTCAAGGTCATGTCCACCGCGGCCGGCGTCTCGCACCTGGAGGTGTCCTACGTCGGCGGCAAGCCCAGGGCGGAGAAGATTCCCGCGGCCACAGGCGTCAAGGCCGCCCATCGCAAGGGGCAGACGCTCATCACCTTCACCGAGCCGAAGCTGGAGGCCATTCCCGAGTTCAAGACGGGCGGCGATGTGAAGGCGTTCGTGGGCGACTTCGCCAAGAAGCACCCCGGCCTCGCCTTCCGCATCTGGCGGAGCGCTGAGAGGATCACCCCCGACACCGTCGCGAAGGCCAAGCTCGTCGGCGAGTGCGGTTTCTTCTCCTGCTGGAACGCCACCTATCATCAGTACGACACGGATAAGAAGCCGCCCGTGCTCTATCGGGTAAGCGACCTCGGCGAGCCGCTCGCCTGGGGCACGGGCGTCTACGCCCACAACCCGGCCGAGGCGGGCAAAGCCTTCTACGCCGTCAGCGTGGCCCTCAACGGCGAGGAGGACCTCTCGCAGGTGAGCGGCACGGCAGAGCCTGTCGAGGAGACAGTCGGCCAGGGCGAGCCAATCCTCCAATGGATCGAGGAGCCGGACCCTAAGGATGGCTGGATGTATCGCCGCGGGAAGATGGCCCGCCTCATCTACACCCGATGGGAGTCGTGGCCCCACTCTTCGGTGCCGAACAACCCGATTGACTACCTGGTGGTCCTGCCGCTTCAGCCGAAGCCCGAGCGGCCGGGAGGCGAGGCGGAATACAACTCGATGCGAGTGGACCCCGCGCCCGTCGGCCTCCACCTCCACTGCTGGGGCGGGAGCCTCAACGGCGGCTACGGCTGGTGGTACAACGCCCATCGCGGCGCAGTTCTCATCGCCTCGAACCAGATTCCCTACGACTGGTGGACCGGCTACCACGAGGCGCTGCGGACCGCCAAGAGCTTCGGCGACGGCCACGTGGTGCCCTTCACGATGAACCGCACGTTCGGCTTCCTCGACTGGGCGGCCAAGCAGCACGCCGAGGCCCCCGAGAAGGTGCGGGCCATGTGGCCGAAGCTCGACCTCACCCGGGTCTTCACCGCCGGCAACTCGATGGGCGCGTCGGGCGCCCCCATGTACGCCATCCGCTTCGGCGACCGCATCGCCTGGGCTATGGGCTGGGTGGGCATCCACGTGCCCGAGCTCAGCCCTGGCTTCAGAGGCTCCTACGAGAACAGCTACGGCAAGCGCGACGCCGCCATCACGATGCCCGACGGCAAGACCTCGCCGTGGGACCACTTCAGCGACGTGTGGTGGCTGAAGCAGAACCCGAAGGCCGAGACGGGGCTGATCATCGCGTCGAACGGGAAGAACGACGGCGGCATCGGCTGGCCCCAGGCCCAGCAATTCGCCCGCACGCTCCAGGAGACCCGCCGCCCGCACTTCTACAACTGGGGCCTCGGCGGCCACGGCACCCGCACCATCATCGGCGCGAACCTCGACCTCGACGTTCGCACCGACCAGTCGCTTCCCGCGTTCACCAACTGCTCGCTCGACAACAACATCGGCACCGCCAAGCCCCGCCCGAAGGAAGAGATCGAGGCCGAGAAGAAGCGGCAGCAGGAAGAGGTTGCCGCCAAGAAGCGGAGCGAGGTCATCGTTGACCCCTTCGACGGCGACCCCACGGGCGCCTACAACGCCTGGCTTCGGTGGACGACTGTGGACATCGTGGACACTGAGGCCGCCTGGGAGCTGACCGTCATCCTCCTCGACAAAGCGCCCAAGGACACCTGCACCGTTGACCTCACTCCCCGCCGCCTCCAGAAGTTCCGCACCCCGAGCGGCGCCAAGTTCGCCTACACCGTCACCGACAAGGCTGGCAAGGAACTCGCCAAAGGCGCCGCCACCGCCGACGAATTCGGCCTCCTCACACTCAAGCAAATCCCCCTCGTCAAAGGTGAGAACCGCGTCAAGATCACCAAGGGCGAGTGATGAAGAGAGGACCGACTCATGCGGGACGTCCAGATCGCTGTCGCGCAGTTCACTCCCAAGCAAGTGGACAAGGAGGCGAACCTCGCCAGGATCGCGGACCTCACCGCGCGAGCGGCGAGCGCCGGGGCAGAGATCGTGTGCTTCCAGGAGCAAGCGGTCGCCGGCTATAACCTGTGGAGTCTGGGGAGCAGGCACGAGCGGGAAGGCGCCCCAGGCGCGGAGGCCGGCCGTTTCCCGCCAGACTGGCACCAACCCGGCGTCCATCCCTACGAGGTCGCAGAGCCTGTCCCCGAGGGGGCTTCGACCCAACGCCTGATCGAGATCGCCCGACGCCACAACGTAATCGCGATGGCGGGGCTGGCGGAGCTCCGCCGCGACAACGCGGTCTACAACACCTACGTCATCGCCTCGCCCAGCGGGTTCATCGGCAAGTACAGCAAGTGCCATTGCGTCCCGGGTCTCGAATACGCCTACTTCAAGCAAGGGAACGCGTTCCCCATTTTCGACCTGGGGAAGATTCGGGCGGGCGTGCTCATCTGCTACGACAACCATTTCCCCGAGGCCCATCGCATCTACGCGATCAGGGGCGCCGAGGCCATCATCATGCCCCACGTCGCCGTCGGGTGCAGTTGGTGGCGCGACCTGCCGCCGGAACAGGTCCACCAGCAGGCGAGGAACTGGGTCCTCACCTGGCTGCGGGCGCGGGCGTTCGACAACGCCGCCTTCGCCGTCTTCGTCAACCAGGCCGGCGAGGACAAGGAGGGTTGCCAGGGCTGCTCCATGATTCTGAATCCTGACGGCGACATCATCGCCGAATGCGCCTCCACGGGCGAGGACATCGCCATCGCCCAGCTCTCTGCCAAGAAGTGCTACGACGTGCGCCGCCGCACCCACGACTACCTGGCCCACCGCCGCCCCGAGCTGTACGGCGACCTGACCCGAACAGACATTGGGGAGGCCTGATCGCAGACGAGCGTTACCAGACATTGCACATCCCGGTGTGCAGGGCTATAATGCTGATGACCGGTGCGATCACGTGAGCCGCTCAGGACTATGCGGTGAAGCCTGTCCGCTGCCACTTCGCGAACCTTGCCAGGCATGGCGTACGGCAAGAAGAGGTCCGCGAGTGCCTTGCGCGGAAGCACGTGAAGTCCCGCAACCCGTCGGGGCCAAGGGGAACGTACCTGGTCGTCGGCAAGACCTATGCGGGGCGGCATCTCGAAATCGTGTTTGAGGACCGCGGCGATCACTTGTGGGTCTTCCACGCCATGGACGCAAGGCCGCGGCTGGTCCGCCTGTTCCGAATGAGGATGAGACGACATGGGCACGAAGACGCATAGAACCATTCCTCCCCCTCCGCCCGAGAGCGCATCCGACGCGGTGAAGGCGGCATACTACGAGAAGTACGACCCGGTGGACCTCATTGATGCTGGCTACTTCGAGGAAGAGGGCATCTTCGAGGGGGACAAGTGCCTTGTTGATCTGCGGCCAGAGCGTGGTCTTGTGTCAGTGCCAATAGACGCACGAGTGGCCCGCAAGCTGCGCCGCATCGCGCGGCGGTCTGGCTGCACGCCCTCCGACCTCGCATCCCGCTGCCTCGCCGAATCGCTGGAAGCAAAGGCGCACGGCTCAAGGTAGGGCGTGCGGACCCTTCGCTCCGCTCAGGGCAGGCCTGCACGCGCAATCCTCTGGTTGCGCTGCCGCCCCCATCGCGTTAGAACGATGGTGTCGAAAGCGCAAGAAGGAGATTCGCGATGAGCCAAGCCGAAGCTACCGCAGAGGCCTTTCTGACCGCCCTGCGTTCGCTGCCCAAGAAGCAGCGGCAAGCGGTCCTCTGCGGCATAGCCGATGACGACGAAATGCGCGAGGACCTCCTCGACCTCGCCATGATCGCCGAGCGCCGCCACGAGCCATCCCGCCCGTTCCGCGAGTACCTGGCGGAGAAGAAGCGTTGAGCGCCCCTCGCCCCTATGTTGGGAAAGCCTGAGCCTCAGCACCAATCCGGACTTCATCGCGCTCATCGAGCGTTCCCGAGCGCGGCTGAGGGCCGAGGGCGGCATCCCCGCCGCCGAAGTCCGCCGCAGACTCAACCTCGGCAAGCCGCCAGCCAGAAAGTAGGGCAGCGGTTCACACCTGCTTCGCCTTCACCCTCTTCGGCTTCAGCGACACCACGCGTTCGCCGTCCTTCCCCTCGCGCGACCTCAAGTCCTCGGCGATAGCGCGGATGTTGCAGTTGAACCTGGCCGCATGGGCGTCCCGTATCTTCCGCACCTCGGCCACTATCCGGTCCTTCTTTATTGCATGCCTCCTTGTGTCTGCTGGGGTCAACGACCGCCGTGCTTGCCCCATGCACCTGGGCGCCTGATGGGCGTCAGACCGCTTGCAGAATAGGATACTCCGTGGTAGAATGCAAGAGCGCGCTATAGGAGTGTTTAGAATGGCTCTATTCCGAAGGCGGAAGATAGACTCCATTCCCAGCCTGCCGGTTGCCGAACTGCGGAAGAGGACCAGGGTTCTGGTCATTGACGACGACGAGAACAGCTTCCCTATTGCCTTGTTGAAGAGGGAAGGATACGCTATAGACTACTGGCCCAAGGTTGAGGATCTGGCACGCCTTGAGCGTGGCGAGTACGACATAATTGTGCTTGACATTCGGGGTGTCGCCGAGCACTGGTCGGTCGATGATGGCTTGGGTGTCCTTGAGGCTATCAAAGAGGCTAACCCAGCACAGGTCGTCGTGGCGTTCTCCGGCCAATCGTTCGACTTGAGCAAGAACAGGTTCTGGAGGCTCGCGGACGATTCACTGCCCAAACCGGTTGACGCGGCCAAGTGTAAGCGGCTCCTCGACAATCTCATGCAGCAGAAGCTCACCATCCGGAACTACTGGGGTACCGTCTCTGGGATTCTCAGGAACGGAGGGGTTCCCGAGCGGAAGATCTCTGGCATTGAGGACAAGGTTGTTAGGGCACTGGAGCGGAAGGACAAGAAAGGCGTGACCGACATTCTGTCATCCACAGTTGAGAACGCCGAAGTCCTCTCCCGCCTGGCAAGACTTGCCGCGAAGATGGCCGCTCTTCTTGGTCTCTAGGGGCGCTAGACATGGCGGTTCCTCTCGCCGGCATTTGCCCTTACCCCACGGTGAGCAAGTCAGGGGAGCTGGCCGACGGGTACTTGATTGCCCAACCAAGCCTCTGCAAGAAGTGCAAGGCCCGAGACTGTTGGACCCACGCAAGCCCGGTCACGACGGACACGCTCCAGCACTTCATGTGCCCCAAGGGGTTCTCATTGGTGCTTGTTCGGTTGTCGGAGAAGACACTGCTCTGCAATGGTTTACTTGTAGCGCTTCTGAACACCACCTGTCCGGCGCCTGTGAGAAAGGCAAACAAGTCCCAACGGGTCTGTTGGCAGGAGATCCAGAAGTGGTGTGGGGCGATGAGCGAAGTGCCCCGGTTGATTGAGGCCGAGGCCGATCGCCGAGCTCAAGAGGCGATTGTCGGCCTCCATGACGTCAAGACTGCCGTAAGCCTCGTTACGCGGAACGCGGAAGCTATAATCGCGGGCTTGCCTGGGGCCAGCGACGAGGAACAGATCGAGAACGCTTCCCCGGCGCTCAAGTCTCTGCTGAAGTCAGTCGAGCTTCTACAGACCCGTCTCTCGATGTCCTCTATCGTTGCCAACCCGAGCGCTGCTCGGCATGGGCAGAGGCACCCGACCCCGGTATTCAAAGTCTTCCACCGCATGGTCCGGCTTTTTGAGGAGCTCGCCGCGCGCAGGAAGGTCGGGATCAGAATGTTCGGCACGTCGTATGGGAAGCCTTCCTGCTATGACTCCTTTGACACGATCCCCTTGGTTCTGATAGACAACGCTGTCAAGTACTCCAGGGAAGGAAAGGATGTGCGTGTCGGGATCAATGATGTCCCAGGGAACAAGGTGAGAGTGACGGTGGAATCCTATGGGCGACTCGTGCCAGAGGAAATGCGCAAGACCATTTTTGAGCGCGGGACACGCGCACCCGTCTCTCAGAGCTTGACCTCACAGGGTTCCGGGCTTGGGCTTTGGATTGCCAAGGTGGTTGCCGAAGCTCACGGTTTTGAGATCACCTATGAGAGTATTGTGGTTGATTCGCCCGGCCAGGACGGCTTGAACGTTTTCTCATTTGAGATGCCATTTTCCCCGTAGCTCGGGTTGGTGCCAGCGTGAATGACTTGGAGCGATTTAGCACTACAACGCTAGAAAACATTGAAGCACTTCCTGAGTTGGGACAGTTTGATGCCTCGTAGTCTGAGTTCACGACGCCGCCGCTTGCAGTGGCCACGATCGGCCCGCTGGTTAGACTCCTGCCAGTA
>VGYW01000082.1 GCA_016872875.1 Planctomycetota bacterium | reverse complement strand
ACGTCCTTGCCCTTGAACGCCTCCACGCTCACGGGAAGCTGCTCGAAGGTCTCGGGGTCCATGAGCACGTAGTGGTCGCCCTCGCGGTAGAGGTACTCCATCGGCCGCTTCTCGATGTAGGCCTGCTCGATGCGCTCCTTGGAGGCCAGGGTCGGCTCGATCACCTGCCCGGTCAACACGTCCTTCAGCCGCGTGCGGACGAAGGCGTGGCCCTTCCCAGGCTTGATGTGCTGGAAGTAGACGATCTGGTAGAGCTTCCCGTTGTAGATGATCGTGATGCCGTTCTTGAAGTCATTGGTCGTGATGATCGGCACAGCCCATAGCTCCTAATGCGCTCTTTGGCCACAACCATCGGGGATGGATGGAGGGTTGGATGGATGGATGATTGCCAGACACCCATCCACTCATCCATTCATCCATTCATCCACTCACCCATCCATCCCCCACGTGCGCCTATAGGATAGCAGCTTCAAGCGTTTTGGGCAAGGAGGAAAGCAGTTCCGCCCCATGCCTGCGCACCACCACGAGGTCCTCGATACGGACGCCGCCCCAGCCGGGCAGGTAGATGCCTGGCTCGACCGTGACGACCATGCCCTCCCTGAGTGTGTCTTCCGACTTGGCGCTGAGGGTCGGCCCCTCGTGGACGCGCAGGCCGACTCCGTGTCCGAGGCTGTGCTTGAACGCCGAGGCGTAGCCCGCCCTCCTGATATGCCGCCGGGCCGCGCCGTCAACCTTCTTGCACGGCACGCCGGGCCGGATGGCCGCGAGCGCCCGCGCCTGGGCCTTTCGCACCGCCTCGTAGACCCTCCGCCACTTCGCACTCGGCGGCCCCAGGAACAGCACCCGCGTGCAGTCCGAGCAGTAGAGGTCCAGCTCCACACCCCAGTCCACCAGGACCGGCGAGCCTGGGGCGATGACGGCCTGCGTGGCCCGCGCGTGGGGGAGCGAGCTTCGCGCGCCTGCGGCCACGATGGCGTCGAACGAGCCTTTCCGCGCCCCGAGCCGCCGCATCTCGAACTCCAGCCCATTCGCTGCCTCGGCCTCCGTCAGCCCGGCCGCGAGGCGAGCGCGGAGGGCCAAAAACGCAGCATCGGCCGCCTTCACCGCGGCGCGGATGCGCGCGATCTCATCCTTGTCCTTCACTTGCCGGAGCTTCTCGACGAGGCCCTTCTTCGCTACGGCCTCGACGCTCTTGATCTCTTTGGTGAGGTCCTCGTGGGCAGCAACGGTGAGGACGTTCGGCTCGAAGCCCAGCTTAGTCGCGCCCGACTTCTTCGCAAGCCGCGCGGAAGTCTTGATGAGGGAGACCCTGTGGCGAACCACCTCGCAGCCTTTGGCCTCCGTGGCGGCCTGCTCGGTGTAGCGCCCGTCGGTGATCAGCCAGGCGTGGCCGGGGCTGACGAGGAGATACGTGCTGTCGCCGGTGAAACCCGTCAGATAGGTCACATTGGCGGCGTCGGCCACGAGGAAGGCGTCAACGCCCTCCTTGCGCATCGCGTGGCGGAACTTCTCGAGGCGTTCGGCGTGGCGGCTCACTTGGGGCGCAGCTCCTTGAGCATCTTCAGGCCCTCCGTGGTCTCGGGGGTCGTGGGGTACTTCTGGGCGAGGCGCTCGAGGGTCTTGATGGCGTCGTCCTTCTTCTTCGCGCCCACCTGGGCTTTGGCGGCAAGCAGCAGGGCCTTAGAGGCGTTCTTGCCGTCGGGGTTGGCGTTGGCGAGGTCCGTGGCCTCCTTCGCGGCCTCGTCGTACTTCGCCTGCTGATGGTAGATGGCCGCGCGCTTGAGGCGGGCGTCGTCGCCCAGTTCCGAGGCGGGGTAGCCGCTGATGAGCCTGTTGGCGGCGTCGAGCGCCTTGTCGAGCTGCCCGTCGCCGAGGTGGAGGTCCACGAGGAAAAGCAGGAGGTCGTCGGCGTACTCGCTCTCCTTGTTGCCGCGGACGAGTTCCTCGGCCTGCTTGACGGCCTCCTTCTTGTTGCCCTCGGCGAGGGCCAGGCGGGCGCGGAGGAGGGAGGAGTAGCCCACCAGCTTGTCGGTCGGGAACTCCCAGTCCCATTCGTCGAGAGCCTCGTGTGCCTCCTTGTAGAGCTTGCGAGCGATGTAGTCCTCGGCGGTGCGGGTGAAGGAGCCGCGGCGAGCGGCCTCAACGCCCTCGGTGCGGTTGTGGATGGGCATCTCGGCGGCGCGCTTGTAGGCGCTCAGCGCCGCGGGCGGGTCCCCCTTCGTGCGATAGACGTCCCCAATCCGAATCTGGGCCACTCGCACCTGGGCGTCCCCGGCCTTGGCGTACTTTGTCAGTGTCTTTGTGTATTCCGCCTCGGCCTTCTCGAGGTCGTTGAGATAGTAGTAGTAGACATCGCCCTTTTCGTTGGCGAGGCGAGCCTTGGCCTTGAGGTCAGTTGTGCGGAGCTCCGCGGCGGAGAAGACGGCGAGCGCCACCATCGCGCGCTCTCTGGCCTTCTCCTCGACAACCTTCGGGTCCGCCTTCTCCTCCTCCTTGGGCTTGAGGTCGCGCAGGTGCCGGCCGAGCGAGATAGCGACGCGGACGAATGCCTCGTCGTCGAGCTCCTTGTCCCGCTTGAAGAGCGGCCTGCACACGGCCACGATGAGCGCGGCATCCTCCAGCTCCGCTCCCGCCTGCGCCGCAACGAGGAGGTCGGGCGTCGCCATCTTCTCGAACTGGTATTCCTGGAGTATCGGCAGGTAGGCGGCCAGGGTGTCCCACTGCGCGGCGGCGGCGCGCGTGTAGCCCGGGCCAACGCGAATCCGCTGCCGCACCTGGTAGGTGGCGTTCGGGCTCTTGAGGGTGAGCGTGACCGGGTAGTCGCCCGGCCGCAGGTAGATGTGGGTGGGGTCGCGGGCGGCGGAGGCCGTGCCGTCGCCGAAGTCCCACTGCGGCTGGCAGAGGAGCGCGAGCTTCGAGGGGCAGCTCTGGTCCTTGAAGACGAACCGCACGAGCATCCGCCCGTCCTCGAGCAGCACGTCGCCGTCGTTGACGTAGGAGAAGTCGGCCCCCACGGTCTGGCCGCGCACCTCGTAATAGGCCAGCTTCCCGTATCGAAGCGGGGCGAATGCCTGGGGCGGGATGATCTGGAAGTGGAGGAACTTCTGCCCGCGCGGCATCCCTGGCAGCCACCAGGCCACCCCCGCCGCCTGGGGGCCGGTGCCCTCCACGTGGATGAACGTGAGCGCGTGGAGGCCCTTCATGAGCTCGACTGGCTCGCTCGCAATGTGGCGGTCGCCAGGCATCGGGCCGGGATGCGTCTTCGAGGCCACGAGGTTCCCCCCGACCAGCAGGAAGCCGAGGTCGTCGGCGGTGATGGCAAAGGTGATCGGTGTGTCCTTGTCCAGAGCCAGCCAACCCTTGTAGAGGCTCATGTAGTTGTCGGACGGGCCGAACAGGTTGAAGCCGTGGAAGATTTGTGCCACGGGAGCCGCCCCGAAGCGCGGGCCGCTTGCGGCCCAGGCCTTGCGGGCCGCGTCGAGGGTCTTCGGCTCGGCACCCTTGAGCTGGCGGGTCTCGAGCCAGAGGCCGCGCTTTGGCTCCCAATCGCTTGGGAGCGGCTTGGCCGCGGGATTCCCATAGTAGATGTACATGGTATCCGACGGCGTGGCGATGCCGGCCACGAGCCCGACTACCCCCCCAAACCCCACGTCTACCACCTTGAAAGGCGCCGGCTTCCCGCCGATCTCCACCCGCAGATCCCCTGCGTCGCCCTCCAGGAACTCGGCCGTAGGGAAGCTCACGTAAACGCAATCGAGGTCCGGAAGCTTGGGCGCCTTGGCGTCGGCTCCGGGAATCGTCACGGTGCGACGCACCTGCCACGCCCCGTACTGCCCCCAGCCCTCGGCGCGCGCCGCCCCCACCATTGCCAGGAGCGCCGCGAATGCGCAAGCCGATCGTCTCATGCTGCCACGGTACCAAATCGCCCCATCCGAGTCAACTTGCGCGCGCCGGCCCACGCTGTTATCCTCAAGCCATGAGGGAAGAGCGCGCACTCGTGCTTCGCCCCGGGGCGCTGGGCGATGCCATTGTGACCCTGCCCGTCCTCGAATCGCTCACGGCGGTGGGGGCGCGCGTGACCGTGGTGGGCCACCCGGTGTTCCGCCTGGGCGTCGAGTGCGGCATCGCCGCCCAGTTCATCGCGTTCGACGACGCCCGCCTCGCCGGCCTCTTCGCCGAAGGCGGCCGGTGCGAGCTTGTCGCTGGGCACCGCATCGCCCTGGCCTATGGGCGCAACGCCGACCACACTCTCGCCTGGAACCTCGCGCGGAACTGCGGTGCAGACAAGGTTGGCACGTTTGGCGCGCAGCCAAGCGAGGCGTTCCACGTCACCGACCACCTGCTCAACAGCTTGATGGCGATGGAGGTCAAGGCGGTGACGACCGAGCCCTCGCTGCGTCCCCAGGGCTCCTGGCTGACCGCGGCGAGGTCGTGGCTGCGCGACCGGGTGCTCAGCGGAGGCTTCGTGGCGGTTCACCCAGGCAGCGGCGGGCGGGCGAAGCGCTGGTCCGTCGAGCGCTTCGGCGAACTCGCCCGCGCCCTCGCGTGCCCAGTCGTCTGGCTCCTCGGCCCCGCGGAGGAGGGCGACGCGGAGGCCCGCCGCCTCGGCCAGCAGGTGGGCGTCGTCGCCGAGAACTTGCCCCTGGCCACTCTCGCGGGCCTGCTGGCGGTCTGCCGAGCCTATGTGGGGAACGATTCGGGGGTGAGCCATCTGGCGGCCGCGGTGGGCGCGCCCACCGTGGCGCTCTTCGGCCCGACCGACCCCGCGATGTGGGCGCCGCGCGGCCACCGGGTCGCCATCCTCGGCGGCCCCCAGGCCGGCGGACTCGATGCCATCTCGGTCGAGCAGGCCCTCTCAGCGGTGCGCGCTGCGATGTCGGATCGCTGAGAAGTATTCAGCCAGGCTCAGAGACGATGGTGGGCGGGGTGTCCTCGCGGTCGAGTGCTTCGCGCTCGGGGGCCTCAGCGCTGGTCAGGACGACCTCCTGAGCTGGCGGCTGCTCCTGTGGGCGGGGCGTCTCTGCCCCGCGGGGCTCGGAGGCCCCGCCCACCGGCGGGGCCTCGACGGGCAGAGCGGGCTTCGGCTCCACGCCAGGCGTGAGCGACCCGGCCACGGCCTCGCCCCTCAACGCCGCCAGGATGTTCGGAAGGATGGCCTCGAAGAGCGCCGTGCGGGAGAGCGTCCCTGCGCCCACGTGGGGCGTGGCGACGACGTTGTCGAGCTTGAGGAGCGGGTTGTCCCGGGGCGTGGGCTCGGTGGCCCAGACATCGAGAGCCGCGCCCCCCAGGCGTCCGTTGCTCAGGGCATCGGCAAGGGCCGCTTCGTCCACCAGCCCCCCGCGGGCCGTGTTCACCAGGAGAGCCGACGATTTCATCAGCCCCAGCCGCTCGGTGTTCAGGAGATTCGCCGTCTCGGGCGTGAGCGCGGCGTGGAGCGATACCACGTCGGCTTCCCGCAACAGGGCGTCGAGCTCGCGCCGATCGATGCCCAGCTCGCGCTCCTCATCGGCGGGGAGCGGCTCCTTGTCGTGATAGAGGAGCTTCATCCCGAATGCGCGCGCCCGCCGCGCCACCTCGACGGCGATGTCGCCTGCCCCTATGAGGCCAAGGGTCTTGCCCGTCAGGGAGCCGATGCCCTCCAGGTTCGCCCAGTTGTAGGCGTAGTCGCTCGCCGTGGCCGTGCGGGTCTCAGGGCCGCCTTCCCTCACGGGCCGCCTTGTGACCCTCTGGTGCGCGGGGACGAGGTTCTTGGCGAGGGCGAGGATGAGGAGGAGCGCGTGCTCCGCGCACGCCACGTGTGCTGGGGCGGGCAGGAGGCTAACCTGGACGCGCTCCTCGCGCGCGGCCGCCAAGTCAATCCCAGCCGCGCGGCTCCCCACAGCCTGGACCAGGCGCAGCTCTGGGGCCTTCTGGAACGTCTCGCGGCCTACGGGCCGGCGCTGTCCGAGAAGCCCTGATACGATGACGTGTGCCCCCTTCAGCGCCTCGTCGGCCTCAGAGACTATCTCAAAATGTGTGGCACGCCCGCCCTCGGGCGTGTGGAAGGCCTCCGGCGCACAGCCGAGGGCGGCTGTGCCACATGCTGGACCCTTTTGAGATAGTCTCTTAGTGGGGTCCGAATCGTCGAGCTGTGCGGCCTCCAGCCTCATGCCTTCGGGCCGGCGCTCGCGCAGAAACGCTGCCAGCGCATCGAACCAGGCGGCGGGCAACTTCTCCCACGCCACGATCATCGCCATCCCTTGCTCCTGACCAGCTCCGTCGTCCCCGGAATCCTCGGCAAGCGGCGACATTATAGCACACGCCGGGCCATTTGCAATCGCGCCGAGACAGTCGCTTGACCCGCAACGCCTGGTGGTGTATAGATATGCAGGATGCGAGTGTCGGGACGGCGCGTCACCTTTCTTGCGAGGAGAGTGGACATGGCAGGACAGCGGCCAGGCGAAGGACGGTTGGCCCGGCGTGACTTCATGGGCGGCGCGGCGGCGCTTGCGGCTTGCGCCATCGTCCCGGGCCGCGGCCTGGGGGCCGAGGCACCGGCAGAGAAGCCGAACTCCGTGTTCAACGGGGTGCGCATCGGCGTCATCACGTACAGCTACCGCGGCAGTTGGGCCAACACCGCCGAGCAGACGCTCAAGGCTCTGATCCAGAACGGGCTGAGCGAGGTCGAGCTGATGGGCGGGCCGATCGAGGGCTTCATGCGCTCGGGGCTCAAGCAGGGGCTGGCGCCCGACGCCGCACGCGAGGCGCAACTGGCCAAGTGCGTGGAACTCCGCAAGATGTACAACGACGCGGGCGTGAACATCCACATCCACAAGATGGGCTTCGGCCAGTCGGACGAGCAGATCGAGTTCAGCTTCCTGGTTGCCAAGGCGCTCGGCTGCATCGGCATCACGACGGAGCGTTCCGAACCCCTGGCCAAGCGCCTCGCCCCGTTCGCCGACAAGCACAAGGTCTGGGTCGCCTTCCACAACCACGCGGGCAACTTGCCCGTGATGGACAAGAACGACCCGATCCTGGAGCACGGGGAGTTCATCGGCTACAACTTCGACGTGGGGCACTACGTCGCCGGCGCTAAGAAGTCGCCCATCCCCGTGATCGAGAAGTACCACAAGCGCATGGTCAGCCTGCACCTGAAGGACCGCACGGCGGCCGGCGGCAACCTGCCCTGGGGCAAGGGCGAGACGCCGCTGAAGGAAATCCTCCAGCTCATGCGGAAGGAGAAGTGGACGTTCCCCGCCGACATCGAGCTGGAGTACGCGGTGCCGAAGGACTCGAACCCGGTGGCGGAAGTGGGCAAGTGCGTCCAGTTTTGCAGGGAGGCGCTCGCCTGACGAGCAGGATCGGACCCGGGGGCGCATGTTGCCCAGACCCAACAATCTGCCGCGCCCGTTCGTGGTGCGCGCCCTAGCCGTGTCCAGGGGAGTCGAGAGAACATTTCGGAGTTGCACAACTCCGAAATGTTCTTCTCCAGCCAACCGGCTACCCGCG
Organism: Planctomycetota bacterium; assembly: GCA_016872875.1. The sequence continues at coordinate 17,099 of VGYW01000082.1, read as the reverse complement.
ACTGCCTTTCGCATGGTTGGATCTGGCGCCCCCGTCTATCACCTGCCTTGCGCTTGCTGCGGTTCTCCTTCGCCCCCACAACGGGGCTCAGCCGGCACTGACACCGGACTGAGTCGCGTTGGGCATGCGCGACGAGAACATCTCGGACTTGTGCAACTCCGAAATCCTCTTCTCTGACCAGCCGCCTGCTGGCGATGTCCCGTGGGTGACTGGGTGTGGCCCCCGCCGCCCCACGGCCGTGCGGTCATTGCTGTTTCCCGTACGCCGCGGCCGGGCTGTGCTGGCACCAGCATTGCCGGTTGGCGATGTTAGGGGCGGGTGAGAACACTGCGGAGTTGTGCAACTCCGAAATGTTCTCCCCAGGCCCCGCGCCTGCGCGCGACCGCCCCACGGGAGACGCCCATCCGTCTGCGCGGTGTCCCCGCCCTTGACCCAAACGCCCCGCCGGCTATGATAGTAGTGGCTGGCGACGAGCCCTGCCCCCTTTCCTGCCGAGGAGACCCGATGAGATGGGTGGTGTGCGCCTTCCTGGTTACACTTTCCGTTGCGAATGGGCTCGCGGGCCAAGTCCCCCCGCAGCCGATGGCGCAGCACCAGTTCGAGGCCGTGGCGAAGTCGCTTCGTCTCGCCATCGCCGATCTCGCCGACACCTTCAGCCCGCGCTACCCAAGGGCAAAGGAGCTTGCCAGCCGCCTGGACGCGCTGCTCGTCGCTGCCTCGCCTCAAGAGCTCCAGAAAGCCCTGCGCGAGCTTCTGGTCCTCCAACGCGAAGCCCTCGTCGCTAACCCACTCGTCTCCGGCCAGCCCATCCTCTTCGTGGTCCGAAGGCAATACGCCTCAGACCACCACAACACGGAGACGATGTTCCAGACGGGGGAGCTGCCCACGAGCAAGTTCACCGGCCCCGGCGCTCTGAAGGCCATTGACTTCGCTCGGGGCGGCGAGGTGAAGACGCTCCTTGATATGCCCAAGGGCGTGGTCCGCGACCCCGAGGTGAGCTTCGACGGCAAGCACATCCTCGTCTCCCTCCGCAACGACATCAAGGACGACTACCACCTCTATGAGGTCAACAGCGACGGCTCCGGCCTCAGGCAGCTCACCTTCGGCGCCGGCGTGAGCGACTTCGACCCCCTTTACCTGCCCGACGGCCGCATCGCCTTCTCCTCGACCCGCGAGCCAAAGTACTGCATGTGCAACCGCCACATCATGGGCAACCTGTTCGTGATGGACGCCGACGGAGCGAACATCCACCAGATCGGGCACAGCACGCTCCACGAGGGCCACGGCGCCCTCACCCCCGACGGCCGCATCCTCTACGACCGCTGGGAATACGTAGACCGCAACTTCGGCGACGCCCAGGGCCTCTGGACCTGCAACCCCGACGGCACAAACCAGGCCATCTTCTGGGGCAACAACACGCCCTCGCCGGGCGCCGTCCTCGACGCCCGCATCCTGCCCGGCGCGCCCGAGCGCTTCATCGCCACATTCTCCTCCTGCCACGACAGGCCCTGGGGCGCTATCGCAATCGTGGACCGAAGGATCGGCGTGGACGGCAGGCCGCCAGTCCTCCGCACCTGGCCCGCCAGCGCGATGGGCATGGTGATGCAGGGGAACTACGACCGCTTCACCGCCACCAGCCCAAAGTATGAGGACCCCTATCCTCTGAGCGACAAGTATTTCCTCGCCTCGCGCCAAGAGCAAGGGGAGCAGATGGGCATCGTGCTCCTCGACGTCTTCGGCAACGAGGTGCTGCTGCACACGGAGCCGCCCGGCTGCTTCGACCCCATGCCCCTCGGCACGCGGCCTATCCCGTGCGTCATCCCCGAGCGTTCGGACCTGGCGAAGGGTTCAGGCGCGTTCTACGTCTACGACGTCTACACTGGCACAGGGATGGAGAGTGTGCCCCGCGGAACGGTCAAGTCCATCCGCGTCGTCGAATCGCCCGAGAAGCGCTACTGGACGGATTCCGCCTGGGACGGCGGCACGGGCCAGCAGGCGCCTGGAATGGCGTGGAACGACTTCAACAACAAGCGCATCCTCGGCACGGCGCCCGTGGAGGCCGACGGCTCGGCGCACTTCGCCGTCCCCGCCGACATGTTCCTCTACTTCCAGCTCCTCGACGCCGACGGGATGATGGTGCAGACGATGCGCAGCGGCACGATCGCTCGCCCGGGCGAGACCACGGGCTGCATCGGTTGCCACGACAACCGCCTGAGCGGCACGCCGAACAACCTGAAGGCCGCCATCGCGCGCCCGCCCTCCACCCTCAAGCCCTGGCACGGCCCGCCGCGCCTCTTCAGCTACACGGCTGAGGTCCAGCCCGTCTTCGACAAGCACTGCGTCAAGTGCCACGACTACGGCACCGAGGGCGGCAAGAAGCTCCTCCTCGCGGGCGACCTGACCCTTTGCTTCAACGTTTCATACGCCGAGCTCCGGCGGAAGAACCAGGTCAAGGTCGTCGGCGCAGGCCCGGCCGACATCCTGCCCCCCTACTCCTGGGGCTCGCATAAGAGCCGGCTCGTCGAGCGGCTGCGCAAGTACCGCGACGAGGGCAAGCTGGATGCCGAGAGCTTCGACCGCGTCGTGGCCTGGATTGACATCAACGCCCCCTACTATCCGTCCTATGCAAGCTCGTATCCTGCCAACCTCTACGGTCGTTCGCCCCTCGACCCGAAGCAGCTTGCCGCGTTGGGCAAACTTGTGGGGCTGAACCTGACCGCCCGCGAGAACGCGGATATGGTGAACCTCACGCGCCCCGAGCTAAGCCCCTGCCTGTCCCGAATCCCGGAGAAGAGCGACCCGCGTTACAAGGAGGCCCTCGCCATCGTCTATACCGGGAAGGACCTCTTGGCGAAGGTTCCCCGCGAGGACATGCCCGGCGCCAGGCTCCTCGGCATCGAGGCCGCGCGCGAGGAGAAATACCAGCGCCTCCTCCAGGCCGAGGCCGAGGCGCGCCAGGCCATCGCACGGGGCGAGAAGCACCGCGCCGAGCCGTGAGCCCGCGATTCGAGGGAATCGATCGATTCGATCGAATCGCTCGATTCGATCGATCAATCAGGCAGAAGGAGCAAGCCGTGCCTCAAGTCTTCGCCGACATCACCCAGGCCGTGGGCAACACCCCGCTGGTCCGCCTGCGCCGCATGGCCGCGGGCTGCGCCGCCGACGTGCTCGTCAAGTGCGAGTTCTGCAACCCCCTCCACAGCGTGAAGGACCGCATCGGGGTCTCGATGATCGAGGCCGCCGAGCGGGAGGGCAAGGTGAAGGCGGGCACGGTGATCGTGGAGCCGACCTCTGGCAACACGGGGATCGCCCTCGCCTTCGTGTGCGCCGCGCGCGGCTACCGCCTCATCCTCACGATGCCCGACACGATGACCGTGGAGCGCCGTGCGCTGCTGGCGATGCTCGGCGCCGAGCTCGTCCTCACCCCAGGCTCCGAGGGGATGAACGGCGCGGTGCGCAAGGCCGAAGAAATCCTCCGCTCCACCCCGAACAGCTTCATGCCCCAGCAGTTCCAGAACCCCGCCAACGTGGACGTCCACCGCCGCACGACCGCCGAGGAGATATGGCGCGACACCGACGGGGCGGTGGACATCGTCGTGGCCGGCGTGGGCACGGGCGGCACGATAACCGGCTGCGCCGAGGTGTTCAAGGCCCGCAAGCCCGGCGTCAAGGCCATCGCCGTCGAGCCCGCCGCCTCGCCACTCCTCTCCGGCGGCAAGCCCGGCCCCCACAAGATACAGGGCATCGGCGCGAACTTCATCCCCGACGTCCTCCGCCGCGACCTCCTCGACGAGATCATCGTCTGCACGAACGAGGACGCCCTCGAGACGGCGAAGCTGCTTGCGAGGAAGGAGGGCATCCTCGCCGGCATATCGGCGGGGGCCAACGTCTGGGCCGCCCTCCAGGTCGCACGCCGCCCCACCAACAAGGGCAAGACCGTCGTCACCTTCCTGCCCGACACCGGCGAGCGCTACCTGAGCACGCCGCTGGCCGAGGGATGAAGCCCGCGTGCAAACATACACGCCCTACCGCGCTTGGAGGGCGTAGAGAGTGATCTCGGGCGGGGTGCGGAAGTCGAGGGTGCGCTGGAGGCGGCTCATCAGATCGGCCGGCTTCCCGTCGAGCGCGCCCGCGTAGATGACGAAGTGGCTCGCGCCCCCGCCCCGCTCGATGCCAACTCCGCCGGCGCCCGCGCCGGGGGCGACGACGTGGGTCGTCGCCACCTCGGGCGTGAGCATTCCCAGCAGCCACTTGTCGGGGAGGAACTTGACGCCCCAGTGCGCGCCGCCCGCGTGCACCTGGGCGCTCACGCCGTCGGCCTCCTTGCCCACGGGGCCTGTTGCCCCGTTTGAGAAGATGTATTGGCCGGGCGTCGGGCCGTCGGCGGCGAAGTTCTTAGGGTCATCGAAGGCCCAGAAGTAGCCCACCGGCGAGTTCAGCGTCACCTCGGCCCACGACGCCCCGGCGAACAGGCTGATCGTCCGTGTCAGTCCGTGTTCGTCCGTGCAAACATAGCGCACGAGCGCCGGCCCGCTGGCGACGCACTTCAACTCGTTCTTCGCGCTGCGATGCTCGCCGCCCACGTCGCCGAAGCCGGCCCAGCCCGTCTCGCCTGGCATCGTCACGTCGCGGTTGCCCAGCGCCTTGATCTCCCAGCGGTAGATGTGCGCGCCCTCGGGGCCGAGGAGCAACTTCACCTTGTCGTTCTCCAGCCACTTCATCCCCTTGGGCGCGGGGCTGGTCAAGGCCGCTCGTGGCGGAGGCGGGCCTGGCTCGTCCATCGGCAGGCCCAGGTAGATGTGAAGGGTCGCCTGCCTCCCCTTTTCGAGCGCGCCGTCGAGCAGGAACACGAGGCGCGCCTGGCCGGGCTTATCCGACGGGTCGAGCTGCGCGAGAAGCTCGGCCGGCTTCTCGCCGTCCGTTCGGAACACCCGCACGCGACGCGAAGGCAGGTTGGCGGGGACACGGATGTCGAGCTCGACGGGCAGGTCGGCCCGGTCGCTCTTGCCCGCGCTCACCACCAGACCCAGTCGGTGGGTTGCGCTCTTGTCCAGCCAGGGCGCGTCGGGCTTCAGCGGCTCTTGGATGACCTTGTCGGCTCGGGTCTTGCGGACGCCGAGTTCGAGGATGCCGAGGCCGACCTGGCTCGGGGCAGGGAGAGGCTTGCCGCCCTCGGCGTCCTTGCGGATGGCCGCGAGGCGCTTGGCCAGGGCGTCGTAGCGGGCGACGGCGGCCTTGTAGCGGCCCATCGTCCAGTCGAGGGCATAGGGGCGGTTCTCGCGCATCCACAGCTCGGCGAACTCCGTCCCCAGGCTTTCGTAGGTGTCGCGCTGGCGCAGGGTGATGCCCTCGACCTTCTCGAGGAGCCACAGCGCGTCGTCCCCGCGCTCCTCGCAGGCTGTGGCGTAGTAGGAAGCCATCTCGCGGCGGTGAGCCACGCGCATGGCCATGAACTCCATGCGCCGAGCCCCGAAGAGGAAAGCATCGAGGAGTTCGGCGTTGGCCGTCGCTTCCTTCTTGCAGGCCTTCAGATGCTCGATGGCTGGACGGACCAGTTCCCAGAGACGCCCAGCATTGGCCACCTCCACTGCCATGCTCGTCTTCATCGCCCCCAGGTCGTCCTGCCAGAACCGCCCATTGTGCATGCCGCCCATGCCGGGCAGGCGATGGGTCTTCGCCAGCAGGTCAATGGCCTGGCCGAAATGGTCGGTCTTCTCGCCGAAGAGGACGGCGCCGATGCGGCGGCTGAAGTCGGCGTAGTCGGTCTTCGAGGCGTTCCAGGCGCACTCCGCGCCCCAGGCGAAGCCGTGCCAGTTCGGGGCGTTCACGTTCTCGCCGTCATCGTCCCACGAGGTGTTGAGCATGCCGAGCGCGCCGTGCTTGGCGCCGTCGCGGACGAAGTTCTGGATGTTCACGACCGACGCCCCGAAGTCGGGCAGGATACGGCTCCAGTTGTTCACGCCGGGGCAGACGAAGAACTCGTAGCCCGATTTGGCGAAGGGCACGATCTGGTGCTCGAAGCTCGCCCGCGGGTCATAGCCCCAGGTGAGCATGATCGTGTCCTTCGGTATCTCCTTCAGGTGCTCGGGGTGCTGGAGGATGATGTCCCCCCACATCATCATCCGCTTGCCATACTTGTCCTTGAGCAGGTCGTGGATGCGGCGCAGGTGGCCGGCGTAGACGCCCCCGACGCCGATCTTGTCGGCGAGTTCCTTCGACGGCCCCTTGCCCAAGCCCCACGTCTCGTCGCAGCAGACGTTGAAGAAGGGGAACGGCAGAAGGGGGATGACCTCGGAGTAGAGATCGTCCAGCAGCTTGTAGCTTTCTTCCTTCGTCGGGCAGAGGACGCCGCCGACCTCCTGGAGGTGCTTGTACTGGTCGTGCTTGAGAATGTGGCCGAAGTGGCCGAACGACTGCTGGTTGCCCAGGATGTCCACGCCGAGCGGCTTGCCGAAGGACACGAGCGCCTTCAGCTCATCGGGCAGGAGCGAGCCGTCCTTTGGCCCGATGACTGGGTGCTTGGCGAAGGCGTATTGGTGCTCCATGTAGTAGGTAAAGAGATTCATCTTGAGGAAAGCGCCCAGCGTCACCTCGCGCTTCAGCTCGTCGAGGGTCGAGCTCGGGCCGCGGGTCAGGTCGTCCTGGAAGCACCGCCACCGCAGCGACGGCCAGTCGCGGATCGTGAGGCAGGGAATCCCCTTGTCCCTCAGATTCGCCCTGATGAGCTGGCAGAGGGTCTGGACGCCGTAGAGAAGGCCGGCGCGTGCGTTCGCGCGAATAGAGACGAAGTCCTCGCCGACCTCGAGCACGTAGTCTTCCTCCCCTGCCCCCTCACGAAGCGCCGGGCCAGGCGCCCTGAGCTTCAGCTCACCCGCCGGCGCGAGTTCCAGCACGCACGGCGGCTGGGCCTTCACCAGCGACCGAACCGCGGCGGGCGGCTTCAGCCCTAGCCGCGCCAACTCCGGCCCGATCATTGTGCCCACATCCTCTGTGTCAATCGCCAGCACGAGCGGCCGGCCGAGGGCGAAGCGGCCCCCGGCCAGCTTCACCTCCTTGGGGAACGGCACGAGGCGGAGGGCGGCGGCCCCCTCGGGCTCAGCCGAGCGGGCTGACAAGGCCATCGCCAAGATAGCAGCCATTGGCAGAAGCCTCCAGACCATCTCGTGGTCCTCCTTGCAGTGCACGGTCCCTGTGGTCCCTGTTGTCCCTGTGGTCCCTCCCGTCAGGGACCACAGGGACCCCAGGGACAACAGGGACCACAGGGACATCTCACGGGGTGCCCTTCTTCGCCAGCACCACCCTGAAGCCGAGGGTATCATAGCTCTCGCCCGGCTCCAGGGCAAAGCGGAATGCGGTGCGGCAGTAGTCGGGCGTGAAGGCCCAACTGCCGCCCCGCTCGACGCGGCGGTTGCCCTCCTTCGCATTCACGGGGTCCTTCTCGGGCGAGCGCTGGTAGTAGGCGGGGTCGAACCAGTCGAGGCACCACTCCCAGACGTTGCCCGTCATGTCGGCGAGGCCGAGGGGGGTGTCGCCCTTGGGGCTGTAGGAGCCGACGGGCGCGGTGCGGGCGTGGCCGTCGTCGCTTGTCTGGTCGCCCCAGGGCAGGCCCGACCGCTTGTCGGCAAAGCTGGCTCGCGTGCCATCCCAATCGTTGCCCCAGGCCCACTCGAAGCGCTCGGGGCCGCGGGCGGCCCACTCCCATTCGGCCTCGGACGGCAGGCGATAGGCCCAGCCGCGTGGCTTCTTCGCGTCGGCCCGGTTGAGCCAGGCGATGAAGCCCTGCGCATCGCGCCAACTCACGCACACGACGGGATGGGCGTCGGCCTGCTCGAAGCCGGGCTTCCGCCAGCTTGTGCCCGCAGTCTTGTCCCACGCGTCGGTGCCGCCGTGGACATGCGAGCCGCCGCCCCGCTCGGCATCGGTCTTGTAGCCCGTCGCCTCGGCGAAGCTGCGGAACAGCGCGACCGTAACCTCGTGCTTCCCGAAGAGCAATGGCCGCGTGATCCGCACGAGGTGCGCCGGCTTCTCGACGGCGACCCGCTCGGGCCGAATCTTCCCCTCGCCCACACGCGCGATGAGCGCCTTGTGCTCCTCTGGCGTGCTGCCCATCACGAACTCGCCGGGCGGCACGAGCACGAACTTCATCCCCAGCCCATTCTCCCACCCATCGCCCGAGTGCTCCACGCCTGGCGGCATCTTCAGCCCGCAACCCACCGCGACGCAGGCCAACGCAACCACCGCCAACCGCCCAAGTGACATCCCCGCTCCTCTCCACCGAGCCGCCTCCGCCGCCGCCCATTCTGTCACTTTCCCCCCCGCCCGTCAAGGCCGAACGCGACGGAAGGCGCTTCTGGGGCGCATCCAGCAAAGGACCGCGCCTCAACCGTAGCGCAGACTCGATCACACATGGCGAGGCGGGTGACTGGCCCTGTCTGCCCCCCATCCGGGCAGGTGCTTGGCTGCTATCTCTAGAATGTAGACACCTATGCCGTGATCCGGTACAAGGTGTGTGTTCTTTGTTTCCCATGACGAGGGCCCTATGTCGCGCAAGGCCGAGGCCATAACGCTGATTGTTGGCAAGAGACTCCGCGAGTTCCGTCAGGCAAAGGGCCTCAGTCAGGAGCAACTCGGTGAGCTTTGCGGTCTGCATCGCACATATGTCGGGGCTTTGGAACGCGGGGAGAAGAACGTCACAGTTGTGACCCTTAGCAGGATAGCCTCTGCCATTGGGGTCCCGATGCGCAGCTTCCTGGAGTAGGATCAGTGCCCGACGAGATCGAGCCTCAACACCTTCTCGAGATAGCGGGGCACCATCTTGGCCTTGTGCGGGAGTACGACCCATACCAGAGCTTCCCCGGTGTCACAAGCCGGGAGCAATTCAGGGAACTCATCAGGCGGGATCCGGCCTTCGCGCCGCTCGGGCTTGATGACGACCGGTACCTGACCGCCAGGATTGGCGGCAACCTGGTTACTTCCCTGCACCGGAAGATCGGGGATATGTACGGCGAGATGTTCGCCTACCTGATCGGGACACGTTTTGGCCTGACGAAGGGAGAGCTTTCCTTCTCAGTTCAGCTGCGGATCGGCAGGCGAGTTCAGGCACGATCTACGGATGGCATGATCCCACGGGCGAAGATTGGGGGCTTGGCGCTCCCGCGGCTCCCAAGAAAGTGGGCGGACAATGAAGGGATCGCCTTCGAGGTTCGTTCCTGCTACCAGATTGGGGATTCGAAGAGAATCCAGGCGGACTACGACATGGCACTGGCGCTCAAGCGCAAGCGACTCGTGCCGGTGATGCTGGTCTTCTGCACAACCTCCCTGAGATCGCCACTTGCGAGGCTGGCAGAAAGCTGGGTGTTGTTCGAGGGTATGGACGCCTTTCAGTTCATCAGAGAACTCACCGGATTTGATCTCCACAGCTTCCTCGAGTCCTCCGGGGAGCATCTGCGAAGTCACGTCGGGGCTGCTCTCTCTAAGCTCTGAAGCAAACCGCAGTCTCGTAGAGACGCTTCTTCCCCCCTCTGCGTCTGAAGCACATGACGGACTCCACATCGAAACCGTGCAGTTCCAGAAGGCGGCATAGTATGGCCTCCGTGTGGATATCCACACCCTTCAACCGCGAGTTGCCCACGACATAGGTGCCGCGCACACCGCGACCGACCACACGTCTGAGAGAGGACAAGTGCCTGTCCAAGTCAATGAAGTACTTGGTTGCGTAGTTCCACATCAGGAGGCTTCTGGGCCTCAGTTCCTCTGTGTAGTCGAGTATCGGAAGCAAGGCATCCCGCGGCTCAACTTCCGTACTCATGAGAATAGATGTGGCCTTACCCCATGTTCCGCCAACCGCGTTGAGATCAATGGTGGTGGCCTCGGAGGCCGAACTGACGAGTTGCATGAAGAAGAGCTGTGGACGTGTCTGGTGCACGTAGCTGTACCGGTTCGGGTACGGCGGAGACGTGATAACATGGGTCACCGGCCCTGCAACACCGGATGGAAGGCCCATGTCCACGCAGGAATCCCCGAGCACAGAGCGCGCGAGTCCGACGTTTGCCGCCTCACCCGGTGAAAGGCTCTCCAGATCCTCCTGAATCTCTCGGACCCTCACGGCGAGACAGGTCAGCACGTCAATATGCCTATGGTTGTGGTCGTCGAAGGTGATGGTGGGGTGACCCTTCTTCACGTTGGCGCAGTCGAGCGCGCAGGAGTTCACGGCAAGCCACAGGTAATGGATGATGGGAGACAACCTTTCTTCCCTCATCAATTGCCTTGCGAGCAACAGAGGCCCAATGACCTGGGGTCGCCACCACCTGAAAACGTCGCGTATCGGTGGCACTTGTGTGCCAAGGTCCCGCGCCACCATGTAAGGATCGCGCCCCGTGACATCCGCCAACCTGGCCTCGAACTCCGTTAGGAACTCCTGGAAGAGCCCTGAGTTCACTGGCTGCCACACGAGTGACCTCTCCGCCACTGCTTGGAGCAACGGGTTGATCTCGAAGCCGAGACAGCGAACGCCGGCCTTCTGGCATTCTATCAGTGTTGTGCCACGCCCGGCGAAGGGGTCAAGCACAAGGTGGCTTGAGGTGATCCCGTAGTGCTTCAAGAAGAAGCGGACCAGGCCGGGTCCGAAACTCGGGGTCAGCCTATACCAGCGGTGCACCGACTCTCGCATACAGGAGAGGAAGGTAATGTCCCCAATGTCGACGTGCTGGATGTGGTGGCCGGCGTCAGCGAGTCGCGTGCCGAACACGCGGTCAACACTGGTTGACGGAAACAGGTTCATCTGTCTGGTTGGCACCATCTCGAGCCCACTCTCCTAATCCATTGATCCATGGCGGCTTGGCCATGTGCATTCTAAAGATGTCACCTGCCCGTGTCAAGGCCGATGTCCGGGGTCGCGTTTTGCGGACAAGACTACTGGAGTCTCTTTCCACAGCCCCTCCCGGAGGCTGTTGCCGTGGCCGCGGTAGAGGGTGGGGTTGTCGAGGCGGTGGCGGACTTCGCGGAGGGCTACGGCGATGGCAGCATCGAGGGTCTCGCGGCCGAAGGCGGCGGTGGCGTCCTGCGGGGCCAATCGGCCGCCGGCGCCGATGAGCTTCTGGCCCTTCGGCGGCAGGACGCTGAGGTCAACGGTCTGGGGGTGGAGGGCCATGATGTGGGAGGTCTCCCAGCCGCCGGCGTGGTCGCCCGCGCAGTCGTAGCGGTCGCGGACGAGCAAGTAGTCTACAAACGCCCAGGCGAGCATGGTGTTGCCCTTGCGGCCACGATACCCCTGGTTATGCTGGAGGCAGGCGGCGCGGGCGTGGTCAATCAGGGGATAGTGGCCCGCCACGAGGACGCCGATCTTGAAGCCGAGGGTCTCAAGCTCGCCCAGCACGTGGAGGAGGAGCTTGTGGTAGCTGAGCGCCTGCTCGGTGGCGGGGAACGGAAAGTGCTCGGGGGCGAAGTTTTCGGGCGGGAGTTCCATCTTCGCGGCGATCTGGTCGCGGTCGGCGGCGTTGGCCTCCATCAGGGCCTCCAGGCGGCTCTCGCCGTAGTAGAGGGGCGGGAAGGCCAGCCCGCCGCCACGCTCGGCGCACAGGTTGGCGATGCCCTCGGCCTGAAGCGTGTCGGTGCCCACGGGATTGTGCTGGCCGTGCCATTCGATAGTGCCGATAGGCACGTAGGCCACGGGGCAGGCCTTGCGGCGGGCGACGATTTGGGCGGGGCGGAGCATGTGGTAGCGGACTTCTTCGGCCATCGTTGCTCTCCTATCCTTTGACGGCGCCGGCGGTGAGGCCGCTGATGAACTCCTTCTGGAGGATGAAGAAGAGGATAACGACTGGGAGGATCGAGAGCAAGGTGCCTGCCATGAGGACGCCGTATTTCTGGCTGTAGAGGCCGACCATCTGGGTGAGGGCGATGGGCAGCGTGGCTCGCTCCTGGGTGTGGAGGACGATCTGCGGCCAGAGGAAGCTGTTCCAGGTGCCCATGAACGAGATGAGGCAGAAGGCGCCCGTCATTGGCCGCGAGACGGGCAACGCAACGTTCCAATAGAGGCGGAACTCGCTGCACCCGTCTATCCGCCCGGCCTCAAGCAGGTCGTCGGGTATCTGGAGCATGGACTGTCGGAAGAGGAACATGCCGAAGACGCTCACGCAGCCGGGGACGATGAGGCCGAGGTAGGAATCCATGAAGCCGACGTGGTAGATCAGCTCGTAGAGCGGCCCGAGCATGACCTGGCCAGGGATCATCATCGTGGCGAGCATGAGGATCATGATCGGCCTCTTGCCCCGGAACTCGTATTTCGCCAGCGCGAAGCCGCCGAGCGAGGCGAAGAAGAGCTGGACCATGACGGTCACGCCCGACACGAAGCAACTGTTCATCAGGAAGCGCGTGAACTGGATGTCGGTGAAAAGGTCGCGGAAGTTCCGCAGCGACAAGTGGCGGGCAGGGGGAAAGAAGAGGTAGGAGAACAGGGCGTCGGGCTCCTTGAGGCACGCCGCCACAAGCCAGACGACCGGCGTGAGCATGACGACGGAGCAGAGGGTGAGGGCCACGTAGAGGAGGATGCGGAGCGCGTCTCTGCCCACGGTCAGTCCCCCCGCTTCCAGGCGCCGGTGAACTTCATCTGGACGAGCGAGACGACGAGGACGCCGATGGCAAGGGTCCAGCCGATGGCCGAGGCGTAGCCCAGGTCGCCCGTCTCGAAGCCGTTCTGATAGAGGTACATCACGATGGTGAGGCCGGCGTTCTCCGGCCCGCCCGAGTTGCCGAGCAGGAGATAGGGCAGCTCGAAGAGCTGAAACGAGCCGATGGTGCTGAGGACGACGACGAAGACGGCGACGGGCTTGATGCTGGGGAGTGTGACGTGTCGGAACTGCTGCCAGGCGTTCGCGCCGTCCACCTTCGCCGCGTCGTAGAGGTCCTGGTTCACGGCCTGGAGCGCGGCGAGGAAGTAGATCATGTTGAAGCCGACGTACATCCAGAGCGCGGTGAGGACGAGCGCGGGCATCACGAGGCCGCGGTTGCCGAGCCACTTCGTGTCGAGCGGCGTGTCGAAGAGCCAGTTGAGCACCTTGTTGAGCAGGCCGAACTGCGGCTGAAGGATGACCGCGAAGAGGACTGCGACGAAGACCATTCCGACGAGGTGGGGCGAGAAGAAGACGAGGCGGAAGAAGTTGCGCCCCCAGAGCCGCCGGCGATTGAGCAGGAGCGCAAGCGCGAGGCTCAGCGGGAGCTGGAGAAACACTGAGAAGAAGGCGAACACCGCCGTGTTCCACACCGCCTTGTGGAAGTCGGGGTCGGAGAGAAGGAACGCGAAGTTGCCGAGGCCGACGAAGACGCGCGACTTGGGGCCGCTGGTGATGTAGAAGGCGAGCCAGAGGCTCTTGACCAACGGATAGAGGCCAAACACGCAGAAGACGAGGACGAAGGGGGTCACGAAGAGATAGGGCGCGTTGCGGTGTTGCCAGCGGAAGAAGGAGCCGCTTCGGATCATCTCGCGCCCTCGCAGGACAACACGGCCGGACACGGACAAACACGGACGGCACCGAGTGTCCGTGCCTGTCCGTGCGTGTCCGTGTCTCTCCTCAGAACGGGTTCCGGGTCATCTGCAGCCTAACGTAGTCGGCGGTCTCCTTGAGGCGCGCGCGGGCGTAGGCGTCGAAGCCCTCCTCGCCGTTGGCGTTGTAGAAGGCGGCGCAGGCGGAGACGGCCTCGCCGAGCTTCGACTTCGCCAGGTTGATGAAGGGGCTGGTGTACTGCGGGGGCACCTGCTCGGCGAGGTTGGCGTAGAGCTTGCCGAGCCGCTGGCCCGACCAGTAGGGGCGCTCCTCGTTGAACTGTGGCAGGCGCCAGGCGTCCCGCAGCGGCGGCAGGATGTTGAGGTCGCGGAAGCGCCCCGCGAGGTCCTCGGCGTTCAGGTAGAGGTGTTCGGCCAGGGCGAAGGCGAGCTTGGGGTCGCGGCACTTCTTGGTGATGCCGAGCATGGTGCCGCCCCAGGTGGAGGTGCGGCGTCCGCCCTTCGTGAAGGCGGGCAGCGGCATGAGGGCCATCTTGCCCGCCACGGAGCCGACGTGGGTCTCGGTGCCCTTGCTCCGCCAGTCGGGGCAGATGAAGCTGAGGAAGTAGCCGCGCTCGACCGCCTGGGTGAAGACATCGCGTCCGCCGATGTCGTTGGCGATCTTCTGCGGCCCGGCGACGAGGCGCGTGTACCACTTCAGCGTGTCGAGGGCCACCTCGTTGTCCATGGTCAGCTTGCCGTCGGGGTCGAAGAAGCCGCCGTCGCGCTGGTAGAGGAACGGCTCCATGCTCCAGCCGCTGGAGTCGGAGAGCTGGATGAGGTAGCGCTTGTCGGGGATGGTGATGCGGCGGCCCTCGCGGATGAAGTCGTCCCACGTCTCGATCTTCGCGGGGTCAACGCCCAGTTCCTCGAAGAGGTCGCGGCGGTAGGCGAGCATGACGGGATGGACGTCGTGGGGGAGGCCGTAGATCTTGCCTCGGTGGGTGTAGGGCGCGAAGCGACTCTTCACGATGCGATCGTAGTAGCCCGTCTCTTTGAGCCAGGGCGTCCAGTCAATGAAGCCGATATCCTCCTCACGGCCGCGGAAGAAGGTGCCTGCGGCGCTGATTTCGACCTCGACGAGGTCGGGGACGTCCAGGTCGCCCCAGAAGGCGGCGCGGAGGCGGCTGGTGACGGCGGTCCAGTGGACGAGTTGGACGTCAATCTTGGTGCCTGGGTGCTTGGCCTCGAAGGCTGGGCGGGCGTTCTCGTAGGCCGTGGCGTGGATGTCGGCGAAGGTCCACAGCCGCAGGGTGGATTCCTTGGCCCGGACGGGGTTGAGAAGCTGCCAGCCGGTCGCGACGACCGCGAGGCCCAGGATGATGAGGGGCGCGAGGCCGAAGGGAAAGCGGTCCTGGGCCGAGCGCAGCTTGTCGAGAAGCTTGGGCAGCAAGAGGCGCCTCCGTGGGTAGCGGCAGGAGCCGCCCACCTCTCCCTCGGGGAGAGGTCGCCCGCCACAGGCGGGCGGGTGAGGGTGTGTTCTCTGCCGTAAGTGGCACCACAGGCACCCTCACCCCAGCCCTCTCCCCAAGGGAGAGGGGGGGATGGGTTGTCCCATCGCAAAGCACGTTCTGCGCCTTGCAGGCCTGCGACGGCAGCGCCTACTTCGTCTCGCAGATGACAGCGGAAACGAAGGTGTGCTGCTGGTACATGCAGTTGAGGCCCTTGAATGGGCCGGCGATGGGGCCAAGCTCGCCCCAGGCGTAGAAGCCGAAGATGGGCAGGCCAGCACCTCGCACGCCCAGGGCAGGGAGCACACCGCCCGCGATCTCGCAATCGCCCGGCTTGCCAAACTGGGCGAGCCGCATGCCGCGGGCACAGCAGTCGGAGAGGAGCACGGCGAGCGGCTTCGCGTCGCCCGCCTTCCTCAGCATGTCGAGCGTGCCCTTGCGAGCCGAGGCCAGGATGGCGGCGCCGTCGGCCCCGCCCTTGAGGATTTTGACGCGCGTGCCCACGGGCACGGGCGCGACGAATTGGAGGGCCTTCTTCTCCTTGTCCTCGGCGAGGACCATGCGGAGGTAGACCTTGAAGGGGGCGACGACGACACCGACGGGGTGCTGCCAGTCGCTCGTGAACTCATCCTTCGGCTTCATGCCTCGGATGAGGCGGTAGACCTCGGGGGCCGGCTTGCCGTCGAGTTCGTAGACCCACTTGTCCTCGGCCTTGGTGACGGTGACGATGTCGAAGGAGGGTTCGAACTCGTTGTGGTGGTTGGCGGCGACGGTGAGCGGCCCGCCGATGCCCATCGCGACGACGTGGCCCGCGAGCACCTGGCCGTTGAAGAACTGGACCCCGCCCTTGTCGGTCTCGTAGTCGTTGGGCATGCAATTGCCGCCGAAGAGCACGACCTCCTTGCCCGCCGCCTCCTGGACCCCCTTGATGAGGTCCTCGACCGACACGTTGGGCTTGGTGTCGAACGACAGGTTCATCTCGGAGAGGGCGAAGATGAGCTTGAGGTCCTGGACGCCTTTGAGGGCATCGGCGAGCTTCTTTCCGACGGCGAAGCGGGCGTCCTCGAGGCGCTCCTTGACAGCCTTGCACGCCACCTTTTCGCCGCCGATGGCCAGGACGGCCACGGTGTCGGTGAGCTTGGTGCCGCCGGTGACGAGGGAGCGTGCGCGGGCGCCGATGACGGGCACGTCCTTCGCCGCGGCGCGGACGCCGCTGTTCGCCTTCTTCTCCTTGTCGGTGTCCGGCACCTCCTTGTCCTTGCCCGCCTTGTCCTTCGCCATCCTCGGGAAGTACTCGTAGAAGATGACGCCCTTGGCCGGGCAGCCGAGGGCCTGAATGGCGTTGGCCGCCGCGGTCTGGCCCGCCTTCTCAGGGTCGGCATCGGTACACCAGCCCACGGCGAGTGCGACCGAGGCCGCGTCGCCCGCCCTGGCCCAGTTCGCGCCCGGAGGCGCGGCGCTCGTCGTGTCCTTGATGTACCTCGGCCCGCCGCAGCCGGCCACGACGAGCAACACCCCCACCCCTATCACCCGAGCCGCTATTCTAAACAAGCCCGCTCTCCTTTCCCTGAAGGTTTCCTGATCGCCACCCAGGCCAAGCCTGCTCCTGCAACATGATAGAGATGGGCTTCGCCGCGTCAAGCGCGCTTTTGGGACTTGCAGGGCCCCAGCAGTGTGGGCTAGCCAAACGAAACGGTTGCCGCGCCCTGCTCCGGCCTCTCACACCTGGGCGCATCCTCACTGGCGTGGTCCATCCGCACTTGAGCAAGCCCGGAGTGCTTTGTCGCGGTTTCGCGCGAAAGCGCGACAATCGCCACCTGGGGGCCAGCGCTGGCCGAGCCGGCGGCAGGGACTTTGGCGCGTGGCGGGCCTCTTGGGTGCCGTTGTGGCGCCGCGCCGTATCCCACACTTGGGGAGGTCCGGAAGCGATTGTCGCGCTTTCGCGCGAAAGCGCGACAATCGTGGCCGTGGGGCCAGCGCTGGCCGAGCCGGCGGCAGGGACTTTGGCGGGTGGCGGCTCTCTTGGGTGCCATCGCGCTGCCGCACCGTATCCCACACTTGGGGAGGTACGGAAGCGATTGTCGCGCTTTCGCGCGAAAACGCGGGAA